>JAGGAE010000003.1 GCA_017889725.1 Bacillota bacterium | reverse complement strand
GGCATTATTTTGGAATATGGTCTGATAGTGCTTCTTTATTATTTTATGTTTCGCCTATTAAAGGCGATTTATCGCGAGTTTTATGTGGTATCGCCGAATTTTTCTGTGTCAGTGCCGTTAATTCAAGAAACTGAGGGAGCGGAACAGGCAAAATTAATAGTTGTAAACCATGGCGAAAGTAAACTCAAACGAACGGAGTTCAAAATTGAGGATTCCGTATCTATTGGGCGGGGGGACAATAATGCCATTGTGGTGGATGAAACCTTTGTTTCACACGAGCACGCCTGTATTACGAGGTATAAACACGAATTTTGGCTGTCGGATTTAACGAGTACCAATGGTACGTTTTTAAACAATCAGAGAGTTCAAGAGGACGTTAAGTTGAAATCGGGAGATATCATTACCATTGGTTCGGCTAGTTTTAGATTTGAGAGGTGAGGGCATTGAGGGGATATGCAAAATCAGATACTGGCAGAGTACGGGAATGCAATGAGGATAGTTTTTTGTGCAAGCCGCCACTGTTTGTTGTTGCCGACGGCATGGGCGGGCATGTTGCAGGTGAAATAGCCAGCAAAACTGCGACTGAAGTGATAAATGATTATGTAATGCAGCATGCGCGGACAGAAGAACCAGCGATTCTGTTGGCTGCGGCTATAAACGAAGCCAATAGAGAGGTATACCGGCTGTCTAGAGAAAACAGTCAGTATGCAGGAATGGGAACTACCGTCACGACTGCGTATGTGGAAGGAAACAAAATATACTGGAGCCATATTGGAGATAGCCGTATTTATCTTATTCGCGATGACGATATCTTGCAAGTGACACCGGATCATTCGCTGGTAAGCGAGTTGGTTCGGAGCGGTAACATTACAGCCGAGGAAGCGTTGACTCATCCGCAACGCAATATTCTTACAAGGGCAGTGGGAACCGGAGAGTCGGTTATGCCGGCGAATGGCAATTTTGTTTGGCAGGAAGACGACATTCTTCTTTTATGTACGGATGGATTAACCAATATGGTTAAAGAAACTGATATTCTGGATTTGGTTAGAACAAAAAGACCAGATGCCGCCTGGATTGTTGATAATTTGGTTAAAATGGCAAATTATGCCGGTGGAGTTGATAATATAACAGTATTGTTGGCTCAAAGTGCAGATGGAAATCATGGCTAAGCACGGGGCTGAAGTAAAGCTTTTGGTGTTGCCCGGACTTATGCTTTTGGCCGGCATTGGAGCGGTAAGTCTGGCAATAGGTAAGATCGATAGCCTGGTTTTGGGGATAGCGGCAGCATTAGCCGTTAGTTTTGTGGCGGTTCATTATCTCTTAATGTGGATTGGTCGTCATGGTGATCCGTTCTTATTACCTATAGCGAGCGTTTTGGCCGCAATTGGACTGATTTTTGTTTTCCGGTTAAAACCGGAGTTATTTATCATGCAAGCTCTATGGGTGTGGAGCGGATTGATTGCGTTTATCCTGGCGGCAGCGGTAGGAAAACGAGTAGAATCCTGGGCGGATTATAAGTATATCTGGGGGGCTGTTGGCCTCATTCTGTTACTTGTAACCGCTTTATTTGGGGTTGAGATTGGCGGTAATAAAAACTGGCTGATTATTGGACCTATTCATTTGCAGCCATCCGAATTTGCAAAGCTTTTTATAGTATTGTTTTTTGCGGCGTATCTCAGTGAACGCCGGGAACTATTAGCCTACGATACAAAAAAAATCGGACCGCTTGTTGTGCCGCATCAGCGAGTTCTGGCACCGCTTTTAGCGGTATGGGGAATTGCCATGCTGATGTTGGCGATTGAACGGGATTTAGGTGCCGCCTTCCTGTTTTTTGGTACAGCACTTCTTATGCTTTATATGGCCAGCGGGCGCTACAGTTATTTAATATGGGGCGGTGGTATGTTCTCTATGGGAGCCTTTGCTGTATATGCATTATACCCGCATGTCCGGCCAAGAATTGATACATGGTTAAATCCTTGGGCTGATCCCAACGGAGCCGCTTTCCAGGTGGTGCAGTCTTTATTTGCTCTGGGATCAGGCGGAGTATTAGGGAGCGGTTTGGGATACGGTTTTCCCAATCTAATTCCGGAGGTTCACACCGACTTCATTTTTTCAGCTATTGGTGAGGAAATGGGACTCTTGGGTTCCGGAGCAGTGCTCTTATTGTATATTACTTTAGTTTATCGCGTCTTTCGGATTGCGTTAGTTGCCAAAACCGTGTTTAATGTGATTTTGGCCGGTGGTTTAGCCGCTTTACTAGGGTTGCAGATTCTGGTAATTGTCGGTGGGGTAACGAAGTTTATGCCTTTAACCGGCGTTACTTTGCCATTTGTAAGTTACGGCGGCAGTTCGATGGTGGGAACCTTTGTCCTTCTGGGACTGGTGTTTGCCTTATCGGAAGTTGGTGCAAGCGATGGCTGACGAGGTGAAAAAAAATGTTCGACGGATTGCACTTGGCTTATTAGGGGTATTGGTTATTCTGTTTGGATATCTTTCCTATATTCAGGTGATT
The DNA here is from genome assembly GCA_017889725.1 of Bacillota bacterium. Classification (GTDB taxonomy): domain Bacteria; phylum Bacillota; class Negativicutes; order Sporomusales; family CTSoil-080; genus CTSoil-081. The sequence continues at coordinate 109,340 of JAGGAE010000003.1, read as the reverse complement.
GAAGGAGAGGCACTTGCAGCAAATAGCTTGAATAGGCGCTCTGCTCAGTCGGGGATGCAGATAGAACGGGGGAAAATTCTGGATCGAAACGGCAAGGTGCTGGCGTTTAGCGAGCGCCAGCCAGATGGACAGTATGTACGCCGATATCCTTATGGGGCGGTATTGGCTCATGTTGTCGGTTATAGTAATAGTTCATATGGAAATACCGGGATTGAGAGCCGTTTTAACCGCGATTTGTCCGGTATAAAGAATCCGTGGCGGGTTTTAGGGCCGCTGGCAAATTTATGGAATTCAAAGGCTGGTAATAATGTTGTTACGACGATAGACGCCGAACTTCAAACTATTGCCTACCGGGCGTTGGGAAATAGGAGAGGGGCTGTCGTTGCTCTCAATCCTAAAACAGGAGCCATTTTGGCTATGGTCAGTAAACCATCTTTTAATCCGGAAGATGTGGATACGGAGTGGAAAATTTTAGTGAATGACCCTGAGAGCCGTCTCTTAAACCGGGCGGTACAGGGATTGTACCCTCCGGGGTCAACACTAAAGGTAATGGTGGCAGAAGCGGCCTTAAGAGAGAAAGTCACTGATACTAAGCAGCTTTTTACGTGTGAAGGCACTTGGAAAATCGGCAAGGATTATGAACTTTCCGAGTCTCATCATCAAGCACATGGTAAGGTGAATTTAGAAGATGCTTTGGCGGTATCTTGCAATATTACATTTGGTAAGTTGACGGTCCAATTGGGACCTAAACGTTTCGCAGAAGCGTTTACCCGTTTTGGGTTTGACCGTCCGACAGGTTTGGAGATAGGAGATGCACCTTCCGAACTGCCGGATTTTAATAGATTAAGCGAAGGTGAATTGGCTCAGACAGGAATTGGCCAGGGAAGTTTATTGGTTACGCCGCTTAGAATGGCGATGATTGCGGCGGCGATGGCAAATCAGGGAAATATAATGACTCCTTATCTAGTCACAGAAATTAATGCTCCTGATGGTTCACAAATGGAGACGTATTCCGGCAAGCTGCTCTTGACCGCGACAAGTCCGGAATTAGCTCAGATTGTCAGCAAGATGATGGTTTCGGTGGTGGACCGGGGGACAGGCTCAGCTGCAGGACTAGGCCGTGGCAGTGTGGCTGGTAAGACGGGAACAGCGGAAAATCCGCATGGTGAGCCACATGCTTGGTTTATTGGCTTTGCTCCTGTTGATAATCCCCAAATAGCAGTTGCAGTCATTCTAGAAAATTCTGGTTATGGCGGCGCAGAGGCCGCGCCGGTTGCCCGTCAAATTTTTGCCGGAGCATTACGTTAGGGGGTGGACGATATGATTAACCGTACATTGGATAATCGGTATACAATTTTAGAGCGAGTCGGTGGCGGCGGTATGGCTGATGTCTACCGAGCGCATGATACTTTGTTGGACCGCTCAGTAGCTGTTAAAGTACTTAGATCACAATTTACTGATGACGAAGAATTTGTAACACGCTTTCGGCGGGAAGCCCAAGCGGCGGCTAGGCTTTCTCACCCCAATATCGTTAATATTTACGATGTCGGGCGCGACGGTGACGCATATTACATAATTATGGAGTACATATCCGGTGAAACTCTGAAAGAACGTATTCAGAGAGAAGGACCGCTACCGGTGGAAACTGCTGTCAGGATCGCATTGGAAATTGCAGAAGCACTTGAGCATGCCCACCAAAACAATCTGGTGCACTGTGATATTAAGTCTCATAATATTTTAACGACCCGGGCAGGGCGGGTGAAAGTTACTGATTTCGGCATAGCGAAAGCAGTAACGGCGGCGACCATGACGCAAACGAGTACAATTATAGGCTCGGTCCATTATTTTTCACCGGAACAGGCTAAAGGAGTGGCGGTAAGCGCAAAATCCGATATTTATTCGCTGGGTGTGGTTTTGTTTGAGATGCTAACAGGTACCGTTCCTTTTCAAGGGGAAACTCCGATTAGCATTGCTTTGAAACATCTTCAGGAACAACCGCCTATGCCGCGCAGCCTTAACCCGGCGATTCCGCCGCTGGTGGAGGCCATCGTTCTTCAGGCTATGGCAAAAGAACCTGATCAGCGTTTTAGCGATATTGGTTACATGATCGCGGATCTTAAGAAGGCTCAAAATTATCTCAGAGATGATCAGACCCGGAGAATCTCCAAAGATGATTTTCCTACGCAAGTTTTACCGCGTGTGCCGCATGCAGAAGTGTATGAAGAGGCGGAACCGGCTAAAAAGCCGGTACCCGTTTGGAAACGCGGCTGGTTTTGGACGTTTTTGGGTTTATTAATTCTGGGCTTTGCTTTTGGTGCTTTCCTTGCGTTTGGCAAGTTTTGGAGTTTAAATGAAGTGGTAGTACCTAATGTTGTTGGCAAACAGACGGAATCGGCCCGGACGGTACTTATGAATGAAAATCTCAGGGTTTCGGTCGCTACGGAATACAGTGATAAAGTGCCATCCGGTATTGTTATTTCTCAGAACCCAGAAGCCGGCAGCACGGTTAAAGAACAACGGATGATCACTATAACTGTCAGCAAGGGAACGGAAGTTACTGTTGTTCCCGATTTGAAAGGATTAAATCGGCGTGATGCGGAATTGCAGATCAAAAATGCCGGTTTGTTGCTAGGCAGGGTTGATGAAGTCTTTGCCACAGATGTTCCTGCTGACACGGTAATCAATCAGAATCCTCGTTCACCGGCGCAGATTAATAAAGGTACTACTGTTGACCTCGTTGTGAGTAAGGGTGCCGGTCCTCGTAAAATTGTCCTGCCTGATTTTAGGGGTACCCCTTTGCCGACGGTAACCACACAGCTTGAGAGCTTAAAGCTTTCAGTCGGATCAGTGACTGAGGTGCCTAATACTCAGTATCCTGCCGGCACTGTTACTGGTCAGAGTCCGGTTCCGGGTTCTGAGGTGGTGGAAGGTTCTACTATCGATCTTACCGTGGCAAAGAGTGCTTCCGGCGCAACTAAACGGGCGGTAGTGCAGATTACTGTACCGGAAGGAGCGGCCCGACAGGTGGTGCAAATTGTTTTGACGGATACGAACGGGCGCCGGGTGGCCTATGAAAGTGCGCATAAGCCCGGTGACCGAATTGAACAGTCTGTAGAAGGTGTAGGTCAGGTTAAGGTTCAGGTATATATAAATGGCACGCTTTTGCAGGAACAGTTACTATAAATAGGAGGCCGTCACTGTGCAGCAAGGAGTAGTAGTGAAAGCCTATAGTGGGTACTATTATGTTCAGACCGGAGGGAAAGTTGCGATGTGTACCCTCAGAGGCCGTTTTAAAAAGGAACGATTTTCCCTGCTAGTAGGTGATGAAGTTCAGTTTTCCGGTGTTGGTGACGGCAAAGGGGTAGTAGAGGAAATACTACCCCGGCGCAGTCTGCTAAAACGGCCAATGGTTGCCAATGTCGACCAGGTTGTGCTGACTTTTGCAGTGGTCAATCCGGATATCAATCTTTTACTGGTTGATAAATTTTTGGTTTTGGCTGAGTCCTCTCAGTTAGACGTGATAATATGCCTGAATAAAATTGATTTGACGGATACCACTTTGTTAGAATCAATGGTTGATCTTTACCGGTCTATCGGCTATTCGGTCATTCTGTCCTCGTCCAAGGCAGGGCTTGGCGTAGAAGAACTGCGGACTAAGTTGTATGATCATATTACCGTATTTGCGGGCCCTTCCGGTGCTGGAAAGTCGAGTATGCTCAATTGTCTTGAACCTGGGTGGAAGCTTACGACCGGAGAGGTCAGCCGTAAGATTGGCCGTGGAAAGCACACTACTCGTTATGCAGAACTCATGGCGTTGCCAGGGGGCGGTTTTGTTGTTGATACTCCTGGATTTAGTCTCACGGAGTTTACCGATATGCCGGCAGCGGAACTGGGCCACTACTTTCCAGATATTGCAAGCTTTTTACCAGCATGTAAGTTTAATACTTGCTTACATGATAAAGAACCACAGTGTGCGGTCAAACAGGCCGTGGAAGAAGGAAAGGTATCACGGGAACGATATAATTCTTACCTTGATATTTTGAATGAGATCAGAGAAAATAGAAAGGGTTTTTGCTAATGATAAAAATTGCACCGTCTATATTGTCAGCTGATTTCGGCTCTTTGGCGGCTGAAATACAGCGGGTAGATGCAGCAGGCGCTGACTTAATTCATATTGATGTTATGGATGGCCACTTTGTACCGAATTTGACTTTTGGACCACCGGTGGTGGCTGCGGTTCGTTCCGCTACCCGTCTTCCGTTTGATGTTCACCTAATGATAAATAATCCTCAGCAGATGATTGAACCATTTGTAAAGGCTGGGGCGGATATTATTACGGTGCACGCGGAAACGACACCGCATCTTCATCGTGTGTTGCAGAATATCAAAGAGCAGGGCGCAAAGACAGGGGTTTCTTTGAATCCGGCTACGCCGCTTTCCGTCGTAGAAGAGGTGCTCGATATTACGGACATGGTACTAATTATGTCCGTAAATCCCGGTTTTGGCGGCCAGAAATTTATTCCTTCGTCAGTGGATAAAATACGGCGGTTAAAAGCCATGATCGACGGCCAAAAGCTGTCCGTTGATATTGAAGTTGACGGTGGGATAAACGCCAGTACCGTCAAGTCTGTAATAGATGCCGGAGCGAACGTTTTGGTTGCCGGATCTGCGGTTTATGGTGCGGAAGATATAGCGAAGGCGATTCATCTTTTACGCGGGGCTTGACCTTAGTGACCGATAGTGGTAGTATAGTTATGAAAAATAAATATGGTAGCCTTTGGGGCAAGGTGAGAAAGAGCAATCTTTTGATTCCTGACCGGCGGTATAGCCCGCGAGCCGTATGGCTGATCCGGTGTAATTCCGGAGTCGACAGTAAAGTCTGGATGGGAAAAGGCGAGTGATTAAGGTCGTTTAGACCGGCACTTTGTTTATATTGTCCGAAAGGCTGTTTAAAAAGCGTATGCTTTTAAGCGGCCTTATTCTTTTATTGAGGTGGACAGATGGATCAAGACTATGAATATATGCAGGTAGCATTAACACTGGCTCGCCGAGCTACAGGCAGAACCAGTCCGAATCCAATGGTAGGGGCCGTTTTGGTTAAGGATGGTCAAATTGTTGGCCAAGGGTATCATCGAAAAGCGGGTACACCTCATGCAGAAGTTCATGCCCTGGCTGAAGCCGGCCAGAATGCAGCGGGCGCTACTCTCTATGTTACGTTAGAACCATGTTCGCACTATGGACGAACTGGCCCTTGTGCAAAGGCAGTTATAGAAGCCGGGATAAAACGAGTGGTCGTGGCTATGACAGACCCCAATCCACTGGTAGCGGGGCGTGGGCTGGTTCTTTTACGGGAAGCAGGGCTTGAGGTGGTAGAAGGAATTATGGCCGAGGAAGCCGCTAGGTTGAATGAAGTTTTTATTAAGTGGGTTTCAACCGGACTGCCGTTTGGTGTGTTAAAAACAGCTACCACACTGGATGGGAAAATTGCGACCCAGTCAGGACATTCCAAATGGATAACAGGAGAAAATGCGCGGCAGGGTGTTCATGAACTACGAGATACATATGATGCCATTTTAGTAGGGATTGGTACTGTACTAGCTGATAATCCGGCGCTAACAACTCGTCTGCCGCAGGGCGGGAAAAATCCTACACGGGTAATTGTGGACAGTTTTGCCAGAACACCGCTAAATGCCCAGGTGATGTGTGACGGATTGGCACCAACGCTGATAGCCGTTACCGAGCAGGCCCCCAGGGACAACATAGCGGCTTTACAGGCAAAGGGAGCCGAAGTGCTGGTTGTGCCGCAAAAGGAAAATCGCGTGGATGCAAGAGCCTTATTTCGAATACTGGGAGAAAGAGCGATAACCAGTGTGATGATTGAAGGCGGCGCGGAAATTAATGCTTCCGTGTTAAATGCCAATCTTGTCGATAAGGTGTATACCTATATTGCTCCAAAGATTATCGGCGGAAAAGGGGCTCCCGGATCTGTTGGCGGCATGGGACCGGAACGCATTGAAGAAGCGGTTTTGCTGGAAGATATGTCGGTTACTGCCTGCGGGGAAGATATTTTAGTCACTGCCTATGTGAAAGAAAGGGAGGGACGACATGTTTACCGGACTTGTGGAAGAATTGGGATATGTTAAGGATATAAATAAAGGGGCAAAATCGGTACGAATCACTGTGAACGCCTGTAAAGTGCTTGATGATGTAAAATTGGGTGACAGCATTGCGGTAAATGGCACCTGTTTAACGGTTGTGGCATACTCAGATACCTGGTTTACGGCTGATGTCATGCCCGAGACGGTAGACCGTACGGCACTGGCGGTACTTAAACCAGGAAATGTTGTCAATCTTGAGAGGACACTGGCTGTTGGGGATCGTTTTGGCGGACATATCGTCAGCGGTCATATCGATGGTGTTGGCACCATTGAAGCAAAGGAAAAAAACGATATTGCGGTAATCGTGAAGATCAAAGCTGACACTGATGTGATGCGCTACATTGTCAAGAAAGGTTCCATTGCTATTGACGGGATTAGTCTTACCGTGGTTGAGTTAGACGAGGATTGGTTCAGCGTCTCTTTGATTCCCCATACGGCGGCGGGCACAACATTAGGCAGTAAGACCACTGGAGATCCGGTAAATCTGGAAACCGATATAGTGGGTAAATATATTGAAAAATTTATGCGTTTGGGTTCTGCGCCGATTGAGAAAACTAAAGCAACACTTACTGCGGACTTTTTACGGGATAATGGATTTATGTGATAGGGGGAGGCTATGTAAATGAAACTTAACACGATTGAAGAAGCTGTCGAGGATATAAAAGCCGGTAAAATGGTTATTGTCGTTGATGATGAAGACAGAGAAAACGAAGGCGATTTATTAATGGCAGCCCAAATGGCTACGCCGGAAGCGATAAACTTTATGGCTACTTATGGGCGAGGTTTAATCTGTATGCCGGTAATTGGCAGCCGCTTGGATGAACTGGGGATAGAACAAATGGTTGCCAGCAATACCGATACTATGGGAACGGCGTTTACGGTTTCGATTGATGCCGGACATGTTACTACCGGTATTTCCGCCTATGAACGGTCTGAGACCGTCCAGGCCGTGCTCAATGAGAAAACAAAGCCGCAGGATATCCGGCGGCCGGGACATATTTTTCCTCTTCGTTATCGCGAGGGAGGTGTGTTGCGTCGGGCCGGACATACAGAGGCTTCGGTGGATTTAGCTAAAATGGCTGGGCTTTATCCGGCCGGGGTGATATGCGAAGTAATGAATGACGACGGGACAATGGCCCGTCTGCCGCAGCTTGTGGAATTTGCTGCGAAACACGGTTTGAAGATTATTTCTGTGGCAGATTTAATTAAGTTTCGTAAACGCACCGAACGTTCGGTTGCCCGAGCGGCTCAAACCAATTTGCCGACTAAATACGGCGATTTCCGTCTATTCGCTTATGAAAGCGAATTGGATAACCAGTGCCATGTAGCTCTCGTCAAAGGCGATGTGCAAGGTAAAGAAAATGTGCTTGTCCGTGTACACTCGGAATGTCTTACCGGTGATGTATTAGGTTCGCTGCGCTGCGACTGCGGTGAACAACTGGAAAGCGCCCTAAAGCGAATTGATGAAGAAGGATTGGGTGTTCTTTTATATATGCGCCAGGAAGGACGGGGGATTGGTCTGGCTAATAAAATCCGCGCCTATGCCCTGCAGGATGAGGGAAAGGACACTGTGGAAGCCAACGAGTTGTTAGGCTTTGCTCCTGACCTGAGAGATTATGGTATAGGGGCCCAGATTTTGGCTGATCTAGGACTTTCAAGCATTCGTCTCCTGACGAATAATCCTCGCAAGCGAGTGGGCTTAGAAGGTTATGGTTTGAATATTACCGAACGAGTACCTTTAGAGATGAAAGCAAATAAATTTAATCAACGGTATTTGTCTGTAAAAAAATCTAAGTTAGGCCATCTTTTAAAGCAATAAGGAGGAGCTAAATAATGAAGACATATGAAGGTAATTTGGTTGCAGAAGGATTAAAGTTTGGTATTGTTGTTGCAAGGTTTAATGAATTTATTACCAGCAAATTATTGGGAGGCGCGCAGGATGCTTTGCGGCGTCATGGTGTAAATGAGGCGGAGGTGGAAGTGGCTTGGGTTCCTGGTGCCTATGAAATTCCTCTGGCGGCGCAAAAAATGGCGGCTTCCAAAAAGTATGATGCGGTTATTTGCCTTGGGGCAGTTATCCGGGGAAGCACGCCTCATTTTGACTACGTTTGTGCTGAAGTGTCAAAAGGAGTGGCTCAAGTTTCGTTAGCCAGTGGTTTGCCGGTAATTTTCGGAGTAGTTACCACGGAATCTATTGAGCAAGCCGTAGAACGTGCCGGTACTAAAGCGGGTAACAAAGGTTTTGACGCTGCAGTTTCAGCCATTGAAATGGCTAATTTGTTAAAAGCGTTTTAACAAAAGAAACTCTCGGAGGTACGTATGATGAAGATTGGCATTATTAGTGACACACATGGTTGTGTTGAAACTTGGCGCAAGGTTTATGAGAATTATTTTAAGGATGCTGCGCTTATACTTCACGCCGGTGATGTGCTGTATCACGGACCGCGAAATCTTATATTGCCTGAATACAATCCGAAGGCACTGATTGAAGAGCTGAATGGATGCCCGGTGCCGATGGTGACAGCCGCTGGTAATTGTGACGCAGAAGTAGATGCCATGGTTTTGAATCAACCTATTCTGTCTCCCTATGCGTATGTTATGATAGAGGGGAAAAGGATCGTAATAAATCACGGGCATTTACTGGATGAGGAAGCAATTTGGCAGACAGCCGGATGTATGCAGGCAGTTCTGTTTATTACCGGACATACTCATGTGGCGTCTTTAAAGAAGCAGGAAGGTATAATCTGGCTGAATCCAGGTTCGCCGGTCAGCGGCTTATCAAAACGAGAAGACAAAAAAGGTACTTTCGCAATAATCGAAGATAATAGGGTGTTTGTAATGGAAGTTAATACCGGTGAAATAATCTTGTCCGATGTTATGGGATAGATATCTGAAATCTTACTTAATCATGTCCAGCAGTTACCAATGTAAGCTGCTGGCTTTCCTTTTTTAAAGGTTGTAATATATTTTTTGATTGTGCAAGTGCCATGAACGTGGTATCTTGAAATATGATGTAACTTTTATCAGATTATAGAAATCATTAAGGATTGGCTCTTCTTACTTTGTGCCCAAGAAAAAGAGGTTATTAAGTGGAAAAATACGAAATTAAAGAATTTCCATCAAGTCGTCAGTCGACTTTTGATGCAGGATATATTGGAATGAGAAAGCATCATGTTAAGGCACTTATTGAATTAGATGTTACTCATGCTCGAAAAGCAATAAGGAATTTACGTTATCAAAAAAAAGATATATCATTTAATGCCTGGATGATTAAGTGTATTGGCCAAGCAATTAATGAATATAAAGATATTCATGCAATACGTAAGGGTAAAAATAAATTGGTAATCTTTGATGATGTTGATGTATCCATTATCGTTGAAAAAAAGGTTATGAATGAAAGAGTTCCTTTGCCTGTTGTAATAAGAAAAATAAATAAAAAAACCATAGAAGATATTTATAATGAAATAAAATTAGCGAAAAATCAAGAAGTTATGAGTGAAAAAGATTATCTTTTAGGTGAAAACAAATTTAAATGGGCGATGAAAATATACGTTTCATTACCACAGTTTATCAGAGTATTTATATGGAAACATATCATATTAAAAAAACCTTTTTTAATGAAAATAATGGCGGGAACCGCTGTGATAACATCAGTAGGCACATTGGGAAAGGTGAGAGGCTGGGCAATACCGGTAAGTCCGCTTCCCGTTTGTTTTGCTTTAGGATCTATCGTAAAGAAACCAGGAATTTTCAAAGAGCGAATTGAAATTCGCGAATTTCTTTATATGACAATCTTGATCGATCATGATGTCATTGACGGTGCTCCGGCCGCAAGATTTGTTTCTCGACTAGCAAAACTAGTTGAAACCGGTTATGGGTTATAATTTGCTCTAAATCCAGCAAGCAATTTGCTTGCTGGAAAATTTTTTCTATCGGGTGTTGGTAAAGGTATGAAAAATTATTGACTTTAACGTAACGTAAACGTTTATACTTATCTCAGGGTTTGCAAACTAATATTATTATGGAGGTGCAAATTGCTTTCGATAGGAGAATTCTCAAAAATATGTGGTGTCACCACAAGGGCATTACGTCATTATGACGATATTGGCCTTATTAAACCCAAGCATATAAGCAAAGAAAATGGGTATAGATTTTATGATGTAGCCCAGATCCGTCAGTTGCTATTTATTACGCGGTTAAAAGGTTATGATTTTTCCCTTGAGGAAATTAGGGAGATCATAGCAATAAATGATAAAAACTATACCCTCGAAAAAATATTGATTAAGCAAGAGTACATTAAAACTCAAATTAAACAGTACGAAGATATTCAGAACCGGATAATGGGTGATATTTCAAATTTGAAAAGAGGTATCGATATTATGGCGTTTATTAACGATATTGAAGTAAAGCTAGTTGACACAAAGCCTCAGAATATTTTATACAGTAGACAACGTATGGGTATAGATGATTATGCTAAATACATTGGCAAATTATTTAGCATAGCCCATACAAATGGCATGGAAATTATTGCAGGACCTATAGCAATGTATTACGATAAGGAGTTTGATCCAACTAATAATGATACTGCGGTTGCTCTCCCAGTGTCAGAAGTAAATGAATTTACACAGGTCCTACCTGGAGGACTTTGCGCTACAGCGGTATGTAAGGGTCCCTATTCCAATCTTTCAAACGTATATGCAAAACTTATGGAATGGATCAGTGAAAACGGATATAGGGTTGTTTCTGCTCCCTACGAACAATATATAAAGGGTCCTATGCAAGTAAAATCCGCAGATGAGTTTGTAACTGATATTTATTTTCCTGTTGAAAAAATGTAAGAGTGATAGCTAAGTAATAGCTTTAAAACCGCCATCTATGAGTGGCGGTTTTTATATACGGCTTTTTTGGAGTAATAGATCTGTTAAGCAGTTAATATAGAGATCACTCTTTGACATATTTAGAACTCAAAAAACCAATTAAACTTCCTAATATAGCAGACATTACAAAAATCGGTATAACAGCGTTAGCATCGTGCTGAAAAACTAGTATTGCAATAGGGAGTGAAGATATCTCTGCTACAATTAAACCTTTTAACCAACCCTTTATATCAAAAACTGTATAAGCAATAATAACACCCATTATTATCCAATGTATAAACGCTGAAATGTTAGAATACCAATCCAGTCCTTGCGCTATCATTGGAATCACATCAATAATACCGGCAAATAAACCCAATACTAATGATAATAGAAACTTTTTCACAGTTTTACCTCCGACCCAAGTTAATTTTGATAACAAAAGCCTACTAATTAATAATATTCGAATAATTATTAATTTTCAATATAATGTAATTATGCTTTTTTGAATTCGTATTTTTTTCCGCAAATATAACACTTACTTTTATGGACACAGATTGTTCCGCCGCAATCGCCGCATGTCCATCTTATTTTTTCGTCTCTAAGAAAATCGTCAACAGATTTTTTTATGTTTTCGAGATTTGCGATTAAACTCATATTGTATTTGGTGCAATACCTTTTATCTAAATGTTTTAAATTATTACAAGGAAATTTTTCACATTCAAAACAAAAGGCCAAATTATTTTTTATTAAATTTTCACATGTTTTAAGTTGGCATTTAACGCGAGTAGTAGGTTTACCAATGTCATTTCCTCTACAGCCGGGACATTTATTTCTGTCTCTCAAATATGCTGCGCAAATGCTGCAATTTATTCCGCAAGGAGCGACGAGTAGAATTTCATCTAATAATTTGATGCTATCAACTCCTATCTTCAAATGGTTTTGCTCTTCCTATGGGGACAGCTTCGTTGGTAATCTAGAATATAGTTCATACTATCATTACGCCAATTATTAACGTGTATTCTGCAAAAACCATTAATTTCCTATGGCGTAGAATATCTTTTAGATAATTATTTATTATACTGGTTTTTGATAATAGTTTTGATAGTAATTTATTCAAAATACTAATTAATTAGGGAAATGGTCCAGTCTGTGTAAACAATACTTAAGTTTATGGTAGAACGATATAAAATATCTAATTTAAAGGCTTATTGAAGTGATGAATACTATTTTTGACCCAATTAAAAAACGGACACAGTCATGACGACTTGTCCGTTTTTTAATTGGAGGTTAACTAATGAGAAACTTTTGGTCTTTTAAAGACTTGACGAACGATGGAATTAGGGGATTTGGATTATTGGTTTTCCACGCTACCGCATATCCGTTAACGAAGGAACAGCCTTCCAAATCAATAAACTGCAGACTTGGATGCGCGTAGGATTTGACATGTTTTGTCTGAATGGCAATACCCATGCCCGTGGCGACCATTACTAATAGGGTTTCGAGCAGTGGAACAGAAGCTACTATATTAGGATAAAAACCATTGGATATACACAAGTGCCGCATATGTTCATAGGCTTGAGGGCACTCAGAACGCGAAAGTATGATAAAGGGTTCGTCAGCAAGTTCGGAAATGTGAAGCTTTGATTTATGAGCTAAAGGGTGATTATCAGGGACGATAACTGATAAGGGATAAAAGTTTTGGCTGAGTTGGAACGAAATACCTGGTAAGTCATGAAGTCCCTGGGTCATGGTAAAAACTACATCAATTTTTCCATTTTCTAAAGCCTCAGTGAGGGAACCCCAGCTAAGTTTGGTAAAAGATAAGCTAGCTTGTGGGTATTCGTGGTGAAAGTTGTTTACGAGACTGGGCAATTCTTCCCGTTCAAAAGGACCTAGAAACCCGATTGATAAACTGCCAATATTGCCGATGTCAACAAGGCGGGCATAATTTATCGCGCTTTCGGTTTCATTAATCAGCGCGATGGATTCTTTTAAAAATTCGGCCCCGGCAGCCGTAAGTTTAACCCAACGGGTGTTGCGGTCAAACAGCTTCAACCCGACCTGAGATTCTAAGTCAGCAATTTGCTTACTAAGAGCCGGTTGTGTGATATTGAGATTTTTTGCAGCGATAGAAAAGTTCGAATACTCAGCGGCAGATATGAAGTATTGCAATTGCTTGATATTCATAGTATCTCCTTAAAATTAGGGTTAATTGTATTGAGGTTGGAAAAAGCAGGCTAATTATCATTTTTCAATTGTGCTGATAAATTGGGGAATGAGCGGGTTAGAATTGGTTGTCTTCCACACAACCGCTCTATAACAACATTCAGGGCAATCTTCCAGCTCAAGGAATTTAAGATTGCCAATCCCGTAGTTTTCGCAAAGACGGGATTGAATTGTAATTCCTATTCCTGTTGCGACCATTAAAAGTAAAGATTCTATTTGTGTAGCGGTTGCAACTACATTGGGAATAAAGCCGTTGGAGAGGAAAAGCTGGCGAGTGTGTATAGCAGAGAGAGGATTTTTGGAACGGGCCAGCATAACCAAGGATTGGTCCTTAAGGTCAGCTATGTGAAGGGAAGATTTTTTCGCTAAAGGATGCTCCTGAGGTACAATAGCGCAAAGGGGATAAGGCTGACTATTTAGTACATAACTAATTCCCGTGAGGGTTTCTAGTCCATACGACGGCGTTAAAGCAATATCAATTTGGTCGTCTATTACTGCCTGATTAAGCGCTCCCCAGTCCAATTGAGAGAAACTGATATCGCAATTGGGAAACAAGGAACGAAAATCTTTTATGAAATCAGGCAAAAACGTATTAAAAAATCCAATGTATCCGATATGCAAATGCCCAACGGTGCCTTTGGCTGCGAGTCTAGCCTTGTTAATAGCCGCTTCAGATCTGGCGACAATAGAAACTGCTTTTTCTAATAGGGCAGCCCCAGCGACCGTTAATTCTACGCTGCGTGTGTTGCGGATAAACAGGCGAAGGCCTGTCTGACTTTCTAAATCTGTAATTTGTTTGCTCAAAGCTGGTTGACTAATATGTAATTCTTTAGCTGCCGCAGAAAAATTTAAATGCTCAGCAACAGAGATGAAATTTCGTAATTGCTGTATGTCCATAAATACTCCTTGTTTAGTTCACTACTTTAATATTATAGTACGGTATTTTATTTCTTACAATCATATTTAAAGTAGATTTCGAAAGATCATATTCTTCATAATGATGGCAATAATCGGAATTGGTAACAAATGATTATAGATGTTAGAACAAAAAAATATTTCCAAATAAGTAATTAAAGGTATATTATAATATACAGAAATTTTAAAATTTGCCGTTTAATGCTCGGTGATTTGTGGAAGGAGGTTTTCATGAGGGCTATACAGTATCATGGTCCGAGAAATTTGGAGCTTGTTGATATTCCGAAATCAAAGTCTCATCTGCTTTACATAGTGAGCAGCATAAATTGAAAAAATAATAACCTCATCAATAATGGGGTTAGGGCACATAGCTCAAATAGAAGAGGAGGAGTTATTTCAATGACTCAAGTAGATAAAAATCAAGAGCCTGTAATCAAACCGTTGCATCAAGGTATCAGCGTTGCCGATATGGAGGCTTCCATCGCTTGGTATCAAAAAATGTTTGGCTTTAAACTGGTTTCAGACAAATTTATTCCCCAGCTTCCAGCCAGAATTGCTTTTATGGAACTTGGCGATTTCAGTATCGAGTTGTTTGTTGTGGAAGGGGCGGCAACGCTGCCGGAAGACCGTCGGACGCCTAATCTTGACATCCGCACTCATGGCACTAAGCATGTTGCTTATCGAGTACAAGATCTTCGTTCGCTAATGGAAGATTTAAAATCTAAAAATGTTGACATTGCTATGGATGTTTTCCCTATGGAAGGTGACTTAGTGTCGTTTATCCGGGATAATACCGGAAATCTTATCGAGCTTATCCAAAAACCGGTTTAGGAACATAGAAGTTATTGCCCGGTTGGTTTACGGTACATGGCCAATGCTAAGCGCAGTAAACTTTTGACACATTACTGGTTATACATATAAGGAGGCGTTTTGATTACCAATCAGCCGCCAAGCGAGCATGGCCGTAACCCTCGTTGGCAGGGAACCCGTGACGGCTATCATCCTATCGTGTTTGTATTTATGCCGATTTTCTGGGAACACGATTTTAAAGGCAGTCAACTTACTATTGAAGATGAACCGAACTACTGCTGGTTAATTGTATTTTCAGGAAGCAAGGGGCGAATGGTTCTTGAATATGTTGGCTCCGGAAATTGCTGCTTGTCCAGAAGTAAACCGGTTTTTTACCAGCAAGGTATTAGACGCGCCTAATACCGGTTCGTTCCAACGGGTAGCCGAAATCTGGCTTGATAGCAGTAAAGCGTGGTACAAGCTATGGTTGAAAATGCTCACAAATTCACAAAACCGTCTTGGGCTTAATGGAATCAATTCCCTTATCTGGAGCCGTATAAAAATTTCTATTGCGAGTTTCTTCTGGACCGTCCGGAATCTGATCATCTCTAGCAATATCGAGGATATATTTCAACTCGATAATATGATGATGGAACAGCCAAAAGCTCACAATGCTTTTGGCTGTCTTACTCTAGGCTATGTATGAGTTATGCTCATCTTGCGCAAGGATAAGTATATGAATATGCGGCATATATGTGACAGGAAAGTATGTAACGAACGAAAGGAAGTTGAGATGAGTATGGAAGCGACAGTAAACAAGCCGGCTAAGTATCCTGTTTTTAGATGGTTTGTATTGGCAAGTGCAATATTAATGATGTTTTTTTCAATGATGACGGGGTTGGCGGTTGCTCCTCTGATGGGGGTAATTGCTAAAGATCTTGGGGTGGATATCGGTACAGCCTCATTTGGAATTATGGGATTAAATATATTCTCGGGTGCTGTAGGGGTAATTATTGCAGGGTATCTCCTGGATAAATTAGGTATTTTTAAAGTAATGCTAGGAAGTATGGTATTGCTTATTATTGCAAATACTTCTTATCTTTTTTTAGGCCATAGTTTTGAAGGCGTGGTGTTTATCCGGGTACTTATTGCCTTAGGCGGATCAGTCGGCCTAATAGCGATTAATCCGGTGGTATCGATTTGGTTTCCCGAAAAAGAACGAGGATTGGCTTTGGGGTTAAATGCTCTTACTATGTTAGGTGCCATTTGTGGGTTTATCCTTGGCCCTTCTTTTGCCCAAATGGCCGGAAGCTGGCAAATGGGTATGGCCTGGCTATCGGGAATTTTAGTTTTGGGTTTAATATTTATGTTGGGTGTGGCTGCTAATGTTGGAAAATATCAAGTGGTAACGCAGTCGGATGCATCGGTAGCTTCTAAGTCAACTGGCGAAGATAATTTTTGGAAATTTATTAAAGGAAATCAAGCATTTTGGCTGGGGTTAGCGGTTATGGCGCTAAGCAACTGGGCTAATAATGCATTTAATGATCTTAGCCCCGGATACCTGGCTGTCGATCCGCCAGTCGGTGTAGGGTACGGACCAGAAGTTGCGGGTCAATTTTCATCAGGCACGTGGGTTGGTGTACTTTTAGGTATCTTTATTGGCGGAATTGTTATTGATAAAGTGTTTAAAGGAA
The DNA here is from genome assembly GCA_017889725.1 of Bacillota bacterium. Taxonomy (GTDB): domain Bacteria; phylum Bacillota; class Negativicutes; order Sporomusales; family CTSoil-080; genus CTSoil-081. The sequence goes on along the minus strand of JAGGAE010000003.1, from coordinate 92,699 downwards.
AATCAGGAATTCTCATTATCGTAGGTTTTATTTGTAATCTAATTTTCTTTAACGGGATTCTGTGTCAGCCGATTTACGGTAATCCCACAATACTCAGTTTTTGGTTATTGGCGGCCGGCTTTGTTAATCCTTTTACTGCAGTAGGGAACCAGTATTTTGCAATAAAAAGTTTTTCACCGGACGTTATTGGAAAAGTGTCTGCTACGTGGACCAGTATTAGTAACTTTATTGGGGCTTTTGGGGTTATGCTTGGATCATATGCATTAAGTTCAACAGGAACATATCATGTTTCATTCGCGATTGTTGCAATAGTAAGTGTACTCGGAATTATCGCGGCTATGCTTTCGAAAGATCGTCGATCGGCTATTGAGGCAGCCTATAAGCAACAATCAGCATAATAATACAAAACTGTCTTGGTGGTTACGCCAAGGCAGTTTTTGTTTAAGTAAGGCTTATTTTCCAGGTGCTTTACTTTGCTGACCACAAGTTTTATACTAAAAACAGCCAGATATACAGGAGGATTTATGACAGACCATTTAGCAAAAGCAACTTATTCTGGAGTACGGGCTTTCGCGGCCGTTACTACTGATTTAGTAGAAGAAGCGCGACGGCGGCATGATTGCTATCCTGTCGCAACGGCAGCCTTGGGGCGGACTATGACGGCAGCACTTTTATTGGCAGCGGACTTAAAAACAGATGCAGCCATTACCATGCGTATTTCAGGGGACGGTCCATTGGGAAAAATCGTAGCGGATGCCGGTTCGCAGGGAACGGTTCGCGGATATGTAGAAAACCCTCATGTTGAGCTGCTGCTGAAAGAGGGAAAGCTTGGTGTTGGCAGTGCGGTAGGAGCCGGGAATATTTTTGTTAGTCGGTTTAATGGGGCTAATCAACCTTTTACAGGCAGTGCTCCTTTGGTTAGTGGTGAAATTGCCGAAGATGTGGCGAATTATCTCTTGGTATCAGAGCAGATGCAGTCAACTGTTGGGTTAGGGGTTTTAGTTAAACCTGACCTTACCGTTGAGGCTGCAGGCGGATATTTTGTCCAGGCTATGCCTGGGGCCGAAGAAAATGTACTTGAAGCAGTAGAAAAGAACCTAATGGCTATGCCGCCCATATCTGAATTAGTTAGTCAGGGAAATGATGCCACTGCCATTCTCCAAAAGATTTTTGCAGGACTACCGGCGAATATTTTTGAAGCATCGCCGCTTACGTTTTATTGCCACTGTTGGAAATTACTTGTCATTTTTGTGGTGAAAAATATCATATTGGTCAGGAACGGCTTGTGGAGTTGTTAAATGAAGCCGAGCAGGCAAAAGAGTAATAGGCGAAAAAAGGTGGCGGTCAGAAGACTTGCTACCTTTTTAGAACCCCTAAAAGCACTACTGTTAAGGAAAGGATACTTAATAAAAGCAGACATTTGTATTCAAATTAAGCGATTTTAATGGAAGCGAAAAAAACACGGTATAAAGCATACGCTTCATACCGTGTTAACCACTACACTGCTCGATGTACTTTACCGGAGCGAAGACACCGGGTACAAATATTGATTTTCTTTATTTCACCTTCTACCAAGGCTTTTACCCTTTGAATGTTAGGCTTCCAAGTGCGTTTGGTTTTTAAGTGCGAGTGGCTGACGTTAAATCCGCTACGTTCTCCTTTGCCACAAACTGAACAAACATTGGCCATTTATTCCACCTCCTTTGACGAAGGACAAGAAACCCTTGCCACAATAACATTGATATTCTACCATATAGAATATCAGGATGCAAGCGTAAGATGGATAATATTCGGTATCGAAAGAAAAATTGCTGCTGACAACTAGTATACATGGCACGCAGGCAGGAGTTTCGGCATAAATATGGAAATGAGAAGATAACTGCAGGAGGAGGCTGATGCATTTGATTACAAAAGACACTCCAGTTTTAGAAGTACTGCATATTTCTCCTAAGGCGCGGAAAATTTTTGCGGATTATGGCATGAATTGCATTGGTTGTATGGGATCAGCAACGGAAACGGTTGACAGTGCGGCGCGCGCCCATGCGGTTAACGTAGAAGAACTATTGAAATTGTTAAATGCCGAATAGAGTGTGCATAGTTGTGTTTATTTGAGTTACTTTTGGGGTGAAAACATTTGGTTCATTGGTCAACAAATATAAAATATGCAAAAGGTGTTGGCCCGGTTAAGGCAAACTTACTAGCTAAACTTAACATATTTACAATTGGACAATTATTGGAGCATTATCCCAGACGATATGAAGATCGTAGCCAGCTTGACTCTATCCGTGATTTACCTGCTAATGGAGTGAGTACATTCCTGGCGGTTACGGTCAGCAGTCAGGAAACTAAGCCAAGGCGCGGCCTTACCTTAACAAAAATAACGGTGAAAGATACGACGGGTTTTGCCCAGCTGGTATGGTTTAACCAACCTTATGTGAAAAAGTGGTTTAAGCCAGGGTTGAATCTTATTGTTTCTGGAAAAGTGGAACGCAAATTTGGGCAGGTACAGATTTCTCATGCGGAAGTAGAAGTTCTGGATGGGTCCGATCTTTTGCATACAGGTCGAATTGTACCTATTTATTCAGCCAGCGAAAATGTTGGGCAAAGATGGCTTCGGTCGTTAATCTATCAAGTGTTAGAAGAATATACTGATATTCGTGAGTTTATTCCTCCCAATATAGTCAGCGAGTTTGATTTAATTGATAGGTCAATGGCTTTGAAGCTTGTGCATTTTCCAGAATCGGAAAAGCTGTTGGAGGCCGCCAGACGACGACTGGTTTTCGAAGAACTATATTTACTTCAGTGTGGTTTATTGTGGCTTAAAAGAAAGAATCAGCAAACCAGCCAAGGAATAAAACACAGTACTGACGGACCGTTGCTAGCAAAGCTGACGGCGGCGTTGCCTTTTTCACTTACTCAGGATCAAAAAGCGGCTCTTAGCGATATTAAAGTCGACATGGAAGATACTACCGTAATGCAGCGCCTGATTCAGGGAGATGTAGGTTCAGGTAAAACTGTGCTTGCCGCCATAGCACTGGCAAAAACGGTCGAAAACGGGTATCAGGGAGCCATGATGGCACCTACAGAAATTTTGGCAGAGCAGCACTATCATACGTTAGCCCAACTATTGGCGCCTTTTGGTATCCGTCTGGCTGTATTGACTGGGAAATTGACGCGGCGTACCCGACAGGAAGTATTAGCGAGAATTAAAGACGGACTTGTGGATATTGTTGTGGGAACACACGCTCTGATTCAGGAAGATGTTGAGTTTAATTGTCTAGGACTAGTAGTAACAGATGAGCAGCACCGTTTCGGTGTACGTCAGCGGGCCTTGTTTCAAGCGAAGGGGCAGATGCCCGATGTTTTAGTAATGACGGCAACGCCCATACCAAGAACTATGGCACTTACAGTTTACGGAGATTTAGATGTTTCGGTTATCCGACAACTCCCGCCTGGACGTAAGCCGATTAAGACCTATGCGGTGGGGAGTGAGATGCGACAGAGAATTTATACTTTTATTGAGAAGGAAATAAAGGCCGGACGGCAAGCCTATGTTGTATGTCCTCTGGTGGAAGAATCGGAAAAAATGGAAGCGAAAGCAGCTGTTCAAATGTATGAGCAGCTAAAAACCACGTATTTTAAAGACATTCCCTGTGGTCTGGTTCACGGCAAAATGAAGTCGCAGGAAAAAGATATAATTATGAATGCCTTTTATAGCGGCGAAACAAAAGTTCTGGTAGCAACTACGGTCATTGAAGTTGGCGTTAATGTACCCAACGCCAGTGTTATGGTGATTGAAGGAGCGGAGCGTTTTGGTTTAGCGCAGCTTCATCAATTGCGAGGACGAATCGGCAGGGGGGAGCATCAATCCTATTGTATTCTGTTATCAGACAATCAAAACCCGGAAACAAAAGAACGGTTAGATATTATGGTGAAAGTCGACGACGGTTTTGAACTCGCGGAGAAGGATCTTATTTTGCGTGGTCCGGGTCAGTTCTTTGGTGTAAGACAGCATGGACTGCCTGATTTGAAGATAGCCGACATTGTCCGAGACACCGGAATCTTGCTTAAGGCCAGGCAGGCTGCGCAAAAGACGGTAGCGGATAAAGAACATTTTTTACAGGTTCAACCGCTTTTAACGGAACGGTTCGGTGATTATTTTGGCATGATTTTTAATAACTAGCGTTGCACACACTACTGCAATTTTTCGGTTATTGTTTCCTGAAAATAGGATACAATATTTATATATGAAAACTGGGGTGGTGTTGGAATGGAAAAAGGTTATACCGAGGCTGAGGTGCAACACATTGCGGAGGAATGTATGGAATTTGAGCATATTATCAGCGCGATGGGGTATGGTTATTCCTTGTTGAATGTATCGCCGGATCGTTATGTTCGGCGATGTCCGGACTGTGTGCATTGGCTTGGTGGTTCCTGTGAAATTTTCCGTGATGAACTGAGTAATGCTAAGTAGCAGCACCTTTGGTGCTGCTTTTCTTTAGTAAATGTTGCCTTTTTTATATAAATTTAGTATGCTAGATTAGTCTCAAGAATAATGTTATAGAGGAAAATAATATTATGAATAAGGTTTTAGCCTGGGGCGTGATTGTAGGGGCAATGGGATTAGCATACTGGTGGCAGCCGGAATTTTTTCAGCATTCCTACGCGATTATTGAGCATGGGGATATTCCGGCGTTGGCGGAATATCTCCGTTCTTTTGGCATATGGGGTATTGTTGTTACGTTGATCCTTTTTGTGATTATGACCTTTACAATTGTGTTTCCGTTTATGATTTTGTCCGGGGCAGCCGGGATTGTCTATGGCTTATTCTGGGGAATCATTATTTCTTGGATGGGTGAATTTATCGGGGCCATCGTAGCGTTTATATTTGTTCGCTATTTTATGCGTAGTACGGTAGCCCGCTGGATTGCTAACAGCAAATATTTAAAACAGGTGGATGATTATAGTGCTACTAACGGTTTTAGTGCTCTTTTGATTGCGAGGCTTTTGCCTTTGGCACCGTCTGGGATTATAACCGCAGTTGCAGCGATTAGTCGGATTAGCGTCAGGGATTTTTTATTGGCGACTTTTATAGGAAAATTGCCGCCGGTAGTTGTTAAAGTGCTCTTGGGGCATGATCTGGCTTATTTAGGGCAACATACGAGCAGGCTAATTTTATTGTGTGTGCTGGTCGTAGCTGTCTATGGCTGGTTATGGTGGAAGAAACGAAAAAACCGATGATAAAAAAACACGCGTTAAGCGTGTTTTTTTATCTGGAACATGTTCTGTAAATCGTGCATAAGTTATAGTAAGCTACATTAGGCAGAGGAGGCTTACGCATGAATACAGGCTCGCATCACTACAGTAACAGAGAGTTTGTCAGAGAGCTTAAGGGACTGGCTGGGCGGAACGTGTTGCTTTTGCTTTTAGACGGCTCCGCGGTATTTGGGCGTCTTGGGGGGATTGATGACTGGGTTATTAGTGTACTTCCTGCAGTTGGCTTGTCCGGAGTAAATACGGTTCGTTTTCGACCGCCGAATGCTACTCTTCCTGAATATGACATATTATTAAGCGAGGCGCTAATTGATATATGTACTATAACAGCAGTCGTTGAAGGTCCTTTCTTAATTCCGCCTATTAGTAAGGCATGTGGGTTGGCGAGTAACCAGATGGCTGTTCACAAACCGATGATTAAACCTAAATCTACCGGTACCTATGTAAGGCAGCAATGCAAGCTGTTGGAGCAGTTAGATGAATTTGGTGGCCAAAATATCGGCGCCCTGCTTGTAGGTGGCTGGGTAATTGGCGGGCAACTGAGTGAAGTTGATGAATGTGTTATTTTATTTGGACCGGGAACAAGCGCGGCCCCGCTAATGATTTGTATAGGAGCCTTGAATGTGTTCGGACCTTCATTCCCGGGAGGTATTTTACCTCTGTTCGGTACTTTCAGGGCCTGGGTAAATCTAAAGACACTGACCTCTGTTTTAATCCCATAAACGTCTTTCAATCGTCGGCAGGGATAATATTCCGGCCGACGAATAAAATATAGCTATTAGCCTAGTACGAAGGATTATGCTGTTGGAAGAGGAGAATAGCTGTATGAAAGCATTACAATTTGCAGTTCGGTTAGAGACTGGTATCCGTAAGGAACTAGAAGAGTTAAGTTTTGGCGTGTTACCGGAACTAAAACCGGTTTTAGAACTTGTCTGTAAGTATCAAGTGGAATTTGAGCGTTTATTGGAACTGGCGTGCGATTTAGAAGGGGAAAATGGAAAGTATCCTGATATTGAATCAAGCTTGTTATTAGGATCGGATACAAACTGGCAGACCGCACAGCGGTTATTCCTTGAAGTTCATGATAAACCTATCACGGATTTAACCAAACTCTGGCGGCTTTATTCGTTAGTTGAAAATTCTCGTCAATATTATCAGCAGGCTTCACAAAACAGCCCTTATCCTCAAACCAGGTTGTTTTTCAGTTCGCTCGCCCAGAGTAAAAATATGCTAAGAAGGCGAATAGATGGAGTGTTGCGCGGTATGTATAACGAGGTTTGGTCTTCTGTGGGGTTTGCCCCTTTTCTTTTAGGAAAAGACTAACCTTGCTGATAGGTGACACCAAATCCGCCGTGAGGATATGAGAATTCAATATTGTTGCAAATTAACCGACATATGCCGCATTCTACACATTGCTTATAGGCAATTAAAATGGGATCACCGGCAATAGAGTTCCAGGAAAATACTCCGGAAGGACAACTGGTCAGACAGGGTTTGTCCGAACAGTCAGTACATCGTTCCGTTTGGCGAAAAGTAACATGTTGCCAGTTGTCGTCGACTTGAAATAGGATATATTTTAGTATGTCGTCAAAGTTTAGTTGCCCCATAACACTTTTATTCCTTTCCACATATCTCTTAGAATCCGAGTTATCGGCTGTAAACCGATGATTTTTTTCCAAACTAATTTACGTTTTGTTTTTATAGGCATAGTATAAACTTTAGTTATTTCAAAGGCGGCTTCATTAGCAATGTGACTGTACAGACTAAAAAAATATGGAACATCACGTTCAAAAGAAGCAGCCTTGGCATTGTGTTTCATGTTTTGGAGTATAAAGCTTTTATCAAGTAACTGGCGATATAAGTGGAGACTTTTTATTGAAAAGTCTCCACTTATTTTTGCGTTAATGGCTGTTTGAGCGGCGAAGTATCCCGACCACATGGCTAGGTTAAAACCATGTGTTCCATTGACAAGGGAAGCGGCATCACCGACTACTAACACGCCGGGGTGTATAAGTTTGGGGATAGCGGTATAACCTCCTTCGGGAATTGTGGCACTACCGTATTCGGTTGTGATTCCGCCACGTATGAGTGTATCAATTACCGGGTGGCGTTTAAGGCGAGCCAACAAGGAAAAGGGGGGCAGCCCGGCTTGAACGTAATTGGTTATTGTCATGCCGATATTAATGCTAATACTGTCTTTAAACGTATGAATTGAGGCGGTACCATTAAAGCCTGCAGTGGGATATCCAATGAGGCCGATTAGTGCACCATGGCCAGGTTTTAGGTTGAATCGTTCTTCGATGCTGTCTGAAGAAAGGGCAATTGTTTCTTTTACATATAGGGATAAGTGATTGGGGGAGACTGCTGGTGTAAGGCCGCTTCGTTCCGTAAGCAGAGAATTGGCGCCGTCCGCTGCAATAATTATATCAGCCAAAAGCTCATTATCGTCCTGAGGGGGGCTAAGGGCAACGCCATAAGCCTGTCTGCCTTCCCAAAGAATATGAGAGACATGATGGTTAAGGCAGAGCGTAGCTCCTTCAGTCACAGCTTTTTGCGCCAGCCAGGCATAGAATATCGGTCTTTTGACTGTAAATCTGTTAAAAGGAGCTGCCGCCAACCGCATACTGCGAAATCCTGCTGTTATGGCTGAAGTTTCGTCAAGCCACCAGTAGCTTTGACTGGTTACCAGGCGTTCGCAATCCATTTCATCCCAGAAGTTCGGAAATAATTTATGTGTAGCTTCTGCAATAATACTGGCTCCGCCACAGTTTTTGGCACCAGGATAAGGTCCTCGCTCTAAAAGTAGAACGTTCATCCCTTCTTTTGCCATAAAATAGGCGGCTGTAGAACCGGCAGGCCCAGCACCAACTACTATCGCGTCATATTTCTTTTTTGTAGTTTTGGGAGTTATTGTTGAAGGGATAACGAGTTTGTGCGGTTTTATCTTTTGATAGCCAGTGGACATAGTTACCTCCTGAGTCTAGTGTTTGCGATGAGATGAAAAATCATGCCTTGTAAGAAAATAAATATTACATAAAATGTAAATAATGGTAGGTGTTTACAAAGAATAAAGCGAATTATTGGTTTAAATATTTTCAAACTGAGGTTAAAGCTATGAAAGATTACCGGAGGCAACTGGCTGATGTTGCGGATAGACTGCGCCGAGTGGTTTCACAGGCTATAGGGGACAAAAAAAGAAGTTGGCAATGTGCTTTTATTCTGGCGGTAGAATGTGTTGCGCGGGCAAGGAAAATAGATATTGAGTTATCCGAATTAGCTCCGCTTATCGAGACGGGTGTCAGTTTGGTATTAAATAAAGACCATGCTAATGCAGCCTGGCTTATATTGGATGAGCCTGAAAGCAAATTCAGTCTTAGTTTTCCTGATTCGCTAGGATGGCTTTATCATTTCTGGCACGACAAGGAACGCAAAGCAATCAGTGAAAGGCGGCGAGCCTGTCGGTCGGATAAATACACGGACGATGAAATTGGGATAGTTACTCAAATTTATACTGAACAATATATGGTAGCGTATCTCTTGGAAAATTCCCTTGGTAAACTATGGTCACGGATGCATCCTGAAACTGCGTTAACTTCTAATATGAAATATTATGTTCAAAGGCAACCCCAGCTTTCGAAAGAAAGTAAACCGGTGAATCAAATTACTGTGCTTGATCCTTCGTGTGGGTGCGGTAATTTCTTGCTAGGTTCATTTGACTTGTTGCTTTCTATGTACAGAGAAGAAGGTGGTTATAGTGATAAAGAAGCTTGCATTTCGATTTTAAATGCGAATTTATTCGGCATTGATATTGACCACCAGGCGATACAGGTCTGCCGTACTGTCCTCTGGCTACGGGCCAAAGAGGTGGTTCCATCCTTATCCGTCCAAAGCCTGACTGCGTTATCATTTCATGTTGTGGCTGCTCCGACAGTTAGTGTAGAACCTGAGGCCGTGAAGTTAGGCTCGCTTCTGCGTTCGGAACAAAAGGATCCATTATCTCTATTGCTTGTTCAACAGTATGATGTGGTAACAACCAATCCACCCTATATGGATAAGAGAGATTATCCTCTAGTGTTGAGGGATTATTTGCGAAATAATTATGCTGTCGGTGCCGGAAATCTTTATACAGCGTTTGTTTTGCGATGCCTAGAGTTAGCTAAGGAGTATGTGGCTATGGTTACTCCTCAAACTTTCCTATTTATTAATAGTTACCGGAATTTTCGGCAGCATGTACTGGCAAATTGGACGATCTGTACGTTAGGACATTTGGGGTTGGGCGCTTTTGCAGCGATGGTGGATACGGCTATGTTTGTTTTGGGAAAGGATACTGGCAATGAACTGGGGGTTTATATAAAATTAACGGGCGTGCCATGCAAAGAAAAGGGATTGCTGGCTACTATCTCAAGGTATAATGATGGCTTAGATTCCTCCTGTGTGTATATATACAGCCAAAAGTCCCAAGAACGATCAAAAGGCAGTCCGATAATATATTGGTTGGGTTCCGGGGTAAGGACTATGCTTGCAAAGAGCAAAACGATGAGTGAGTATGCAGATATTGTTTTGGGCATGAAAACTTCGGATAATAAAAGATTTGTGCGCCTGTGGTGGGAATTACCGGAAAAGGAACGCTGGAATACCAGCCGGTGGATGTCTTATGAGAAAGAAGTTAGTGGATACCGCTATAAGAGAAATTCTTCCTACCTGATTCTATGGAATGATTTTGCCCGCGCATATTATAAACAGCATTATTCGGCCCAACTACCGAATGTCAAGTATTGGCTGCGTCCGGGAATTGTATACGGACTTATTAGCAGTAAATGTTTTTGTGCTAAGCTTCTTGATGCGGAACATATGACAGATATGGCGGCAAGTTGCATTTTTCCCCATGAGTCGGAGAATACCTGGTTTTTATTGAGTTTGCTCAATTCGAAAATATACCAATGGCTGCTTAATGCTTTTAATCCGACGGTAAATTTTCAACCTATTGATGTAAAGAGACTGCCTGTGCCTGAAGTAAATGTAAATGATATGACCACGCTTGTGGAGTGGGCAAAATGTGCGGCTGAGGTTAGTGGGAAACTTTATGAGCTGGAAATTACCGACCGCTGCAATCCGCGTAACCCACAGAGCTTTTTTCCGTTTAGTGACAAGGTATCTGAGAGAAAGACTAGTGTCTGGAGCATGGCTTTAAAGTATGTATTAGCAAGGGATGCTATTGATTTGAAAATACAAGAATTGTTTTGTTTGTCGGAGAAGGAGGTTCGAGAGATAACCGAGGAAATGGGTAAGATACCCAGCCTGTATAGGCATGACATGGAAGGATTAAGTGAACAAGAAAATGAATATAAGAGTCGCTTGAAAGAAATATATGAAGACGGACAAGATAATATAGGGGCAACTATTGTAAGCAAGCTAGACAAAATGACTCATGCGGTGAAGTTGCCGCCCAGTGTTGTTTGCCAATGGGTTCAAGAGGGGATTGCGAAGCATGGTTGGCGAGATCGAAACAGTGAGAGTCAGATGGCCCAAGATGCGTTAACTTGTGTAATTTTGTCAGTGATGGAGGATAGGGCTTTCATACCTTTGACAGATGGGTGTAAAGGTAATGGGTTAGTTGGTTTGGTAAGACGGATGATTGCTACTTGGTGCAATATAATACTGTTTGAAGCTGAATTTGAAGCGATTGTCGGCATTTCCATACAAGAATGGATACTAAAACGTTTCTTTAAGCGACATATCAGGCAGTTTAGAAAGCGTCCGATTGTATGGCAGCTTTCTAGTCAATCTGAGCAGGGCATGCAGGCATTTTCCTGTTTGATACATTCACACAGATTGGATTGCTTACATGATCTTTGTCAATGTGTTAGTGACTTAAAAGCATGTTGTGGAGAACAAAATGAGCAAGAACTGCAGAATTTTATTGAACGCGTACAACGAATTTGCGGGAGAAGAGTAGACACTAGGTATGGGATTCGCTTGAGTATTGCACCTTTTGAGCAGAGTGGTTTATTAGCGTCTCCTGTTTTAGGCACACTGGATACAAAAAAGGCGGTAGAAGATTATGATGCATGGCAAATTGCTCAACAAGATATTGAGGAGTTTCGTTTTAAAAAATAAGCGTAATATTATATAGCTTGTCATAAAAAGGCTAGATTTGGACGCTTTATATATGATATTATAATTGGAAATACGGCTGCTACAACATAGCGAAAGGAGTACTATTATGTTCGAGGATAAGTTCGGCCCGGAAGGGCTGACGTTTGATGATGTTCTACTTATTCCTAATCAGTCCGATATTTTGCCCAGGGAGGTTGATGTCAGTACCTCACTGACGAAAAACATCCGGCTTAATGTTCCGCTTATGAGTGCAGGAATGGATACTGTGACTGAGGCCCGCATGGCAATTGCCATGGCACGGGAAGGGGGTCTCGGCGTAATTCATAAGAATATGTCGATTGAGCGGCAGGCAAATGAGATAGATAAGGTAAAACGCTCGGAGCATGGTATTATTGTAGATCCTATTTTCCTTGCTCCGAATAATTCGTTGCAGGATGCTCATGATTTAATGGCCAAATATAGAATTTCTGGTGTTCCGGTTACGGAAGGACAAAAGCTTGTTGGCATACTTACCAACCGCGACCTTAGATTTGAAACTGATTTATCGCGAAAGATCAGTGATTGCATGACCCGGGAGCATTTAATTACCGCTCCTGTGGGAACGTCGCTGGAAGAAGCCAAAGCGATTTTGGCTTCTAACCGTATTGAGAAGTTGCCGTTGGTGGACGGGCAAGGAAACTTAAAAGGTCTTATCACTATTAAAGATATTGAAAAAGCACTAAAATATCCAAATTCAGCAAAAGACTCCAAAGGAAGATTATATGCTGCCGCGGCTGTAGGTATTGGGGCCGATATGATGGACCGTATTGAAGCTTTGGTGGCAGCAAAGGTTGATATACTGGTTGTGGATACGGCACATGGGCATTCACGGGGTGTCGTTGAATCGGTAAAAACTATTAAAAAGGCATTTCCGAATGTGGATTTAATTGCTGGTAATGTTGCTACGGGAGCAGCTACACGGGATTTAATTGAAGCGGGAGCGGACGCGGTTAAGGTTGGTATGGGTCCCGGCTCAATTTGTACTACCAGAATTATTGCCGGTATCGGTGTTCCTCAAATTACTGCGGTGTATGATTGTGCGACTGCGGCCCGGCCGTATGGTGTACCCATCATTGCTGATGGAGGAATTAAATATTCCGGCGATATTGCCAAAGCTATCGCTGCCGGTGCCCAGGTAGTGATGGTCGGTAATCTTTTGGCCGGTACGGAAGAAAGCCCTGGTGAGACTATTATTTATCAGGGACGTAGTTTCAAAGTATATCGTGGAATGGGATCACTGGGAGCTATGGTTGAAGGTAGTAAGGATCGTTACTTCCAGGAAAATATGGATAAACTTGTTCCGGAAGGCATTGAAGGCCGTATACCTTATAAAGGTTCGGTGGCTGATACTATTTTCCAACTGGTTGGAGGTTTACGGGCCGGTATGGGGTACTGTGGCGTAAAAACCGTGGAAGAAATGATCAATAATACAAGGTTTATTAGAATTAGTGGTGCCGGTCTTAAAGAAAGCCACCCGCACGATGTTAGCATAACAAAAGAATCGCCAAACTATAGTTTGTAATTAATAAATCCCCGCCTCATTTTGAGGTGGGGATTTTTGCTACCAAGCGGGTGGAGTTTCCGGATTAATTATGCGGAACTCGAAGCCTTGGTCTTTTAAGTAGTGGATTATATTAGGCAAGGCTTTTACTGTTTCGGCATTGGCACGGCCATCATGCAGAAGAATAATGGTATGGTTCCAAAGAAAATGATTTTTAGTAAGTTGATGTATTACATTGGCGGTAATTTTTTCGGCGTTAGCACGGGACGCATCTCCGGCATCAATGTTCCAGCCGGTTTCTATGTATCCTTGTGTGGTAAGCGAATTCCAATAGTCTTTGGTAAAACTGCCGGAGGTTCCGCCCGGTGCCCGGCAAATTCTGGGACGGACGCCAATAATACTTTTAATGATTTTATCTGTATGATGAAGTTGATCCATAAAGGTGCTGGTCGAACGATAAAGGTCTTTATACACGTGGTTATAAGAATGGTTGCCGATAGAATGACCGGCCTGGAAAATCTGGCGGAGAACATCCGGGTTCTTTTCAATTTGTGTGCCGACAACAAAAAAAGTAGCTTTTATTTTTTCAGACTGGAGAATGGCAAGAATCTCTGCCGTGTGATCTGCGGTTGGGCCGTCGTCGAAAGTCAAATATACTGTTTTTTCTCCGTAGTAGGGTGTGAATGGCGGCAATGCAAGAGGTAGCCCTAAGTTTTGGCGGTCTTCCACTGTCCATATATCATAAACGGCGTTTCCCTGTAAAGGAAAATCAGGGGTGTCATTAAGATAATAAACGCCCGCTGGCGGTGGTGCTACGTGAAGGGCTGTTTTTTCCCCCAGTAAGGTAGGGGTAGTGATAGGCGGTGTGGAGGATGTCCCGCTAAATACCAAAGGAAACCAAACCAGAGGAATTAAGAAGGCAGCGAAAAGTAAAATGGTAATAATACGGCAAACACGTGCGATAGTATTCGAGCTATTTGTCATAGCGGTATACCTCTGCCATTAAGTTAGTTGCTGAGATGTTCTACCGAGATATTCGCTGTAGCCGGTATAAGTTCCTGCGCGTAAAGCCTGTAAGACTTTGGGTATACTAGTGGTGACGGGAGGGCGCGTTTATGTATAAAGATGGGATTAGTAGCATTAAGAAAAAACTTTGGCGGTATAAAGGTTTGCTTTTAGGGGGCGTTATTACCGGTATACTGGCTTTTGTCACGATATCTATAGGCTACGCGTTTTGGGAACTTCCAGAGGTGAATAAACTGGAAAGTCTGGGAATGAATATAGCCACACAGGTTTATGACGCGAACGGAGTACTAATTTCTAAATTGTTTGAAGAGAATCGGATTGTGGTGCCAATAACAAAAATGTCACCTTATCTTCAGCAGGCTATAATATCGAATGAAGATGTTCGCTTTTACAGTCATATGGGGGTAGATCCCATTGGTATTTTACGGGCAATTTGGATTGATATTCGTACAGGTGGCTTTGCCGAAGGTGGCAGTACGATTACTCAACAGTTAGCTAGAGGGCTGTTTTTAACGCAGGAACAGACGGTGCTTAGAAAAATAAAAGAGGCTCTCTTGGCACTTATGATTGAACGTCAATTTTCCAAACAGGAAATTCTCCAAGCCTATTTAAATCAGGTATACTTTGGAGAAGGGGCATATGGTGTTGAAGCTGCGGCTCAGTCATACTTTTCTAAGCATGCCGATCAGCTGAGTCTTGCAGAGAGTGCCTTGTTGGCAGGTCTGCCGCGGGGGCCTAATATATTTTCCCCCTATGTAGATATAGAAGCGGCACGTAACCGACGAAGCGAGGTACTCGAAGGGATGGCTAAAGCTGGGTATATAACACAGGAGGAAGCGAAAGAGGCTGAGAACCAGCCCATTGTTTTGGCAGGCAGAAAAAAGCGCATGGTACAGGCCTCTTACTTTCTCGATTATATAGCCAGTGAACTTGTGGAGCGTTACGGGGCTAGCCAAGTATATAAGGGTGGTTTAAAGGTGTATACCTCTCTTGATATTAAATGCCAACAGGCTGCAGAAGCCGTATTGGGTCAGTATCAGGGAGCTGTGCTGGTTATAGACCCACGAACCGGAGCGATAAAGGCCCTGGTTGGTGGCCGCAATTATGAAGAAAGTCAACTCAATCGGGTTATTGGCGAAGTTCGCCAGCCTGGTTCGGTATTTAAACCCTTTGTATTTGCAACCGCACTAAATCAAGGATTAATGGAAAATGCAATTGTTATAGATGAGCGGATTAATATCAGTGGGTATGCACCTCAAAATTATGACCGCACGTATCGTGGCCCTATAACCTTAAAAAAAGCGCTTCGTTGGTCAGTCAATGTAGCGGCTGTTAAACTCGGACAGCAAGTGGGAATGGCGAATGTTCTGGATTTGGCTGTACGCATGGGAATTACCACAATAACCCCGGGAGATAACAATCTGGCTGTCGCCCTGGGGGGATTAAGCCACGGAGCATCTTTGCTGGAGCTATGCACGGCGTATACTGGTTTTGCCAATGCGGGAGTGGTATCAAAGCCAAGAGCCATTTTGAAAGTGGTGAACGGCAATGGACAAGTATTGGAAGAAGCTAGATTTGAGCAGCAGGCGGTACTTCGGCCGGAGATTGCCTATCTTATAACAGATATGTTAACAGGTGTTATTGAGAACGGTACTGGTACACCGGCAAATATTGGGCGGCCAGCCGCTGGCAAGACCGGTACTACAGATAATTACGAGACTGCCTGGTTTATCGGATATACGCCTACGCTGCTGGCGGGAATTTATATTGGTAATGATGACAGGACCACGGTTGGGATATCAGGTACTCAGGTTGCCGGAATGTGGGCTATATTAATGACAAAAATTTTGAGTGGATCTCCTACCGTTAATTTTATGGTTCCCAGCCATGTAGTGACGCATGTGCCGATCTGTGCTGACACCGGGAAGTTGGCCGGTTTTGACTGCAAGGAGATAGAGTATAGTGCTTTTGTCGCTGGAACACAACCTATCCAAGCTGATAAAAGAACCCAACAGGATAGAAATGCTGAACTACCCCCGGGGCAAATTCAACCGTCCCCACAGCCTACCCAAAAACCGCAATGGAAACTGCCTTGGTGGTAATTGCCGGGTCACTCATAATGTGGTAAAATAGTACAAGTTATTAAAAGCAAGATATAAATAGGGTGAGGGGACTTATTACTAGTGCAAACAAGAGTGTTGGGTGTCAGAGTTGACGCTGTGACCATGGATAAGGCAGTAGAAATCATTGAAGCTTTTATTGGGGGGGGAGAGCCGCATCTGGTTGCTACGGCTAATGCAGAGATGGTTATGGCAGCCCAAAATGACCTTCAATTGGCCGGAATACTGGAAAAAGCTGATATTGTGGTGCCGGATGGTGCTGGGGTTGTATGGGCAGCGCGTTATCAGGGCTGTGAAGTACCGGAACGGGTAGCTGGTTATGATTTGGTACAGCGGCTATTAGCCCGGTCAGCGGCTTGCGGATATCGCGTATATTTTTTTGGCGGTGCGGATGGAATTGCCCAAAGGGCAGCAGAAACCGCTAAAGTCTGGTATCCTGGTATAACGGTGGCAGGTGTGCGCCACGGGTTCTTTACTCCTGCCGAGATGCCGGGAATTATCGAAGAAATTCGGGTAAAACGCGTGGATATTTTGCTTGTAGCGCTAGGGGTGCCAAAACAAGAAAAATGGCTGGCAGCTAATATGCGTGAATTGGATATTCCCGTATCGATCGGCGTTGGGGGATCGTTTGATGTTATGGCCGGAAATGTAAAAAGGGCTCCTCTATGGATGCGGCGCTTAAGCTTGGAATGGTTGTTCAGACTGCTTTTGCAGCCGCAAAGAGCGATCAGGATGCTCGCTCTGCCGCGCTTTGTGTTTGCGGTACTTGGGGCTAAAAAACATTAGACAAAATCAAAGTGGGTATATTATAATGAGTGAGGAATTTGGGGCGGATTGGTCTATCTGTCGCATTGTACCAACGGGAAGTAGAATAAATAGACCGGCATATTTGCACGGCACAGGTGGGGGGTGGATGGATGGTTAAAGCTCCAATTGTTAAGGAAGGCTATGTGTATATCAGCGTACTGGCGTTTATTACAATTGTAGTTGCCTTGACCGTTGACATATGTTGGAGCATTATCCCAGGCGTGTTATTCTGTTTTGTGTCGTTTTTTTTCCGTAATCCCAACCGAACTATTCCAGAAGATGACCGTTTAATTGTTTCGCCGGCAGATGGAGTAGTGATGGGGGTTAGTGATGTATATGAGGACCAGTTTCTGGAGGAAATGGGTGTAAGAATAACGATATTTCTTTCGGTGTTCAATGTTCACATAAACCGCAGCCCTATTGCAGGGGAAATTAAATATCAGCAATATACTTGTGGACGTTTTCGGCCTGCCTATAAGGAATCGGTTGGCTGTGAAAACGAACGACATACTGTGGGCATTGAAAATGAGCGAATGCGCATTTTGGTTACACAAATTGCCGGAATACTAGCCCGTTGCATTGTGTCGTGGGTAACACTGGGAACGGCCCTACAACGGGGAGAACGCTACGGGATGATTAAGTTTGGGTCTTGCACAGAACTGGTAGTACCTACTTCGGTCGAAGTGCTGGTGAAAAAAGGAGATAAAGTACGAGGTGGCGAGACAGTCATCGGGAGGTTACGCGAATGAAATCAATCATTCCTAATATGTTAACTTCATCTAACCTTGTATTTGGTTTTTTCTCGCTGCTTGCCACTTTTCAGGGAGCGTATATACCGGCAGCTATTTTTATTGTTATTGCCATGTTGGCTGATGCCATGGATGGTAGAGCGGCGCGGTATTTCAAAGTTAGCAGTGAGTTTGGCAAGGAATTAGATTCTTTATGTGATTTAGTATCTTTTGGGGTTGCTCCGGCTATATTGGCGTATAGTTATTTATTAAAAGATATGGGATATACTGGTGCCGCCGTAGTTGCGGCATTTGCCGTGTGCGGCGCTTTACGGCTGGCAAGATTCAATGTAAATGTATCCGTAGTTAAAGGGTATTTTATGGGGCTGCCTATTCCAGCCGCCGGATGTGTGGTTGCTACGTTTGTTATGGTTGGTATTAAACCGGATGCCTGGATGTTTTGTATTTTTGTTGCCGTATTCGCCTATTTGATGATTAGTACCGTTAAATATCCTGATTTTAAAGGAAAAGGCGAGAAAATCAGGGTAATTCCGGCGGTTGTGGCGATTGCAGTGGCCTTGGGCATACTTTTTGTTTCGTTTCAGGCAATTCTATTTGCAATCTTTTTTGCTTATGCTGTGTTCGGCATTCTTAACACAGTCTTTGGTTTACTGGAATCTCCATCCTAGCTCATTGTTAGCAATGTGCGCTGGAAGTACGTTCGAGGATACATAGTTTCTAGTGGGTTATATTAAATGAGAACCACGTTTGCAGGAGATGTATAGTCAATGGCGAATATTTCCATTAAGCAAATGGTGATACTTGTAAATAAGACAACCTATTGGTAATTGGTTGTAGGATCGTTGCATAAGTAAGTAGTATACAGTATTGGCGGAGTAGTTAAACGCTGTTCTTAAAAAAGGAGATTTTATCCATGGACCATATTTTGGACTATATTATGATTCCTATACAACTCATCATTGTATTTTTTACATTCTATTATTTTATTCTTGCTCTATTTGGGATGTGGCGGCGCAAAGAAAACAAAATTCTTGTACCGGAAAAATCCTTTGCAGTAGTTGTGGCGGCTCATAATGAAGAGAATGTTATTGTGCAGTTAATCGAGAATCTTCAAGTTTTGAATTATCCTCGAGATATGTATGATATTTTTGTCGTTGCGGATAATTGTACCGATAAGACGGTGCAGCTTTCTCGTCAAGCGGGGGCTATTGTTCATGAACGTAATAATTCTAAAGAGCGCGGTAAAGGTTATGCAATGGAGTGGATGTTTGCTAAATTATACCGCATGAAACGAAAATATGATGCTGTTGTAGTATTTGACGCCGACAATTTGGTACATCCTAACTTTTTGCTGGAAATGAATAATCGTTTATGTAAAGGGGAGAAAGTAATCCAGGGATATCTTGATGCAAAGAATCCCAATGATACTTGGATTGCCGGTACCTTTGCCATTTCTTTCTGGCTCATTAACCATATATGGCATTTAGCTAAGTATAACCTGGGGCTGTCAAGCGCCTTGGGGGGGACGGGTATGTGCATTTCGATGGATGTTTTGCAGGAATTCGGATGGGGTGCTACCTGTTTAACTGAGGATTTAGAGTTCACCATGAAGGTGCTTTTAAAAGGAATTAGAACCACCTGGGCTCATGAAGCCATTGTATATGATGAAAAGCCTCTTACCTTTATGCAATCATGGAATCAGCGCAAACGTTGGGCGCAAGGTCATTTTGACGTAGCCGGACGTTATATCCCTCAGTTATTCTTTGAAGGAATACGCCGTCGGAACTGGCGTTTGCTTGATGGGGTATTGCATTTATTGCAGTCGCACTTTTTGCTAATGTCAACGTTCTTTGTCATCATGAGTTATCTAAACCCAATGTTTCATTTATACACCGATATTCTCTTTAAAATTATTCCGCTTCAGGTGTGGACAATTATTGCTGTTGGTCAATATATATTCCCGGTAATTGTTCTGATCATGATTCGAGCTTCCCTAAAGTCCTGGTTTTATCTTATCTTGTATCCGCTGTTTGTGTATAGCCAGATACCTATTACCTTTTTGGGCCTGTTGCACCGAAAAAATCGGGTGTGGAGTCATACCCAGCATACCCGTAGTATTAGTTATGTACGAATTAACTACTATCGTTGAATTCGAAGCTGCTCACCGACTTGAAGGATACTCAGGCAAGTGTGCCCGTCTGCATGGACATAATTGGCAAGTGGAGGTTACTGTAGCCGGTACTCAGTTAGACAAACTTGGAATGCTTATTGATTTTCGCGTGCTCAAGCAACATGTGAATAGTATCATTGAGCAGTTGGATCATTATTATCTGAATGAATTGGACGCATTCAAAGATTGGAATCCTTCAGCGGAAAACATTGCTAAATACATTTATCAGCAACTAAATGGTCAATTTGCGCAAAATATTAAAGTAAAACAAGTAAAGGTATGGGAATCTCCGCGTTCGGCCGTAGCGTACCGGGAGGAATAATGTGAGTGAAGTTTCTGTTGTAGAGATCTTTTCATCCATCCAGGGGGAAGGTAAATATGCTGGTTGCCGTCAAGTATTTGTACGGATGGCAGGCTGTAATCTTGCTTGCCGTTACTGCGATACCCCTGATTCGAGAAATCCGGTTTTGCAGGCATGTATTGAATGTAATCCGGGAAAACGCGATTTTATAAGCGCGAATAATCCGTTATCTGTAGAGGAAGTATCGGGATATATCAATAATTTGCTGGTTTCACCGCATCACTCCGTGAGTTTTACGGGGGGAGAGCCTTTATGCCAATTAGATGCGCTGAAAGAGTTAGTCCAACATACACATGGCAAGAGCTATCTTGAAACCAATGGTACCATGCCGGACGCGCTGAAGGTTTTATTGCCGTATATTGATATTGTTAGTATGGATATAAAACTGCCAAGCGTTACGGGGCAGGAATATTGGACCGAGCATGAGAAGTTCTTACAGCTTGCGGTTGAGAAAGATATCTTTGTCAAAGTGGTAGTTACGGGAGATACTCATTTGAGCGAATTTATGCGGGCGATGAATCTGGTGGCTAAGGTTGATCCAGCAATTTTAGTTGTCATTCAGCCAGTTACTCCTCTCCATGGCGTTTTGGGAATTTCGCCGGAAAAAATGCTGGAATTTCAGGCAGTGGCATTGGACCTGGTGCGCGATGCGCGTGTTATTCCGCAAACTCATAAATTTATGGGACAACTATAGGAGGGGACCCTATTGCGCATTCTTCTTACCAATGATGACGGTATATTGGCTCCTGGGATACAGGCGTTGTGGCAAGAACTATCAAAAATCGGTGATGTTGCGGTTGTTGCACCGGATTCGGAACGCAGTGCTACCAGTCAGGCTATTACAGTTCATCAGCCCATCCGGGTAGACGAGCATTTTTTCGAGGAAGAGAGAGTAACTGGCTGGCGAATTGGCGGCACCCCTACCGATTGTGTTAAGATCGGGGTTGAGGCGCTATTGCAAGAGAAACCGGATATCATTGTATCCGGTATTAATCAGGGTGCTAACTTGGGAACTGATGTGTTATATTCCGGCACGGTAAGCGCAGCGATTGAGGGCGCTCTCCTTGGGTATCCGGCTATTGCCGTATCCCTAACAAGCTGGCAGTACGACGATTTTAGTGTGGCTGCTGAATTTACCAGTAAACTCGTGCAGATCACTCTGGAAAAGAAATTGCCGCCCAATACGTTGTTGAATGTTAATGTTCCGCCACTAAAGGCTAACGAGTTTGCCGGAGTGGAAATAACCCGGCTAGGTGTTATCCAGTATGAGAATATTTTTGAACACAGGCAGGATCCGCGAGGACGCAGCTATTACTGGATGGGCGGAAGGCCGGTACATGCAGGTAATGGTAAGGGGAGTGATGTCGTCGCGGTGGAGCAGAGAAAGATATCGGTCACACCCATCCATTTTGATTTGACAAACTATAATATAATGCCGCTTATTAAGGAATGGAATTTGTCAACCTAGCATAAATTACAGTAAAACTTCATGGGAGGTAATACTGTGGTGAGGGGGGCAAAAAGTACGCGCTACAATGCTAAACCGCGAAAAACTTCGACTTCTGCCGCCGTGACTTTGATCGGTAAAGGCGTTGTTGTTGGTCTTGTAGTTTCACTAATTGCGGTTGTTCTTTTGACTTTAGCGAATGTAGCAACCGACAGTGTTTTTCTTGAAGAATACAATCGTTATATTATGGTAGCGATTACCGTTGGCAGTATTTTTCTGGGTAGTGCGTATGCGGCGAAGAAAGCCGGGGCGCAGGGAATTATTATTGGCATGTCGGTTGGTCTAATTTATGTATTGGTTTCGGTGGCCATAGGGTTAGAGATGTCGGACGATTCTCCGCTATTAATGGTTCTGACCAGCCGGGTGATAGCTGGAGTGGCAGCCGGGGCATTGGGGGGATTGGTTGGTGTTAACCTTTGAATTTTACGACAGGTTGTACATACAAAGGGGCTGTAGAGGGCTACGGTCTCTTTTATTTATGTGCAATGTGTAATATAATGGGACAGGCTGAGACGAATTTACTTGGTTGCACTATTTTTAGGAGGAGACTATGAACTATCGCGGTATACTTTTTGATTTAGACGGAACGCTGTTAAATACAAATGCGTTGATTATACAATCCTTTCAGCATACGTATAGAGTGCATTTCAACCGGGATGTAGATGTAGATATTGTTCGTGCATATTTTGGAAGACCCCTTCGGGCTGCGCTGGAGTATTTAGGGCCGGATAAAGTGGATGAAATGACTAAGACGTATCGGGAATTTAATGCCAGTAATCATGATCGTCTGACTAGAATCTTCCCGGATGTGACTGAGACTCTACAACGGTTATATGCGAGCGGTATAAAACTGGCAGTAGTAACATCAAAATTTGAGGAAAGAGCCCGGTTAGGGTTGAAATTATTTGATATTGAAAAATATTTTTCTGTGGTTATTGGTTGTGATAACTGCGAAAATCATAAACCGCATCCGGAACCTGTTGAACTCGCGCTAAAGGCTATACAACTTAGCGCCTCCGACTGCCTGATGGCAGGTGACAGTCCGGCCGATCTTAAGAGTGCGGCGTGCGCTGGAGTCAAAACAGCGGCAGTACGCTGGACGGAGCTTCCGTGGACAGTTATAGAAGCGGAAAATGCGGATTTCGTATTAGCTTCCATGAAGGATTTACTCTCTATTTGTGGAATTTAATGTTAGATTGGATATAGTAATAAGTAGTAAAATGAACATGCTGGGTTTTATATTTCAATGATAGGGTAAGGTGAGGGTAATGATCAAAATTGCAATTATTGGTGGCACAGGACTTTATGATCCGCGTATTTTAGAAAACATCAGGGAAGATACTGTGGTTACTCCTTACGGGGATGTCAAATATAAGGTGGGCGAATTCAAGGGGAAGCCGGTGGCCTTTATTCCTCGTCACGGCAGTGCCCATTCTATACCGCCGCACCTTATTAATTACCGGGCTAATATATGGGCACTGAAGAAATTGGGTGTAACCAACATTATAGCTTCTACCGCAGTGGGTTCCCTTAATCCAGATATGGGTGGCGGGGATTTTGTATTCATTGATCAGTTTCTGGATTTTACCAAAAGCCGGGTAAACACTTTCTATAATGGGGAGGGGCGCCAAGTGGTTCATGTGGACGTTACTCAGCCCTATTGTCCTAATTTAAGGGAGACTTTACTGAAAGCGGCTGAAGGGCTGGGTATTAAGGCTCATGCTAAAGGGACTTATGTTTGTGCGGAAGGACCACGTTTTGAGACTCCAGCGGAAATTAAGGCATTTCGGCAATTAGGCGGGGACGTTGTTGGTATGACTAATGTTCCGGAAGTGGTATTGGCCCGTGAAGCTGAGATTTGCTATGCGACGGTTTCCATGGTTACTAATTTTGCTGCCGGAATTTCACCACATCCGTTGACCCATTCCGAGGTGTTGGAGACAATGGCGGCTAATACAGAAAATATTAAAAAACTCATTATGGCGACAATTGAAAGGATTGATATCCAACAAGATTGTTCCTGCCGTCATGCACTGGCCGAATTCGGCGGTTTTACACTGTAGAAGGCTGGTGAAGAGAGATGCAGTCTATTCTATGGGAAAACGGTTGTTTGATGCTGCTAAATCAGACGTTGTTGCCTGAAAGAACAGAATATATTACTTGCCGGGATTACCGCCGGGTTGCTGAGGCAATACGGCGGTTGGAAGTGCGTGGTGCGCCGGCCATCGGGGCGGCGGCGGCATTTGGAATGGTGTTGGGTGCCAGAGAATTATCGGTTGAGTCCCTCGACTTTTGGGATAAGTTTGCCGTTATTGCTGATGAATTAAAGCAAACCAGACCTACTGCTGTTAACTTGTTTTGGGCGGTGGACAGGATGTTTACCGCGGCTAAGCGTTACTATCAAAAAGAAAGTAATACAATCCATTTAATATCTTTACTTGAAGCCGAAGCTCTGGCTATTTTCGAAGAAGATAAAGAAGTAAACAAGCGGATTTCAGCGCATGGCGCTGCTCTGTTTAATAAAAAAATCAGTATACTTACTCATTGTAATGCCGGAGCGCTGGCGACGGTGGCTTGGGGTACCGCGCTGGGCGTTATTCGTCAGGCGTTTTCACAAGGAAAAATACAAAGAGTATTTGCTGATGAGACGCGTCCGCTTTTGCAGGGAGCACGGTTAACTGCGTGGGAGCTATTGCAGGAAGGCATTCCTACAACGCTGATTACCGATAGTATGGCCGGCTGGGTTATGAAAAAACGTATGGTGGATGCCGTTATTGTCGGTGCTGACCGAATTACTTTATCAGGGGATGTGGCGAATAAGATCGGCACATATAGTGTAGCGGTATTAGCGAAAGAGCATAATCTTCCTTTTTATGTTGCTGCACCGCTTTCTACCTTCGACTTTTCATTGGAAAAGGGTGAGGACATACAGATAGAAGAGCGCGCCGCTTCGGAAGTTACCGGTTTTGGCGGAACGACTACGGCCCCTGGTGGCGTCGAGGTATTTAATCCGGCGTTTGATGTCACTCCTGCCGCGCTGGTAACGGCGATTATTACGGAGGAAGGGATAGTAACGCCCCCTTATATAGATAACATTCGAAAATTAAAAGAACTGAAAGGTGGAAAATAAATGACTTCCATGATTAGAGACAAAAATTTAGCTCCTCAGGGACTGGATAAAATTAATTGGGTTAAACAACACATGCCGGTTCTCAATGTGTTAAATGAGGAATTGATAAGGACGAAACCGTTGGCAGGGAAAAACATGGTTGTTACCATGCATTTGGAAGCTAAAACGGCTTATTTGGGCCTTGTTCTGAAAAACGCCGGTGCTAATGTAGCTGTAACTGGAAGCAATCCGCTTTCCACCCAGGATGATGTAGCTGCCGCGTTGGCTGACCAGGGGGTAAAGGTATTCGCATGGTATAATACCAAGCCTGAAGAATACGAGCATTTTCTGCACAAGGCCCTGGATACCAAACCGGACATTATTGTTGACGACGGCGGGGACCTGGTGTCGATGCTGCATGGAGAACGTTCCGAATTGGCGGGTAACATTCTGGGTGGTTCGGAAGAAACGACTACAGGTGTGCACAGGTTAAAGGCACTTGCTGCAGCGGGCAAACTTAAATTTCCAATGATGGCGGTAAATGACGCCTATTCTAAATATTTATTTGATAATCGTTATGGTACAGGACAGTCAACCTGGGATGGCATTATGCGTACCACTAATCTCAGTGTAAGCAGTAAAACCGTGGTTGTGGCAGGCTACGGCTGGTGCGGTAAAGGGGTAGCCATGCGGGCCAAAGGATTAGGGGCAAATATTATTGTTACTGAGGTTGACCCTATTAAGGCTGCCGAGGCTGCTTTCGACGGTTTTACGGTTATGTCTATGCTTGACGCGGCACCGCGCGGCGATTTCTTTGTGACTGTTACCGGCTGTAAAGATGTAATTACGGAAAAACACTTGACGGTTATGAAACCCAATGCGGTTATGGCTAATGCCGGACATTTTGATGTGGAGATTAATAAGAATCATTTAGCGGCAATGGCGGTTTCCCAGCGCACGGTCCGTAAAAATATTGAAGAATTTGTAATGAAGGACGGTCGCAAATTGTATCTGTTGGCGGAAGGCCGGTTGGTAAATCTCGCCGCAGGAGATGGGCATCCTGTGGAAATTATGGATTTGTCGTTTGCTACGCAGGTAACGGCTGTGCTGCATATTTTACAAAATCATGGCAACCTGCGCAACGAGGTTTATACGGTTCCCTATGAACTTGATTGCCGCGTGGGTGCGCTCAAACTTAAAGCAATGGGGATTGCGATTGACGAGTTATCACCGGAGCAAATTGCCTACCTGAATCAGGCTTAAAGGAAGGAGCTGATAAAGGAGAATGGTTGTGGAAACAAACCTAACTATAAAAGCGAGTATTGTTGAGGCGGGTTGCGCTATGCTGGCTAAGGGGTTGGTAGCCGGGACGTGGGGCAATATAAGCGTCCGGTCAGAGGGGGGAGTCGCTATCACTCCTTCCGGCTCGGATTATCTTACTCTTACACCTTCCGATATAGTAACGGTGGATTATAACGGCATCACTGGCGAGGGACAACGTGTTCCTTCGTCGGAGATGCCGCTCCATTTAGCTATTTATACCGCTCGCCCGGATGTTGGCGCTATTGTCCATACCCATAGTATTTTTGCCAGTGCCTGCGCGGTAGCGCGGCGCAGTATACCGCCTTTAATCGAGGATTTGGTGCAAATGACCGGTGGGGGAGTTGAGGTGGCGGAATACGCCTTACCCGGAACTAAAGCGCTGGCGGAGAATACTGTCAAGGCTCTTGGGGACCGTCAGGCGGTGCTTATGGCCAATCATGGTCTGGTAGCTTGTGGCAGAACGCTGAAAGAGGCGATGCTTATCGTGGTACTGGTGGAAAAGGCAGCAGAGATTTATGTGCATTCCCAGGCCCTAGGTGGTCCTCAGGTACTAAGTGAGCAAGATATTCAAATCATGCGGCAGTTTTATCTTGAGCATTATCAAAAGCGGCAAGGAGGCATTTCGTGTGGCTAATATATTATTAAAAAATGGCGAGGTTTTTGGGGCGGACGGCAATATCCGTCAAGCAGATATTGCCATTGTCGATACTTTGATTGACAAGGTAGGCTCTGTGCCATCGGATTGGCAGGCGGACCGGGTAATCGATTGTACGAATAAGCTTATTACTCCAGGCTTTGTAAACACCCATACGCATGCGGCAATGACACTGTTTCGCAGTTACGCCGACGATATGGCGTTAATGGATTGGCTCCAGAATAAAATCTGGCCAGCGGAAGAAAGGCTTACCGCGGAGGACGTATACTGGGGAACTCAATTGGCCATAGCCGAAATGATAAAATCGGGAACTACAACGTTTGCCGATATGTATTCGTTTATGGATCAAGTTGCTATGGCGGTGGAGCAAAGCGGAATCCGCGCGGTGCTTTGCCGCGGGATGATCGGGATTGGTCCTAATGCCGAATTGGCTCTTGCCGAAAGCAAGACGCTTTTTACAGAGTGGCACAATAAGGCGGAGGGCCGGATAACGGTAATGCTTGGTCCACATG
The DNA here is from genome assembly GCA_017889725.1 of Bacillota bacterium. Taxonomy (GTDB): domain Bacteria; phylum Bacillota; class Negativicutes; order Sporomusales; family CTSoil-080; genus CTSoil-081. The sequence goes on along the minus strand of JAGGAE010000003.1, from coordinate 65,429 downwards.
CGCCGTATACCTGTCCGCCGGATTATTTAAAAACGGTGTGTCAGTTGGCCGAAAAACTAGAAGCCGAAATCCATATTCATTTATCCGAAACGGCTGGAGAAGTGACTGATTGCGTTAAACAGTATGGAAAATCGCCTATTGCTCTAATGAATGAAGTGGGCTTGCTGGATCATGGGGTATTGGCGGCTCACTGTGTTCATGTATCGCCTGAAGATATTATTATTATGAAGGAAAAGGGCGTCCGGGTAGCCCATAATCCTGGCAGCAATATGAAGCTGGCGAGTGGGGTAGCTCCGGTTCCGGCTATGCTAGAAGCAGGGTTGGTTGTTGGTCTTGGAACGGATGGCGCTTCGAGCAACAATAATCTCGATATGTTAGAAGAAATGAGGCTGGCGGCCCTCTTGCATAAGGTTAATACTCTTGATCCGCTTGCTCTTCCGGCTAAGGAGGCCCTGAAAATGGCGACTTCGGCGGGAGCTGCCACTGTTGGGTTGGACAAAGTAACAGGTACGCTTGTACCTGGTTTTCAGGCAGATATTACTATAGTATCCATGGAGGCTCCGCATTGGTACCCACGCCATAATTGTGCTTCGTTGCTAACATATGCGGCTAATGCCGCCGATGTGGAAACGGTACTTGTTGCGGGAAAAGTATTGCTTGATAACAGGCGTTTGACAACGATAGATGAGGAAAAAGTGTACCATGAAGCCCAGAGGCGGGGGGGTAAACTATGCGAAAATGAGTAAAAGGAATAGTTTTGTTGGTTTTTATTAAAATAAAATAACAATCTATTAATATTAGAATAAGTAAATAGTTTTTATCTATTACATTATAACTTCTAATGCGGTTGACATATTTTTAGAATAAGGTATATTAGAATAGATGGATATTAAGAAAATAGTCGTAGGATGTCTGCGACTGTTTTCCTTATCTGCGGTTTGATTTGCATAACCAAGAGATTCAAGCCGCGTACGGTTATTTGCCCAAAGATGTTTTAGACAAAATGTGTGAAAAAACCGGAATGTTTCCGACGCAAGTCATGGGAGTAGCGACTTTTTATTCTCAATTTCGTCTAGAACCGACTGGTGAGCATGTTATTAAAATATGTTTCGGTACTGCCTGCCATGTTAATGGAGCTGAAAAAGTTGCCGATGCATTAGCGGACGAACTTAAAGTGGAGTTTGGCGGCACCACAAAAGACGGAAAATTCACGCTGGAAACTGTGGCTTGTCTTGGTTGTTGCAGTTTAGCTCCGGTTATTATGATTGACGAAGAAGCCTATGGTCGCTTAACCCCTGATTCTGCTCGTAAAATTATACGGGATTACTACGAGACAGGGAGGGCGTAAGCATGGAAAAACAATATAAGGTCATTGTTGGCTTAGGCAGTTGTGGTATCGCTGCTGGTGGGTTAAAGGTTATGGAAGCCATCAAAGCGAAACAGGCAACGACTCCGGTTACGGTTTCTGTTGATGAAACCGGTTGCATGGGTATGTGCTATAAGGAAGTTCTGGTGGAAATTGTAAATCCGGACGGCAAGAGTTATATTTACGGTAATGTAACTCCCGATAAAGTGGATCGTCTTTTCGCAGAACACATTGGAAACGGTCAGCCTATCACCGAATGGGTAGTTCAAGGATGCGACTTAAAAACTAGCGAAGACAGCTTCTTTGATAAACAAGAACGCATTGTTCTTCGGCGTTGCGGTAAGATCAATCCTGAGTCATTAGATGAAGCAATAGCGATGGATGCGTATAAGGCTATTGGAAAAGCAATAAAAACTATGACTCCGGAACAAGTAATAGAAGAAGTACTGGCATCGGGTCTGCGTGGACGTGGTGGCGCAGGTTTCCCTACCGGAATGAAGTGGAAATTTGCAAACGCTTCAAAGGGCAGTAAAAAATATATTATTTGTAATGCCGACGAGGGCGACCCGGGCGCATTCATGGACCGCAGCGTGCTGGAAGGTGACCCTCATGCGGTATTGGAAGGCATGATGATCGCCGGCTACGCTATAGGTGCAGATGAAGCCTATATCTATGCGCGTGCTGAATATCCTATTGCTATAAAAAGGCTAAAAATTGCTATAAAAGCTGCGGAAGAGAGAGGTCTTTTGGGCAAGAATGTTCTCGGCACAAACTTTAATTTCAAGATCAAGATTAAAGAGGGCGCGGGTGCATTCGTATGCGGTGAAGAAACTGCTCTGATTTCTTCTATTGAAGGAAAACGGGGTATGCCTAGAATCCGTCCGCCATTCCCGGCACAGTCGGGCTTATTTGGCAAACCTACCAATATCAACAACGTTGAAACCTTTGCCAATGTCGCGTACATTATTCTCAACGGTGCTGGCAGTTATAATAAGTATGGCACTGAGAAAAGTAAAGGAACTAAGGTTTTTGCTTTGGCAGGAAAAATTGCGCGCGGAGGTTTAGTGGAAGTTCCGATGGGCATAGCGCTCCGTGACATTATCTACGAAATCGGGGGAGGTACTTCTTCCGGTAAACCTTTTAAAGCGGTACAAATGGGCGGTCCATCCGGAGGCTGTATTCCGGCGCACCTTTTAGACACCATAGTTGACTATGATTCTGTTAATCAGACCGGTGCGATTATGGGGTCCGGCGGTATGATTGTTATGGATGAGGATAACTGTATGGTGGATATAGCCCGTTACTTCTTATCCTTTACACAATCCGAGTCTTGCGGAAAATGTACTTTCTGTAAGATTGGTACAAATCGCATGCTCGAGATTCTTACCCGCCTCACAACCGGCGAAGGCCGAGAAGGCGATATTGAATTATTGGAAGAGTTGTCCGACCAGATTCGCCGGAATGCGTTGTGCGGTCTTGGTCAAACGGCACCGAATCCAGTACTCACCACCCTTAAGTATTTCCGTCATGAGTATGAAGCTCATATTAAAGATAAGAAATGTCCGGCAAAACAGTGTCGGCCATTAATCAAATATGTAATACTAGAAGATAAATGTATAGGCTGTACTGCTTGTAGCCGAGTATGCCCGGTAAAAGCCATCAGTGGCGAACCGAAAAAGGCACACAAGATTGACAGTAGCCTGTGTACAAAGTGCGGTGCTTGTAAAGAAAAATGTCGTTTCAGCGCCATTGAAATTGATTAGTGGTTGAGGAGAGGTGATCATCTAAAATGGAAAAAATCAACCTGACAATAAACGGAATCGAGGTAAAGGCCACTCCGGGGCAAACCATTCTGGATGTGGCTCGGGAACAAAGTATTGCAATACCTACGCTGTGTCATGATGACCGGTTAAAGCCGTTTGGTTCGTGTCTCTTGTGCCGGGTGGAAGTAGAGGGCGCTCGCGGCAACATGCTGGCCTGTGCCACAGAAGTTGCCAATGGTATGGTAATTCGTACCGAAACGGATGCGGTTAACCAGTCTCGCAAAACTTGTCTGGAACTACTGGTTTCCCAGCATTATGGCGACTGTACGGCTCCTTGTAGCATGACTTGTCCAGCAGGTATTGATGTGCAGGGGTATATCGCCCATATTGCCAATGGTCAATACCAGGATGCAGTTAAACTTATTAAAGAAAGAAATCCTCTTCCGCTTGTCTGTGGTCGGGTATGTACCCGTCCTTGCGAAGACGAATGCCGCCGGAATTTGGTGGATGGCCGGGTAGGCATTGACTACCTCAAACGTTTTGCTTCTGATTACGATCTTAACAGCGATAATCCCTATCTGCCTGAACGTAAATCTGCTTCCGGTAAAAAAGTTGCTGTTATCGGGGCTGGTCCGGCGGGACTTTCCTGCGCTAATTATTTGGCACGCGAAGGCCATGCCATCACCATTTTTGAAAAATGGCCTTGTGGCGGCGGTATGCTGCGTTATGGTATTCCGGAATACCGGTTACCGAAGGATGTTTTGGATAAAGAAATCGATTTAATTAAAGCGTTAGGAGTTGAAATTCGTTACAATACGACTTTCGGCCAGGATGTTACGTACGCTAGCTTAAAGAAAGACGGCTACGATGCAATATTCCTTGGTGTTGGCTCTCAGCTTGGTACTAAGCTCGGTTGTGACGGCGAAGATGGAATTGCCAACATTTTATCGGGCGTAGAATTCTTAGGAAAAGTCGGCTTGGGTCAAGCTGGTGATATGACCGGTAAGAAAGTCATCGTCATTGGTGGCGGCAATACCGCCGTTGATGCTGCACGCACCGCACTTCGCCTTGGTGCAAGCTCGGTTGAAATGGCTTACCGTCGTACGAAAGCGGAAATGCCGGCCCATGATCTGGAAATTGAAGAAGCCGAATTTGAAGGCGTTCATATTGCCGAACTTATTGCTTCTGACCAAGTAGCTGATAAAAATGGTAAAGTGGCAGTAACTTTTTACCGGATGGAACTTGGCGAAATGGATGCGTCAGGTCGGAGATCGCCGGTGCGCGTTGCAGGTTCGGAGTTTGTTGAAGAGTGCGATTATCTTATTTCAGCGATTGGCCAAACTCAGGATTTATCGTTTGTGGATGCTGATTTCTCACTCAAGGTGGAAAGAAACCGGATTGCCGTTAATCCTGATTTGCTCATCACCAATATTGATGGAGTATTTGCCGGCGGCGATGTTGTTACCGGCCCGAAGACGGCCATTGGGGCCATTGCGGCAGGGCGGCAGGCGGCTTTGGCAATTGATCAATATGTTCGTGGTGTGAAAATGGAGAAGCCGGCAACGGAGTATAACCATGTTCGCGGAAAACTCCATGAAATTGATAAATCCATGTTTGAAAAGTTCCCCAAACTGGCTAAAGAAAAAATGCCGATGCTGAATAAATCGGAACGTAGCCGTAACTTCAAAGAAGTTGAACTTGGCTTTAGCGAAGAACAGGCACGGAGCGAAGCACAGCGCTGTCTTTCCTGTGGTTGCCAGGATGTAAAAGAATGTAAACTCCGGGAATTCTCTACTAAGTATGATGTAGAACAAAACCGGTTGGCAGGAGCTATTAGCAAACATCCGCTGGATGAAACGCATCCGTTTATCACTCGTGACCAAAACAAATGTATTATGTGCGGACGTTGTGTACGCATTTGCCATGAACTGCAAGGCGCCGGAGCGTTAGGCTTTATATCCCGCGGGTACAATACGATTGTGGCTCCTTCCTTTGGTCAGGAATTTGCTGAAGAATCAAGGTGTGAATCTTGCGGTCAGTGCGTTTCCAGTTGTCCGGTAGGTGCTTTGGTTGAAAAGGTAACACTGCCCAAACCGGGACCTTTTGCGGAAAAAACCACATCAACTATTTGCAATTACTGCGGTACAGGCTGCTCGATCGAACTCAATACGGTTGCTGGACAGTATGTCCGCACTACGGCTGAAGTTGGCAAAGGGGTTAATGACGGTAATCTTTGCGTTCGCGGTAAATTCGGCAACGACATTATTAATTCTGCCGACCGCCTGACTCAGCCGATGGTTAAAAAGAACGGTGCACTTGTAGCGGCTTCATGGGATGAAGCGTATCAGGTTATCGGACAGAAGCTGGCGAAGGGCAAGGCCGGTGTGTATGCATCCCAGCGTTTAACCAATGAAGAGCTGGCTTTAGTTAAAGACTTGGCTGAAAAAGGACTTGGAGTTAGACCGTCCAGTTTCGGACTTAGAACAGCTGCCTTTGGTGTGGCTAGGGCGCTTGGTGGAAAAGCCAACACTGCTACCTACGAAGATATTAAGGCGGCGGATTTAATTCTCTGTATCGGCTTTGATATCAAAACTGTTAACCCGGTAGCGGCACTACTGGTTAAACAGGCTGCCGAACGAGGTGCTAAACTCGTTATCGTCGATAATGCTCCGAGCAAACTGACTCGCTATGCAAGCGAAGTGATATCTATCGATTTGGAAAATATCACGTGCTTTGTCAATACCTGTGCCGATGCTTTAGCCGGTAAAGAAACCAAAGCTTGTGATTGCGGACAAAGCGACAAACATGCGCAGAGGACGCGTCTGGTTGAGCTTCTGAAAGAGGCCGACAAACCTGTATTTGTGATTGGCGGCGAAGTAAGTGCTCATGAAGCGGAAGCGGTGGCCGGTTTGGCGATCATAGCCGGAAAAACCGATAAGTCGCTTCTGGTAATGCACGGCAGGGCCAATACCCAAGGGGCTATTGATTTAGGCTTTGGTCCGGTTTGCTGCGGTGAGGGTAAAGACGTTTACGCGATATTCGGAGAAGATCCTGTAGGCTGCGGCGTAGAAAATATGTCGAAAATGCTCAGTCAAAGTGCATTTACCCTTGTGGCCGATGTACTATTGACGGAAACAGCAAAACTGGCGGATGTGGTATTGCCGTTAGCAACTTTCGCCGAATCCGACGGGACCTACACCAATAGTGAAAAACGTGTGCAAAAGGTTACGGCCGCCTTTGCAAGTCAAAGCGGCAAAACAAATACTGACGTTCTTGAAGCTATTTGCAAAGCAGTTGGCACTGGTGCTAAGCTTTCCGAGCCGGGGGCACCTGGTAAACCTTGTGTTGCCGCTGACTATGCTGATACAGTAGAACACTGGTTTGTAAAAAACAGTCCTAGAATTTAGTTTAATCAAGTTACCATGCCAGTCAGGTAAGCGACCTTGCGTTTGCCTGGCTTCTTTTTGTCAAAAAACAGTAAAAATTGAAAGTTGAGTTTAATCATCTCTTATATCTGAAAATATAAACTTTTTATTAAAGAAAGACGGAAACCTTTATGATAATCCTTGAAAATGCAAGTATTTAACGAAATAATAGCGATATTGAGCAATAATATCTAAACATTATAACAGGTGAAATATCACTATGAAGGTGTTATAATGAACTCAAGTTGACATTGTTTTTATGATTTTACTAATAGATTGTGTCGAGAGGTGAAATAATGCTTACGGAAGCAACCAGAATGTCAGGAATGTCGGCTGCTATTTTCAGCCAGGTTGATTTGCTTTGCAAACAGACGGCAGCAAATGGCACAGATATAATTAATCTAAGCATTGGTAGTCCTGATCTTGCACCTGCGCCACATATTATTGAAGTCTTGAAGAATGCAGTTGGTGATCCGGCGAATTACGGATACACCTTTACTAAAGGCGTATCGGATCTACTTATTGCGATATCTGAGTGGTATGACCGCAAATTTGGCGTAGTTCTCGACCCCGAGACAGAGATACATTCACTTTTAGGGTCGCAGGATGGTCTGGCCCATATTGCTTTATGTCTTGTAAATCCAGGGGATGTGGTTTTAGTGCCTGACCCTGGTTATCCAATTTTCAGTGCCGGCCCTATGGCGGCTAATGCTGAGTTATATCATATGCCGTTAACTTCTGCAAATCATTATTTACCCGATTTGGACGCCATACCGCCTGCTATCTTGAAGCGGGCTAAAATTATGATTTTGAACTATCCTAACAATCCGCTGGCTGCGGTTGCGCCCCGTGAGTTTTTCGTTAAGGTTGTGGAGTTTGCTACCCGGCATAACATTCTCGTATGTCACGATTTTGCCTATAGTGAATTAGTATTTGACAACTACCGGCCTGACAGCTTCCTGAGTATTCCCGGCGCTAAAGAGGTAGCCGTTGAATTTCATTCGCTTTCAAAAACGTATAGCATGGCTGGGTGTCGCGTGGGCTTTGTTGTTGGGAATGCGAAAGTTATTGCGCTTTTAAATCGGATAAAGTCCAATTTTGACTATGGCATTTTTTATCCGGTGCAGAGGGCGGCTATTGCCGCACTAACAGGTCCGGACGAATGTGTTACACAAACCGCTGCCGAGTATGCACGGCGAAGAGATGTTATCGTAGAAGGATTTGGGAAGGCAGGCTGGAAAGTGCCCAGTCCTTTGGCCTCGATGTATATCTGGGCCTCGGTACCGACAAAACAGGCATCTTTTGACTTTGTCGTTGACCTCATCCGGGAAACCGGGGTTGCTGTTATTCCGGGAGTCGGATTTGGTGCGTGCGGGGAAGGATATGTCCGCATTGCCCTAGTTCAGCCGGAAGACCGTCTGAAAATAGCAGCCGAAAGAATCACTAAATGGCTTGGTTAGTAGAGCTTTTCAAGCTTGAACTCATGTCGTCAGACTTGAGCAACCTATAAAGCGTTGGATATACACGCCAGTGTATTTTTTTCCTACTATGTAATGATCACAGTAAAGGGAGTTGATTGTATGTCTAAACCGCCGATTCCGGTGGGGATTTCCGCCCGTCATGTTCATTTAAGTAAAGAAGATCTTAATACTCTTTTTGGTGAAGGCTTTAAGCTTAGTAATTTTAAACCGCTTAGCCAGCCAGGGCAGTTTGCTTCCAATGAAAGAGTTGATTTAAAAGGCGAAAAGGGTGTTTTCCCAGGGGTACGTATTCTTGGTCCAGTTCGTGGGCAAACTCAGATTGAAATTTCCCTTACCGATGCGGCTAAATTGGGGGTTAAAGCTCCGGTAAGAGATTCCGGTGATTTAGCAGATTCAGCCGGGCTTACCTTGGTAGGACCTAAAGGCGAAGTTACGCTACATAATGGCGTTATTGTTGCTCGCCGCCATATTCATATGTTGCCGGATGATGCCGAAAAATATGGTGTAAAAGACCATGATTTTGTTCAGATTCGTGTTGGCGATGCCAACCGCAGCTTGATTTTCGATCAGGTTCATGTTAGAGTAACCGAAACGTCCAGTCTGGAATGTCATCTTGATACCGATGAAGCTAATGCAGCACTCGCGAAAACCGGGGATTTCTGCACTATTATAAAATAAATGTAAGTATCGTGAATGGCAAGATTCGACACTGGCGTGAATTTAATATCCTGCCTATAAACTGTTCCCTTTGAATACAGATTCGACAATATTCGAGGGAGCAGTTTATTTTTCTGTGTACACTGCTTAGTCTATGTGGTAAAATCTTGATGATTGGAAACCATAAAAATGCGGGGTGGTTCTTTGCTTCTGCAAAAACTGGAAGCCTATGGGTTTAAATCTTTTGCCGAAAAAACTGAATTAGAGTTTAAACCTGGTATTACGGCTATTGTTGGGCCGAATGGCAGTGGTAAAAGCAATATCTCTGATGCAGTGCGGTGGGTACTTGGCGAACAAAACGTACGTAACCTGCGCGGTGCCAAAATGGAGGATGTTATCTTTGCCGGCAGTGATAAACGTCGCCCGCTGGGTGTGGCTGAAGTGACGCTTGTGTTTGATAACAGTGATGGTAAGCTTCCTCTTGATTTTAATGAAGTGACGATAACCCGCCGGGTATTTCGGTCGGGAGATAGTGAGTATTATATTAATAAATCGGCCTGCAGGCTAAAGGATATTCATGACTTATTGCTTGAGGCCGGCCTTGGCCGTGATTCAATGACAGTAATCAGTCAGCATAAAGTCGATGAGGTATTAAACAGTAAAGCAGATGAACGCCGGGTTTTGTTCGAAGAAGCGGCCGGCATTATGAAATACAAAAACCGTAAGAAGGAAGCTTTGCGAAAGCTAGACGATACGGAAAACAATTTGAGCCGTGTACTAGATATAACGACAGAGATAGAAAATCAGCTTGAGCCATTGGGGGAAAGTGCGGCGAGAACCGCCCGTTTCAATGAACTGGCTGCGGAATTGACGTCTTGTCAGGTCACTCTCCTTATGGATAAGATGAACCGGGCAGAGAAAAACCGGGAATCGGTTACGTTGGAGAAGGCTGCAATAGCCGATGACGAAGTTAATGTTTCGACCCGCTTAGCACTGGCTGAAACGGAACAAGAACGTCTGACAGATAATTTGGCTTCTTTAGATGAAATCATCAAGAATATCGAAGCAAGTATTTCCGGTTCAGCTACGGAAATTGAGCGACTGGATGGCAAAGCCGGGGTTCTCGGTGAACGTATAGAGCAACAGCAAAAAAGTCTGGATCGCTTGCATATGGAAGAAGAACGTCTACGGAAAGAATCGGAAGAAAGCACAAAGCAATTGGAGGATAGACAACGGATTCTCCGGAATAAAGAGCTTCAGGCGGAAGAGGCTCATTCTCTTCAGTCCAAAAGTGAGGAACAGTTTCAGGAAGTACAGGCGTCGATAGCTGCGGTTCAGCAAAAAGTAGATGCTGCAAAAGAACTGACCTTCGAGCATATGCAGGAACTCGTTACCCATAAGAATACGTTGCGCACTTTGGAACGGGATTTGGGGACTCTGGGACAAAAACGGTTGCAACTGGATAAAGAACGGCAGGACTTTACTAGCCAATGTAAAAATAGTGAAGCGTTATTGCAAAACGTGTTAAAGGAACAGGCCACATTAGAGCAGGAGTTAGCTCTGGGCTATAGCCAAATGCAGCAAATGGCGGCGAGCAAACAACAGCAAGAAAAAGAGCTGATTGCTGTGCGGGCGGAGGAAGGTCGCTTGAACGGCCAAATCGGGCAGGCATCATCAAGACTATCTATATTGACCAATATGCAGGCGGAATATGAAGGCTTTGGCAAAGGTGTTAAAAGTGTACTGAAAAGTAATGCTCCCTGGCGACGAGAAGTGTGTGGCGCTGTTGCTCAGGTACTTAATGTGTCGGGGGACTATGTAGTGGCTGTTGAAACGGCTTTAGGGGGAGCGCTTCAGCATATTATCGTGGAAAGTGATGTAGCTGCTAAGTCGGCTATTGAACTACTCAAGCATCAAAATTTAGGACGGGCTACTTTTTTACCGCTTAATACTATCAGAGTTAACCGACCTCGTGATTCCGAAATTCGGGCTGCGCGGACCAGCGGGGCTCTTGGTTTTGCCTCGGAACTTGTGGAGTGTGACGCCAAATATCGTCCGGTAGTTGAACATCTGCTAGCTCGGACTATTATTGCGAAGGATATTGATGCTGCACTAAGAATCGCGAAAGAGCAATCGTTTAGTGTGCGAATTGTTACGCTGGAAGGCGATCTTATCAATCCTGGTGGTAGTATTACTGGCGGCAGCACCGGGCGGCGGGAAGCCAGCTTTATTAGCCGGAGTAATGAAATTGAAGTTTTAAAGAACGATGTGGCAGAGCTTGATGCTAAACGCAACGAGCTCCGAAGGCATGCGGAAAATCTCCGACAGGAAATGCTGCTTACTGAAGAAAAAATAGCTCAAGCGGATGCACAGAAACGGCAACAGGAACTGCGCCAGGCCGAATTGGCAGTTCATAGGGATAAAATTAGTGCCGATATAAAAAGGCTGGGCTTCTCCTTAGATACAGTAGAAAAAGAGCATACTACTTGTAGTGCTGATACCCAAAGCTTCCAAAATAAAATTAGCGAAGCTGAAAAGCAAATTATCCTTTTGGAAAATCGGGATAGTCAGCATAAACTGCAGTTGGATGAGTGGCAAGATGAGTTAAAGCGTTTGCTTACATCAAAGGAAAGCATAAATGTGCAATTGACGGACAGCAAAATTAATTTTTCCGCACTACAGCAAGAAGTCAGTGCTATTAAGGAAAATTGTGAGCAGTACCGGCAAATTGGCGGAAGGGTGTTAAAACAAATTGAGTCCGCGGTAAGTGAAGCGGAACGTATCCAGGCGGCTATCGCTCATGCTGGTATTGAACTCAATGAAATTGTTAGTGTTAAAGATGCCGCGCTGAGAAATAAAGAGGAACAACAGAAAGAACGCGACCTACAAACCGCTGCTAAACTTGAAGTATTATCCGAACAACAGAAGTTGGATCGCGAGAATAAAGAAATGCGGCGTAAATATAACACTCTCCAAAACCGGGCGCATGAAATTGAATTGCTTGAAGCTAAAGTTAGCTATGAGCTCAACTACTGCTTAGAACAGTTGCGCGATCACCATGCCTTAAGCCTGGAGGAGGCAAAAGCGTTATGCCGTGATGAGAATACAGAGGTGCTTACGGCCATGATTGCTCAGCTTGAGCAGGATATTGAAAAGCTAGGCCCCATCAATGCGGCGGCGATAGAAGAATATAGTCGGCTTAAAGAACGTTACGAATTCCTGCGTACTCAATATCAGGACTTAACCGATGCCAAAGAATATCTGACATCCGTGCTTAAAGAAATCGATGCTACTATGACCAAACAGTTTCAGGAAGCGTTTCATAAGATTAACGAACACTTTGGCGAGTTATTTGTCCGGCTTTTTGCCGGCGGTAAAGCTCAGCTGGTGTTAAATGAAGAAGAAGACCTGCTCAATAGTGGAATTGAAATTGTTGTGCAGCCGCCTGGTAAAAAGCAACAAAATTTGGCGTTGTTGTCCGGAGGTGAACGGGCATTAACTGTTTTGGCCCTATTATTCGCGTTTCTGACATATCGGCCTACCCCGTTTTGCGTGCTGGATGAAGTTGATGCTGCACTTGATGAAGCCAATGTGCAGCGGTTCAGTGAATTTTTGAAGGATTATTCACGGGGCACGCAGTTTATTATTGTAACCCACCGAAAGGGAACTATGGAGGCAGCTGATGTAATGCATGGAGTTACGATGGAAGAGTCGGGTATTTCTAAATTAATATCCGTTAAATTTATGGATCAGGCGGTCTGATATTACGGAGGTAAAAGTTATGGGATTTTTTGATCGATTAAAAGACGGACTAAGCAAAACCCGTAAAGGGTTTACCGAAAAAATTGAGCAGCTAATTACTGGCTATGCCCAGATTGACGAGGAGTTCCTCGAGGAATTGGAAGCTGTTCTGGTAATGGCCGATGTTGGCGTGCATACGACCACGCAGCTAATTAAAGATATCAGATCGGCGATTAAAGCAAAACAAATTCAAACACCGGAAGAATTGCGCCCTTTTTTAGAAGATAAAATTAGCGACTTATTAAACGAAGGGGTGGAACCTTTGGCCCGAGCCATAGACGGCCCAACCGTCATTGTTGTGGTAGGTGTTAACGGTGTAGGTAAAACCACCACCATCGGTAAATTAGGCCACTATTACCATGAACAAGGTCAAAAGGTTCTGTTGGCGGCGGGAGACACTTTCCGGGCGGCAGCCATTGATCAATTAGAGATATGGGGCGAGCGAAGCGACGCCGACGTAATTAGCCATAGCGAAGGCTCCGATCCGGCGGCGGTTGCTTTTGACGCTGTGCAGGCGGCAAAGGCGCGCAAAGTGGATATTCTAATTATTGATACCGCCGGCAGGCTGCATACAAAGTCCAATTTAATGGAAGAACTAAAGAAGATTCACAGGGTAATTACCCGCGAAATTCCTGATGCGCCACATGAAGTGTTGCTCGTCCTTGATGCCACGACCGGGCAAAACGCGATTAGTCAGGCTAAAATATTCAAAGAAGCGGTTAAAGTTACTGGTGCGGTGCTGACCAAGCTCGACGGTACAGCAAAAGGTGGAGTTGTTGTTGCCATAAAAGCGGAATTAGGATTACCGGTAAAATGGATTGGTGTAGGAGAGGGGATGGACGATTTACGTCCCTTTGAACCAAAGGAATTTGCCCAGGCACTTTTTGGCAAGAACTGATAGGATAATTCTAGTGACAAGTAAAACTACTTGACACGGATACATGGGAAAGTTATAATTGTTTAGTGTAAAGGGTTTTCCCTTGTCAGTAGTAGGTGACAATTATGCTGGATAAAGTACTGCGCATAGGATTATTGTACGATTTCTATGGTGCGCTCTTAACCGAAAAGCAACAACGCTGCTTGGAAATGCACTATTTGAATGATGATTCGCTGGGTGAAATTGCGCTGGCTCATGATGTATCGCGTCAGGCCGTGTATGATATATTGCGCCGGGCGGAACAAATATTAGTAGACTATGAAGCAAAATTGGGATTGGTGGAACGCTATCAGCAAGAACGCGAGACTTTAAATAAAGTGTATGGTCTTATTGAAAGCCTGCCGGTGGCAGAGCACCAATTACCTCCCATCAAACAGGCGCTTGAAATGCTGCAAGGTTTGATTAACCGGGAAGAGGAGGACTAACGTGGTTTTTGAAGGCTTAGCCGATAAACTGCAAAATACATTTAAGAAATTGCGAGGCCGTGGTAAACTATCCGAGGCTGACGTAAATGAGGCAATGCGGGAAGTTCGGGTAGCGCTATTAGAGGCTGACGTAAACTTTAAGGTTGCCAAGGATTTTATTGCTAAGGTCAAAGAACGGGCCGTCGGTCAGGAAGTGCTAGAAAGTCTTTCACCGGCGCAGCATGTGATAAAAATTGTAAGTGATGAATTAACGGCGCTAATGGGTGGGACCCAAAGCCGTATTACTATTTCTTCCCGGCCACCAACCGTTATTATGTTGGTTGGTTTGCAAGGGGCCGGGAAGACTACCACGGCAGGAAAACTTGCCCGTTACCTGGTAAAGCAAAACAAGCGGCCTTTATTGGTTGCGGCCGATGTTTATCGTCCGGCGGCTATTAAGCAGCTAGAAGTACTAGGGCAAAACCTGGAACTGCCGGTGTTTTCGCTGGGTGATAAAGAAAACCCGGTTGTTATTGCGAAAAAAGCCATGGAATATGCCGAGAGCTATGCTCGTGATGTGGTTATCATCGATACTGCCGGTCGGTTGCATATTAATGAGGAACTCATGGGCGAACTTAAAGCGGTTAAACAGCAAGTAAAGCCGCATGAAATTCTGCTGGTCGTTGATGCTATGACCGGTCAGGATGCGGTAACCGTTGCCGAAGCCTTTAATAAAGATTTAGGGCTGGATGGGGTTATTCTTACTAAGCTTGACGGTGATGCGCGCGGCGGGGCTGCGCTGTCGGTCAAGGCGGTTACCGGATGCCCGATAAAGTTTACGGGTCAGGGGGAAAAGCTGGAGGCACTAGAGCCATTTTATCCCGACCGGATGGCTTCCCGAATTTTAGGCATGGGTGATGTTCTCAGTCTGATAGAAAAGGCGGAAACAGCTTTTGATGCCGAAAAAGCCATGGCGTTGGAAAAGAAACTCCGGAAAGAAGAATTTACACTGGATGATTTCTTGGAACAACTACAGCAAGTGCGTAAACTGGGTCCTTTAGAACAGGTTTTGGGCATGTTACCTGGTATGGGTAATCTTAAGCAGCTCAAAGACGTACAAATCGATGAAAAACAACTAAAGCGTGTGGAAGCTATTATTCAATCCATGACGTCGAAAGAACGGCGTGACCCCGGAATTCTTAATGGTAGTCGCCGTAAACGTATTGCGGTAGGCAGTGGCACCAAAGTACAGGATGTAAACCGTCTGCTAAAACAATTTGATGACGCTAAAAAAATGATGAAACGTTTCCAGGGGATGCAGAACAACAAAAAGAAGGGCGGCTTTAAGCTTCCATTCTTTCAATAAAGAGAATTTATTTAGGGCTATTCTATGAAGGAGGTGATTTTAAATGGCAGTTAAAATTCGTTTGAAACGTATGGGGGCAAAGAAAACTCCGTTCTACCGTATCGTAGTTGCTGATGCTCGTTCTCCGCGTGATGGCCGTATTATTGAAAATCTTGGTCATTATGACTCCACAACCCAACCGGCTAAGGTTCAAATTGATGAAGAAAAAGCTATCAACTGGTTGAATAATGGTGCGCAGCCTACCGACACTGTAAAGGATCTTTTCAGCAAAGCTGGTATCCTGAAAAAGTGGGATGAGCTTAAGCGTGCGAAGAAAGAGGCGTAGTGATGAAAGAACTGATTGAAGTGATTGCCAAATCATTAGTGAAAAACCCCGATCAGGTCAACGTCACATCAACTGTTCACAATAACGTTACTACTTATGAAATACGTGTCGCCCCTGAAGATATGGGCAAAATAATCGGTCGTCAAGGCCGTATCGCCAAAGCGCTGCGCATGGTGGTTAAAGCGGCTGCTACCAGGGAAAACCAAAAAGTCATGGTTGAAATCCTTTAAGAAGGTGTATTGAATGGAAAGTATGACTTTGAAATGCCCGGTTGCCATCAAAGCCAAAGTAACCGAACGGCTAAAAAAACAGATGGCGGTTGAAATTCAGGAAGCTATAAAAAATGCTGATCATGAATTGCAGCAGATTGAATTTCATGCGAAACGTGCGATGGCCGAACAGGCCAGAATGGACGCTCAGGGTCTGACGGCTTTACGCCAGCAGATTGAAGCGGAAAAGCAAAAACGCATTGAATTTAAAAATCACGCTACTGAAAAGCTGAAAGAAACAGCGGAACTTCAAGTTGGCGCAGAAATTACTCAGGGAACAATGGACAGAATGGTTAGTATTAAGGTCGGCGATAATTTGCACGATATTTTGGCAGCAGAAATTTTGCTGGAAGATGGCAAAATAATCGCATTTAGGTCTTAGCAATGGCCGACACGAATTTGATTACGATTGGTAAAATTGTTGCCCCGCACGGCGTGCGGGGTGACGTTCGTGTTATTGCCTTAACCGATTTTCCTGAACGCTTCCAAACTATGAAAGAAGTTCTGCTGGATGACGGACGAAAGCTGGCTTTGCAAACGGTAAAATATCATCAAAAATTTGTAATTTTGAAGTTCCGAGGGGTGGACAATCGCAACTTGGTAGAGGGGCTGAAGGGCAAACTTATTCAAGTATCCCGGGACGAGTTAGTCGAATTGCCGGAAGGTCAGTATTATACTTTTGCTATTATTGGTTTGGCGGTATATGATGAAACTGGGCTGTATCTCGGAACGGTAACCGATGTGCTGGTGACCGGGAGCAATGATGTATATGTAGCGGAAAAGGAAGATGGCAAAACCGTTATGATTCCGGCATTGAAAGAGGTAGTTAAAAATATTGATTTAGAAAATAAGCGCATGACTGTAAAATTACAGGAAGAATGGGAATAATATGCGTATAGATATTGTTTCATTATTCCCTGAAATGTTTAACGGTCCTTTCGGACATAGCATAATCAAACGCGCGACTGATGCCGGTATTTTAACTATTGGTGTGGTAAATCCCCGGGATTTTGCTCTTGATAAGCATCATATAGTGGATGACACTCCTTTCGGTGGCGGATCAGGAATGGTAATGAAGGTTGATCCGGTTTGCCGGGCGGTAGAAAGCGTTTCGGCGGTACCTAATGTACGCCGACGAATTATTCTTATGTGCCCCGGCGGTCAACAATTCACGCAAGCGAAAGCCCGAGAACTGGCCGAATATGATCAGCTTATTCTTGTTGCCGGTCATTACGAGGGCATGGATGAGCGTGTTAGAACCTATGTTGTGGATGAAGCGATGTCCATCGGTGATTATGTTCTTACCGGTGGTGAATTGCCAGCAATGGTGATTGTGGATGCGGTAGCCAGAATGTTGCCGGGCGTGCTGGGCGCGAACGATGCTGCGATCCAGGATTCGTTTTATAGCGGACTGTTAGAGTATCCACAGTATACAAGACCGCGCGAGTTTCGCGGCTGGGAAGTACCGGAGGTGCTTGTTTCCGGCGACCATGCAAAAATAGCCCGTTGGCGTCGCAAGGAGTCGCTCAAGAATACGTTAAACCGACGTCCTGATTTATTAGAGTCGGCAAACCTATCACCTGAGGATGCTAAACTTCTGAGGGAAATACAAGAAGAACAGGGGGATAGCTAATATGGCCAATAACGTATACTTAGGCCTAGTGCATTACCCCATCTATAACAAAAATAGCGAGATCATTGCTACGGCAGTAACTAATTTCGATGTTCACGATATTTCCAGGACGGCGAGGACATATTCGATTAAGCGTTATTTTGTTATACATCCTTTAGAGAGCCAGGCTAATCTAGTTCGAGAAATGATGGGTTACTGGCAGGAAGGGTACGGCAGTGAATATAACCCTGATCGAAAGGAAGCTCTATCTATATTGGATATTGTGGCTGATATAAAAGCAGCGGTGGATGCCATTACCAGAGAGGAAGGCCAGCCGCCCCTTATCGTGACCACGGATGCCCGTCTTTATGATAATAGCGTATCCTATGGTCATCTCCGAGGGATGATCGAATACGGTGACAGACCTTGCCTGATGCTTTTTGGTACCGGTTATGGTATGGAAAAAGAGGTGATGGCAGGTTTTGATTATATCCTGGAACCCATCTACGGACCTGGAGACTATAATCATTTGCCGGTTCGCGCAGCTGTCGCCATTATTTTGGACCGTTTATTAGGCGAAGCCTGGTGGAATAAGCCGGAATAGTGATTTTAAGTTGTGTTTTTAAAGTACATATGATATAATCCACTATGTGTAAAACGGACGGTCCTCTGCCCCACATCGGTACGAACGTCTAGTATGAGGAGGACTTTTAATGGATATAGTAAAAGCATTGGAACAAGAACAGCTCAGGAACGATATCCCTGACTTCAAACCTGGGGATACCGTAAAGGTTCATGTCAAAGTTGTTGAAGGCACCCGTGAACGTATCCAGGTATTTGAAGGTGTAGTTATTAAACGCCAAGGTACTAGTGTAAGAGAAACTTTTACCGTTCGGCGTATATCGTACCGTGTAGGTGTTGAACGTACCTTTCCGGTTCATTCAAGACGTATTGAAAAAATTGAGGTAGTACGCAAAGGCGTTGTTCGCCGGGCCAAACTCTATTATTTGCGTAATCTTACCGGTAAAGCGGCTCGTATTAGAGAAAAACGCTAATAGAAGGAGGGACTGTAGACAGTCCCTTTTCTTCATGGTTAGGAGGTTTTAGTTTGAGTAATTGTAATTCAACTCTCGGTGCGGAAATTAAAGACTGGGTAATATCAATTCTGATTGCCGTAGTTTTAGCCTTTTTCATTCGGTATTTTATCGTCGAACTTTATATGGTCGAAGGGCCGTCCATGCAACCTACGCTTAGAACCGGTGAACGGCTTGTTGTTAATAAATTTATTTACCGGTTTAAAGCTCCAGAACGCGGGGATGTGCTGGTATTCCGGTTCCCGAAAGATCCGAGCCGTGATTTTATCAAGCGTGTTATCGCGGTGCCGGGAGACACTATTGAAATCAAAGACGGTCGGGTATTTGTCAATGGCGAGCTGCAAAACGAAAAGTACATTTTAGAGCAGACCAGGGGTTCATATCCCTTATCGACTGTTCCAAGCGATCATATCTTTGCCATGGGAGATAATCGAAATAATTCAGAAGACAGTCGTTTTGCCGATGTAGGCTTTGTTCCGTATGATCTGATAAAAGGTAAGGCTATTGTCGTTTTCTGGCCGCTTGACCATATGAAGGCGCTTCCTTAAAAGTAATTTAAGCATTAGGATGTGGGACTTATGACCATTCATTGGTTTCCCGGTCATATGGCGAAAGCCCACCGGATGATTCGTGAACAATTAAAGCTGGTTGATGTAGTGGTTGAACTTTTAGATGCCAGAATTCCAAGCAGCAGTGCTAACCCTATCATTGATGATATTGTAGGGGAAAAACCACGTGTTGTAGCGCTAAATAAGACGGATTTAGCTGAGCCTTTCGGTACGGATCAGTGGCTGGCCTACTACCGTACGATTAATCGTCCTGTTGTGGTATTGGAAGCTTTAAGTGGTAAGGGGTCTAAAGAACTTATCACCAGAGTGGCTTCGGCAGCCAGTGGAAAAATGGAGAAACTAGCTGCTAAAGGGATACGACCACGGGCAGTAAGGGCTATGATTTTAGGCATTCCAAATGTCGGCAAATCGTCGCTAATTAACCGGTTGTTAGGAGCGGCAACGGTACGAACGGGCGACAAACCAGGGGTTACTCGGGGCCAGCAATGGATTAAGATCAGTAAAAACCTTGAATTATTAGATACCCCAGGCGTGCTATGGCCGAAATTAGAAGATCAAGAAGCGGCTTTTCGGTTAGCTGCTACAGGGGCTATCAGTGATGAGGCGGTTGTACTTGAAGACGTAATACTAAAATTATTGGCACTTTTGGCGATGAAGTATCCTGAGCGGCTGACTGAAAGGTATTGCCTAGAACAACCTTTGCCGGAGGAAATGGGAGAACTATTGGCTTTAGTCGGTGCGCGCCGGGGCTGTATGCGTAGCGGTGGTGTTATTGACGTGGAAAAAGCCGGACGCATTGTATTGAATGAGTTCCGGGATGGAAAACTGGGCCGGTTCACTCTTGACCTTCCGAATAATAATAAAATGACCTGACAATGTGAAAATCGGCATTAATGCCGATTTTCACATTGTCAGGTCGTTTCTAAACGCTACGGAGGGAGGATTAGTGTTTGTGATGGCAGCCGCAGGTACAGTCGGCTTGATGTTGGTTTTCCTTCGTTGCGTCCAGAACCGTTTTAATTTGGCCTTTTATTGCATCAATATAGGCGCGGCGGAGCGTCGCTTGTTCCGTTTTTTCGTCTTCAGTTAAGCCCTCGTTACGGCTTTTTCGCGCTAGTTCATTAATGCGGGCGATTTGCTCAGCAGTCATGTATATTCACCTCAGTGCATTTACTAATGTAGCCATACTATCAAAATATTGCTGTCTTTGCAAGAGACAGGATTTTACACCTAGTTTAGGGAGACGAATCTAGAAATATAAACACTTTCGGGGAAATTGAAGTTTTTTGTTGCAATAAGGCAGGATTTTTTGAGATCATTCCGAATATGCATGTAGATAATTGGCTTTGGTATTTGCGCCGGTCCCACAGGCCAACTCCAAGAGGGGGACTTATTTTTATGCCATTTTTTCCGGGCGCATATTAATTTTCGAAGAAGGTGTATATGTACAAATGAAAAAACAAATTGTTCAGGTTGAAGAACGGTTGCCTTTTGCGCAGACATTGCCTCTGAGTATTCAGCATTTATTTGCTATGTTTGGTTCGACCGTACTGGTTCCTTTCTTATTTAAAGTTAATCCGGCAACCTCGCTCTTAATGAATGGTGTTGGTACGTTAATCTACTTGTTTTTTGCCAAAGGCAAAATTCCCGCTTATTTAGGTTCGAGTTTCGCCTTTATCGCTCCGGTGTTTGCCGTAATGGCCGTACCGGGACTGGGTGGTTACGCCGCTGCTCAGGGAGGTTTTATAGTCTTTGGTTTATTCTTTGTTCTGGTTTCCTTACTGGTTAAATTGGTCGGACTCAAATGGATTGATGTGATCTTCCCGCCTGCCGCCATGGGGGCCATTGTAGCTGTAATAGGACTTGAGCTAGTGCCTGCGGCGACGAATATGGCGGGTCTAACTGGTACCATGTTTGCCGATTCTGCAACTGTTAGTGCAGGACAAGCTGTCATTGTTTCCATGTTTACCTTGCTGGTGACTATTTTAGGGTCGGTGCTGTTTCGCGGGTTCTTATCGGTTATCCCGGTACTAATCGGCGTGGTGGCCGGATACATATTATCGCTGTTCATGGGGATCGTCGACTTGGCCAGTGTAGTTAAGGCAGGCTGGATTGAAGTGCCGGAAATCTACAGTCCGGTTTTTAATATTAATGCAATACTTATGATTATGCCGGCGGCATTGGTTGTGTTGGCAGAACATATTGGTCACCTCATGGTTACCGGTAACATTGTTAACAGGGACCTTCTTAAAAATCCAGGTCTGGATAAATCACTTTTGGGAGACGGCATTTCTAATATACTTTCCGGTTTTGTCGGTGCAACGCCGAATACAACTTACGGTGAAAATATTGGTGTTATGGCTATTACTAAAGTGTACAGTGTATGGGTCATCGGCGGTGCGGCTGTCATTGCAATACTGGTATCGTTTATTGGCAAATTCGCTGCACTCATCCGCAGTATTCCCGTCCCGGTTATGGGAGGGGTTTGTATTCTGTTGTTTGGTGTTATTGCTTCTGCAGGTATTCGTATGCTCATCGAAAAACGGGTGGATTATACTAAAGCTAAAAATCTAGTGCTGACCTCGGTAGTATTGGTCAGCGGGGTTAGCGGGGCGGCCGTTAAGCTTGGAACTGTCGAGTTAAAAGGAATGGCGCTAGGAACTATAGTCGCCATCCTATTTAGCCTTTTATTTAAGTGCTTTGACATTTTGGGATGGACAAGCAGGGAAGCAAGTTCCCCCGGAATCCATGTACCAAACGAAGAAGCAGAACAGGAATAAGGTAATTGGTTTTTGGGACTGTCTCAGTAGCAGAGGCAGTCCTATTTCTATCTTAACCAGGCAGTGCTTTTTGTATTTTTACAAAGTACAAAAGATTTTTTAGAGAAAATAGTAGCATACCCCTTGGTTTTTCTTTTAAATACGATATAATATTATTCAATATAGCAAAAATCTTTGATTGATGAAATACTAAATATATAAACGGAGGCGTGATGAGTATGCGAATAGTAATAACAATAATTGGTGAGGATAGGGTAGGCATTGTCGCTAAGGTTAGCACTGTGCTGGCTGAACATAACGTGAATATCCTTGATATTAATCAAAACATAATGAATGGCTTTTTTAACATGGTCATGATTGCTGACATGGGCGGTGCGTCTATCGCGCTAAAAGAATTTCAGCAGGTGCTCAAAGCAGAAGGTACTTCTTTAGGTGTGGAGATTAAAGTTCAACATGAAGATATCTTTAAAATTATGCACCGTATTTAATTAAAGACTAAAATCTATGGCTTAAAGGAGTTTTTCCATGTTAAATATGCAGGATATTCTTGAAACAAACAGGATGATTGAAGAAAATAAACTTGATGTCAGAACCATTACCATGGGCATTAGCTTACGGGATTGTGCTCATCCTGATGTTAAAACCTTTTGTGCGAATATTTACGATAAAATCACTCGTACAGCAGAAAAACTTGTTGCTATCGGGGAAGATATCGAAGCGGAATATGGTATACCCATAATCAATAAACGTATATCGGTCACGCCGATTGCTATAGCCGCTGAAAGTTGTAAAACCGACACTTTTGTGCCTGTTGCCGAAGCTATGGATGCAGCTGCCAAAGCGGTTGGTGTTAACTTTATCGGTGGATTTACCGCGTTGGTACAAAAAGGTTATACGCAAGGTGACCGGATATTACTTTCGTCTATTCCGGAAGCGCTGGCAACGACGGAACGGGTTTGTTCTTCGGTTAATTTGGCTTCAACTAAGACCGGAATTAATATGGACTGTGTTCGTGAGATGGGTGAGGTTATTAAAAAGGCTGCGGCTCTGACTGCTGACCGTGACGCGTTGGCTTGTGCCAAACTGGTGGTCTTTGCCAATGTGCCGGAGGATAATCCGTTTATGGCCGGAGCGTTTCATGGAGTCGGCGAAGCGGAAAACACCATAAACGTCGGCGTAAGCGGCCCTGGAGTTGTAAAACGGGCGTTGGAAGATGTAAAAGGACAGGACTTTGGTGCTGTAGCCGAAACCATTAAGAAAACTGCATTTAAAATTACCCGTGTGGGTCAATTGGTTGCGCAGGAAGCATCACGCCGTCTAGGAGTGCCTTTTGGCATCATTGATTTATCGCTGGCCCCAACCCCTGCAGTAGGTGATAGTGTGGCTTATATATTGGAAGAAATGGGTTTGGAAAGCTGCGGTGCTCCAGGTACGACAGCAGCTTTAGCGCTGTTAAATGACGCAGTAAAAAAAGGCGGCCTTATGGCGTCGTCCTTTGTCGGCGGCTTAAGTGGAGCCTTTATTCCGGTCAGTGAGGACGCCGGAATGATTGCGGCGGTAGAGTGTGGCAGCCTAACGCTGGAAAAGCTGGAGGCTATGACTTGCGTATGTTCGGTGGGGCTGGATATGATTGCTGTACCAGGAGATACCTCGGCGGCAACTTTATCCGCGATTATTGCCGACGAGGCTGCAATTGGCATGATTAATAATAAAACAACCGCTGTTCGGATTATTCCGGTGCCGGGTAAAAAAGTTGGCGATCAGGTTAATTTTGGCGGGTTGTTAGGTCATAGTCCTATATTAGCGGTTAACCCATTTAAACCGGATGCCTTTATCGCCCGTGGCGGGCGTATTCCGGCCCCGGTTCGCAGTCTGACTAATTAGTTTGCTTTACTTTACAGGAGCTGGGATGTATCTTATAATTTAATCAGAAAAGGGTAAACCGTTTTCTATCAGAAAACGGTTTTTTTCCAGCCCGGGCAAGTAAAAATCTTTCGAGCACTGTTATGGAGGTGGAAAATTTTGAGTATTCGCAAAGTTCGTGTGGAAGATGCTGTTGGTATGGTGTTGATGCATGATATGACAAAAATTGTGCCTGGTGAATATAAAGGACCGGTTTTTAAAAAAGGGCACATTGTTTGTGAGGAAGATATTCCTTGTTTAAAGGACATGGGAAAAGAACATATTTTTCTTATCGAACTGACAGAGGGCCAGGTTCATGAAAATGCAGCCGTTGACCGCATGGCAAAGGCCGTTGCCGGAGCGAATTTGGTGCTTACAGATCCGGCAGAAGGACGTGTTAACATAAAAACAGCCATAAATGGTCTGTTAAAGGTTAATAGGGACGTGGTCGATGCTGTAAACTGTATTGAGCATGCTGTATTGTCTACATTGCATAGCAACCGGGTAGTAAAAGCCGGTGATATTGTTGCGGGAGTAAAAATTGTTCCGCTTGTAGTAGATGAGACCACTGTTATTGAAGTGGAAACTATCGGCAGGTCTCACAGCGGATTGTTACATGTACTGCCCATGACCGAAAAGAAGGTCGGGGTGGTAATTACCGGCAACGAGGTGTATTATGGTCGGATTGAAGACAAGTACGCTCCGGTTATTGCAAAAAAAATGAATCTCTATGGAGCAAAAGTTACCGATACAATATTTCAGCCGGATGATCAAGAAAAAATTGTTGGCGCAATCACCGAGCTTAAAAATAAAGGCGTGGATATTGTCATTGCTACCGGCGGCATGTCGGTTGATCCTGACGATGTAACTGCCGCAGCCATTCGGGCCACTGGAGCCAAGGTTGTCACGTATGGTTCGCCGGTGTTACCGGGGGCTATGTTCATGCTGGCCTATCTTGGCGAGACGGCCGTAATCGGTATGCCGGCCTGCGGTATGTATTCCAAAATTACCGTGTTGGATTTAGTACTGCCCCGTATACTGACCGGAGAAAAACTTGTTAAGAGCGACATAGCAAAGCTGGGATATGGAGGTTTATGCGAAATGTGCTCGGAATGTCGCTATCCTCAGTGTTCATTTGGTAAGTAATAGTCAAGTTAGAGTGGGAGGGATAGAGTGCGTATAACCATTCAACGTAAGCGGCAGATATTGGAGGTATTAGCTCGCACATATCAAGGTACAACTACTGCGCTAGAGTATTCCTCGCCCTTTGAACTGCTGGTTGCCGTAGTGTTGTCCGCGCAATGCACGGACGTAAGAGTGAACATAATTATCCGGCGGCTCTTTCCTGAGTATAATACCCCGGAGCGTATGTTGACTTTGGGAGAAGAAGGCTTGGGCGAGCGAATTAAAGACTGCGGCTTATACCGGGCTAAGGCTAAACACTTGATTAATACGTGCCATCGCCTCTGTCAGCAATATAATGGGCAGGTACCGGATACATTTGAGGACCTCATTTCATTGCCAGGTGTCGGACGTAAAACTGCCAATGTTCTTTTAAGCCAGTTATTTAACGTACCGGCGATTGCCGTGGATACCCACGTTTTTCGAGTTTCTAACCGGTTAGGGTTGGCTAAAGGGGCGACGCCCGAGGCGGTAGAAGCCGGATTAATGAGAATTATTCCCCAACAGGATTGGTCTAGTGCCCATCATTGGTTAATCTGGCATGGGCGGAAGGTATGCACGGCCCGTAAGCCTCACTGCAATCAGTGCCCTCTAGTTGAGCTTTGCCCGAACAAAGAAGTCAGCCGATAATTTGGTACTATAACTTCTTTATATTGACAAGACAGAGTTGGCGTTTTATAGTAGTAGTTAGTGTATAATTATAAGAAGATGCAACATGAATATTCAGTGTGGGAGGGATAGAGATGATTTATCGCAAAGCGCTTTTTACAGATGTCGAAGCGATACACAGTTTGGTAAATGCTCACGCTGAGAATGGGACAATGCTGCCGCGGTCGCGAAACGTACTCTACGAAACCTTACGTGATATGATATTGGCGGAAGAAGATGGTCAAGTAGTAGGCGTTGGTGCTTTGCATTTGGTTTGGGATGAACTTGCGGAAATCCGGGCATTGGCAGTAGCGCCTAGTCATATACGGCAGAGAATTGGCAGCCGTATTGTGGATGAATTAATAAAAGAAGCGCAGGCGCTTGGCGTAAAAACGGTATTTACTTTGACATACCGGGATGACTTTTTCAGTCGGCATAGTTTTACTGTAATAGAAAAAGAAAAGTTGCCGCATAAAGTTTGGAAAGATTGTATTGAATGTCCTAAGTTTCCCAATTGTGATGAAATCGCTATGATAAGGGAACTCCAGTAAATATGTAGAAGGTGTTTGGCTGTAGTCGTAGACAACAATTAGTAAAGTTAAAGTAATCGCAATTTCCGTTATGGAGAACGCTGAAATACCTCCTGTTTCTTATTACAGGAGGTATTTTTATACAAGTTTGCAGTAGGCTGTATAAATATCCTGATATGGGGGGATAAAATATGGAGCTATTGGAAATCTTCAACATTTCGTTAGAACTTGGTGTGACAACTCTAAATCCCTTTGGCTACAGGGGGAATAATACAAAAGACTAAATCATCCTGCAAAAAGAAGTGGCTATTGAGTAGCATTACACTATTTGTTTTGGTAGGACAAAGACGGATTATGTCGAATAATAATAAAGTAGACATAAAAGTAAATAAAGGGAGAAGTTTTAATGCTGCGCTTGAACGTCCAATACGTAAAACCAGGCATGATAATTTCCAGAAATATATACAACTCTAGCGGCAGCCTTTTGCTAGCAAAAGATAGCGTTTTGGATGAAAGCTTAATTTACCGATTGAGCCAATTATATATTGATGCCGTCTATATTAAAAATCCGTTTTGCCAGGTTGAACCGGCAGAGGATGTATTGCATGAAAAAACCCGGGTGGATGCTCTTAGGGTTACGCAGAAAGCGTTTAATGAGTTTCGGCAGACCCGCAAATTGGAAGTGACCGCTTTGTTGGATATTGTAAATAAAGTGGTTGAAGACATTATGAGTAACAAAAATGCGGTTATACATTTAACCGATATCAGAGCCAACGATGATTATACTTTTGGGCACTCGATTAATGTATGTTTACTCGCAACGATGATTGGGGTCAAGCTGAAGTTAAAAGAAACACAAATTAAAGAGTTAGCTTTAGGCGCTCTGTTGCATGACGTTGGAAAAATGTTGGTACCCAGCGAATTGTTAGGCAAAACGGGAAAACTCACGCGGGATGAATGGAAAATTGTTAAAGCCCATGCAGAGCAGGGCTTTGAAATTCTACGTAAAGATTGTGCAATTCCCTTGGTTTCAGCGCATACTGCGTACCAGCATCATGAAAGTCTTGACGGGAAAGGGTATCCGCGTGGTATAACTGGGAATAAGGTGCACTACTACGCCAAAATTACGGCCATAGCGGATATTTATGATGCTTTGACGTCGGAACGTCCATACCGCCAAGCTATGCTCCCGCATGAAGCCTATGAAATTATAATGGCTGAACGTGGAGTAAAGCTCGATGCAGAACTTGTGGATGTATTTTTAGAAAATGTAGCGCTCTACCCGATTGGAACGGTGGTTCGTCTCAATACTGGAGAAATAGGCGTTGTGGTCAAGGTGTATTCTAATCTAAAATCACGGCCTGTTCTTCAAATGCTTGTGAATGCGGCGGGAGAACGGCTGACCGGGGAGAACCAGAACATGGATTTATTGCAGGAGCTAACCTGCTTTATCGATAAGGTCTATAAACCGGAAGAGGTAGCGCTACAAAAATGGGATTAGTAAATTTAGAGGCGAATTTATGCGTAACATAGCGAGAAAATATATTGAAATATGCTATAATAAATAGAAATACTTATATCTGGGAGTGGTATCGTTTTTGGACACAGTTCCTTTAAGTTTTTACACAGGTCTTATTTTATTTCTCATAATCATTAATGGTTTTTTTACTCTTTCCGAGATGGCAATGATAGTTTCGCGCCGTCCTAAACTGGAAACCATGGCAGCTGAGCAAAAGAGTGGTGCTAAGACAGCGCTTACGATTATGGATGAAGAAGATCGCCTGCGGGAGGTTACGCAAATTATTACTACGTTTATCGGCATCATAGCAGGTGCCATAAGCGGAGTACTTTATGCCCCCCTGCTGGCGAAATATGTGGATTTATTTGCCTTCGTCGCCCCTTACAGCCGTGTCTTAAGTATGATTCTTGCAGTTTTCGGTATTACCTTTGTTTTGCTTATTATCGGGGAAATGGTTCCGTCTAAAGTTGCCTTGTATAGTCCGGAAACTATCGCGTGTTTTACCGCAGCTCCTATACGGCAGTTGATGCGTTTCAGCCGTCCATTGATTATAGCTGCCGGCTATTTTACGCAGGCAGTAATTGCCTTCTTTGGTTTATCCAAAAAGTCTGAAATGCAGGTGACAGAAGAAGAAATCAAAGACCTTATCGCGGAAGGGACACGCAACGGAACATTTGAAGAAACAGAAAAAGAGATGGTTGATAATGTTTTTCAGTTGGGAGACCGAAAAATAAGCGGCTTGATGACGCCAAGAACCCAGCTTGAATGGCTGGATGTGGAAGATAGTGAAGAGAATAATCTTAGGACTGTTCTTGAGAGCGGACATTCCTGGTTTATTGTTGCGAGGCAGAGCCTTGATGAAGTGCTAGGGGTTGCAGTTGCTAAGGATTTATTGGCCAGTAAACTGGAGTCGGGCCGTTTGAATATGGAAATAGTCATGAAAACGCCGCTTTATGTGCCGAAAAGCACTAGAGTGTTGCCTATGCTGGAAATGTTTAAGCAGTCCGGGAATCATATTGCTTTTGTTATTGATGAGTTTGGCGGTTTTTTAGGAATATTGACTTTCGCTGACATAATGGAAGAGATTGTCGGTGACATGGTACAACAGGATGCCGAAGGTGAGCCGGAAATTACTTCACGGGAAGATGGGTCGTGGCTTATGGATGGTATGCTTAGTGTAGGAGAACTTAAAGAATTTTTGGGAACTAGTAGTGAGTTACCGTCAGAGGATCGTGGTCACTTTCAAACATTGGGTGGTTTTGTGGTATCGTATTTAGGGTATATACCCGATACTGGAGAAAGTTTTGACTGGGCTGGATGGAAGTTCGAAGTAGTTGATATGGATCGGGTTCGTGTTGATAAAGTGCTGGTAACCAAGATTAGTGAGGACGATAGTAATAATTTTGATCTAATCGTATAAGGCGTTTCGCCTTCTTTTTTTTGGAGGACTGTTATGCACAATCTATATTGTACACCTCTCGGTGAGTCTATACGAACGGAGTTTGTGCGACGAATAGCTGCAGAGGAAGATGGTAATGGACGTCAGGCTATATATCTTCTACCAAGCATTTATTTATTAGATGAAGCACGTCAAACACTTCGGGCTATAGGGAAAAGTCACGCTCGATTAATGCTGTTCGACGATTTGGTTGTGGAAATTGTCCGTGGGGCCGGTGGTGGGCAACAGATTATGAGCAGTCTCAAGCGGCAGTTAGTTATGGAAGAAGTTTTGAATGAACTGGCGGAGGCTGATCGTTTGCCGTATTTTAGTGCTATTCGCTCATTTCCCGGATATGTTGGCAACGTCAGCGCCATGATTACTGAAATTAAGCGATCCGGGGCCTCGCCAGAGGAGTTTGCCTTGGCGATGGAAGCCGCTGCCGATGCCAGGGGTATTCACCCGCGGGATTGCGAGCTGTGCGCAATTTATGAGTTTTATCAAAAACGGCTAACGGATTATAATTTAGCCGATATGGAAGAAATGTATTTTTTAGCGATCGATATGCTGCAATCTGGATGGAATTCTTTGCCTTACCGGCATATCTATATCAGTGAGTTTGATATCTTTACCCCGCTTCAACTGGAAGTGGTACGCCAGCTTCGTTCTTTTTGCACGATGGATATCGGAATTATGTATGAGAAAAATCGTCCGGCGTTGTTTCAGGCGGTTGAACCGACGTATGCTTCCTTGGTAGGATCCGGGTTTCAAGTATGTTTTGTTCCTCCCAAACGTGACGGAGCGGGAGATTTGCGTCATATTCGGGAAAATTTGTTTAATGATAACTTTTGTAAGATAGCAGCCAACGGGCTGGTGGAATTGGTATCAACGCCTCATTTGCAAAAAGAAATGGCCGTAGTAGCCGGTAAGATTAAAAAGATAGTGTTGGACGGGCAATTTTCTTTAGAGGAAATTGCGGTGGTGGTGCGCGACAAAGACCGATACGCAGGACTGATTAAGGTGTTTGCGGATTATAAATTGCCTTTAAACATGCCGTCATCCGAACGTGTTGCGCAGCAACCGCTCTTCTACATGGTGGCGGCCCTGATGGAAGCTATTCTCGCAGGGGGGACGCGCGAAACGGTTTTAAATGCGTTAAAATCGCCGTTTATTGCAAAGGCCTTTGATATTGATGCAGATAAGGTTGAAAAAATGGCGCAAGGCATGGTGATCAGAGGCTGGCAGGATTGGCTAAATGTATCACAAAAGCTGGGTGAAACCGGCAACTCACTTGGAAAATTCTGTGAATACATAAGAGCATGGACAGACTATTGCTCAAGTGTTGAATGGCCGGCGAAGCTCAGAAGCTTATTGAAAATGTTACAGCTTGAAAAAAAATTGGGAGAAGGCTATAAACACAAAGAGTTTGGTTTGAATGAATTAAAAATTAACCTGATTACTTTAGAGGCGCTGGAAGAACTAATAAAGGAAATAGAGAATGATTTCATAGTTGTTGGCCAACAAAAGAGAGTACTATCTTTAACCGACTTTCTTGCGTATTTCCGTCAGGCGGCAACTAAAAAAAATGTGACACTGGCAAAAAACAGTGCCGGAATAAGAGTGCTTACTCCGGCGGAGGCACGAGGAGCATTGTTTCCGGCCGTTTTTATACTGGGCTTGGCAGAAGGGGAATTTCCCCGCAGGGAAAAAGACAGTTGGCTGTTGGAGGAACGGGAAAGGTCATTATTAAAGGAACTAGGGATAGAGATTATGACGGCACCGTTTCGCCGGGCCGAAGAAAACTTATATTTTGCGGCTGCGGTAGGAATGGCGGAACAATTTGCTGTAATAAGCTGCAGGGAGGACGCCGAAGTGTTGCCTTCTCCTTATGTAGACGAAATCAAACGGCTTTTTGTTCCTGAAACGTTACCTGAAAAGCGATTCACAGTAAGCGATATTTTCCCGGAGGATTATCGAGAAGTATATGCTGTTAGCGAACTGGTAGAATTTAGTTTAAATGAACGATTGTCAAAGGGAAAAAACACCAGCGAGACTTCGGCGGCAGCTGGTTTTACACTGACTGAATTAGTTGACGGCGATTTTTTACGGCGGGTAACGGCAGAAGCCGAAAGGCTTGAGGGAAAAGACTGCCGGTTTGATGGAGCAATTTCTTCGGCGGTGCTTTTAGAGAAAATACAAGGAAAGCATTATAGTATTACCGCTTTGGAAGCGTATGGGCTTTGTCCGTTTCATTATTTTGCGACAAGAATTCTCAATTTGGATGAATGGCAAGAAAAAGAAGAAGAGACGCGGATCGATATTATTGGCACACTCTATCATGATACGTTAACGGCGTTTATGCGGCAATATATCGGGACACGGTTAAAAGAGGATAATAGGGAAACCTATTATCAACAACTGGTTTTCGCATTGGATGATAGCGCAAAACGGTTAATTGCCAAAGAAAAAATTATTTCCGGCAAGTGGTGGGAGTATCGCCGCGAACATATACTTAAGGCGCTGCGGCGATGGCTGGCGGTGGAACTGAAAGAACAGTCCTCGGAGGGACTGGCGTTCACTCCAGCCTGGCTTGAATGGGGATTTGGCATGCCTCGGTCAGAGGGCATGGACGAGGTGTCAACTGACACGCCGCTCAAGATTGAGATCGAGGGAAAATGCTTTGAAATCGCCGGGAAGGTCGACAGGATAGACCGTGCCGGCGAAACATTAGTCGTTGTGGATTATAAGCGGAAAAGCTGCCCGCAGTATTCGGATTTGGAAAATGGTATGGATTTGCAGGCTGCACTCTATATTATGGCGGTAGAAAAACTTCTTTGTCCAATAGGGGGACAAGTAGCCGGAGGAGGGTACTATTCAATCGAGGGGAGCAAAAAGGAAGGCGGTATGTGGCGGCTCGAACTGGCCCGAGATATTGGCCACAGGGCTAAAAAATCGGCAGGTAACTTGGATGAAGAAGAGTTCTGCCAAATGCAGCAACAAGTTGGCCTTCGGGTCAAAAAGATAATTGACGGTATCGAGAAAGGGCGATTCCGGGTCAAACCTACGCAAGATTGTCCAACGTATTGTTTGGCTAGAGAGATATGCCGTGTAGGTCAAATTGACCGAAGTGAAGAGAACAGCAGAGGTGAATACAATGGCTAACTTTACTCCCGCGCAACATGAAGCCATTTATAACTTAACTAATAATCTTATTGTTGCGGCAGGAGCGGGGGCTGGTAAGACCCGGGTATTAGTGGAGCGCTATCTGTATCTTCTTAGCCAGCGGCAGGCAACATGTGATGAGATTCTTGCCATTACGTTTACCAATAAAGCGGCAAAAGAAATGAAGGAGCGCATCCGCTTGTCAGCTGGCACTTTGGCGGAAGAATCCCGGTCAGAGGAAGAACGGGGCTTTTGGGAGGATGTCAGACATAATTTGGAGTATGCGCCGATAGGTACGTTTCATAGCTTTTGCGCCAGAGTACTAAAGGATAATCCGGTAGAAGCCGGCATTGACCCCAACTTTTTAGTGCTTGACGAATTTGAAGCAACCACTGCTATAGAAACTGTGTGGCAAAAGGTGTTGGATAAAGCCGTAACCAACGAAGAACTCTGGTTAGACCGACTGCTTAGATGGTATGAAGCCAACCTTTTAAAGGAAAATATACTAAGCGTCTATAATAGCTTAGCCGCGGAAGGACTTGTATCTTCTCATTTGGAGGAACGCTTAATCGAGCCTTATTCTGCAGCTGTTGCTAATGTGGAAAAACTGAAAGAAGAGCTGAAAGAATTATGTTGTGAAATCATCGCTTATAAAGAGAAGCTAAAGCCTGGAAGTGCCCACTATTCCTCAGTTGCGCGACTGGAAAACGACTGGTTGAGTGTAAAACAGGCTATTACCGTCGGGGATATGACTGTTCTTGAGCGATACATTGGAGTACTTAAAGCGCAGTCAAAAGATAAGGAACTGGTTACAGCCGCTAAAGAAGTGTGGAAGAAGTTGGAGTTAAATCAGGCTGACAGTACCGCGCTTTCTATAATGCCAGATCTATGCCATGCGATTTTATTGCTAAAAGGCGCATTGGATGAATATAAAACTGGGCGACGGGTTCTTACTTTTAGTGATATGGAAGTACGTACTGTAGAACTTTTGAAAAACTATCCATCCGTTTGTGCAAAGTATAATAGCCGTATCCGGCGCATTATGGTGGATGAGTTTCAGGATACCAATGATCTTCAGCGGCAAATTATTTATCTTGTGGCCGGAAAAAATGAACACCAACTGGTTGGCAACAAGTTATTTGTTGTCGGCGATGCCAAGCAGTCTATTTATCGTTTCAGAGGGGCTGATGTGGCGGTGTTTGACCGGGTGGGGCAAGACATCCGCAATACCGGAGGGAAACAGCTAGAGCTGGATGTAAACTTCCGTTCTATGGAGGGACTATTAGCGGTATTTAATGAGTGTTTTTCCGCTATCATGGGTACCGGGGCCGATCAGGTAAAGTTTTGTCAACTGGATTGTCATCGGCGGGCTAATGGGGAGGATCCGCCAAAGGCTGAATTTTTAACAATTGATAAAGCAAGTCTTGTACCGGGGCAAGATCCACGTGCCGCTGAAGCGGCGACAATAGCCCGGCGTATCCGCCAAATGGTAGACAACCAAGAGGCTTTGGTTGACCATGATAAAGAGCGGCGAGG
Source organism: Bacillota bacterium (assembly GCA_017889725.1). Taxonomy (GTDB): domain Bacteria; phylum Bacillota; class Negativicutes; order Sporomusales; family CTSoil-080; genus CTSoil-081. The sequence continues at coordinate 31,663 of JAGGAE010000003.1, read as the reverse complement.
TGTACGGTACGGCGATATTGCCATACTATTCAGGGTAACCGGTGCGCTCGATGAATACACAGCCGCTTTGCAGCAAGCGGGCATACCTTTCTATGTTGTTGGCGGTCGAGGCTTTTTTCATTGCCAGGAAGTATTGGATGTACTAAATCTGCTTCGGGTGATTGAAAACCGCTTTCACGATAAAGCGCTTGCCGGAGTATTACGCTCGCCCATGTTTTCCGTACCTGATGAGGCGCTTTACTTGTTGAAGCACAACCAAAATAACAGCAGCCTGTGGCAAGGGCTGGAGAACCGAAAGAGTATTCGGCAATCTACGGACGAACAAGTCCAGGGTGTTGACCGTGCCTGGGAAATTCTATCTACCCTTCAGCGCCTTCGGGGGATTATACGCCCCAGTGAAATGGTTTGCCGGGCACTTGCTGAGACGGAATATGTAAATTTTGTCTTTACGCAATTTATGGGCGAACAAAAGTATGCCAATCTGCAAAAGCTAATGTCATTGGTAGCGTCGTTGGAAGATAAAGGCCTGAACAGTCTGGGCGATGTTATTCGTCACTTAACCAAATTAGTGGACGGGGATGTAAAAGAAGGGGAAGCCCAGATTGAAAGTGAAAGCGGCGATACGGTTAAACTTATGACCATTCATAAAGCAAAAGGTTTGGAGTTTCCGGTGGTCTTTATTCCAGAGCTTCAGCGTAAATTTAACAGTGATACGGAAACTATGGTTTATGGCGAAGGTCGGGTTGGAATTAAAGTACCTGAACCGTTAGGAACGTTGGTACCTACGTCGGTATACAAGGATATTGTAGCAGAAAACAAACGGTTGGCCTATTTGGAATATAAACGGGTGCTATATGTCGCTTTTACTAGGGCGAAGGATTACCTAATCGTATCAGCGGTGGCGGACAAAGTGTCGGCTGCTAAGGACTATATTGAACTGAATAATTGGCTGGATTGGCTGGGGCGGGTGTATGGATTTAGCAGCCTCTCGGAATTGCCGGAGACTCTGGAAGTGGAAAAGGCTTCTATTCGGGTACGGCCATATAGCGGCAATGAACCGGCTGTACGATTACTAAGTGAGGCAGCAGAAAAACCACAGGCTCCAGCCGGAACAGAGTTTATTGAGAAACTGAAAGTACAAATTGGTGCATTGGCAAATCCTGTTGCAAGGCGTTTTCTTACTCCCAGCGATATCATTCAGTTTAAAAAATGCCCGCGTTTCTTTTATTATAAAAAAATTGCTGGTCTTCCCGAAAGAGAAAGCAGTCTGGAGGAGGCGGCGGGTGAATATGACGGATTGCCCGGGCATGTTATCGGAACGGCATTTCACCGAACCTTGGAACTATTGCCGCCTGGCGGCGATTGGCGGCTGTGCTTGTCTCAGGCAGTTCGGGAACTTGCGGACGAACGGCAAAGACACCTTCTGGAGCGTCTGTTGTTAGTACTATTGGAACGCTATGTAGATAGTGAATTGGCAAAAGAAATGACTGAATGCAGGGTGCACAAAGAGTGGCATTTTTCTTTTAGTTTAGCTGATCCGAAATCGTCGGAAGCGGCTTATACCTTGACTGGAATAGCAGACTGCCTGATTCAATATGACGACGGTACATTAGGAATTATTGATTATAAAACCGATACTATAACTTCAGGAGATACGGCGGGAAAGGCGAAGGAACATAGTTTGCAACTGGTATTATATGCGATAGCGGCTGAAATGCTTCTTAACCGGCCGGTTAAAGACGCCAGGGTATATTTTGCGCGCTACGGATTGACGGAGCCTATTTTACTTGATCTCGAACATCGTCAGGATGTTATTGAAGAAGTTGTAGCGATTTTCCGTCGAACCGAGTTTGACGAAGAAGAAGAATACCCCTGTAACCATGAGTGGTGTCAATACTGTAATTTTCAGCTATTCTGTCCTCAAGACAAACCATCAGGTTCTGTTTGTTTATCAGAGGAGGGTATTTTAAGTAATTGATCGGTGTCACCCTTGCAAGTGTTCCAGAAATCACAGGCGGGGCCAATACAATGGGTTGAACAGGTATACATGCAGGCAACCTCCTTTATGTCTATGGACCTTAGCTCAGATAGGATTAAGGCCAAGTTGTGAAAATTACTATTAATATTGATATCGGGGGAAAATACTATACGTTACTATTGCATGAAATTGTTGCTATAATAGTAGAAAAATGCTTAAAGAGAGATAAATGGTAAAATATACCATACACTTTTAAATTAATGCAGGTAAATTTGGTTGTAGATTCGAATAATTAAAATCAGGATTAAAACATAGGAGGTGGGACTCACTTGGTTATCGAAGTACGGCTTTACGCTTCGCTGAAGTCCTATAGACCGGTAGGGTCAGACAGCGGATTAGTTGCAGTAGATGTGCCTGATCATATCACAGTCGGTGAACTGTTGGATGAGATGGAAATAGATGTGGACAAAATTGAGGTAGTTACCGTTAATGGACTAGAGGGAAATGGTAATCAGATGCTTTTCGACGGTGACCGGATTGAGTTATTTCCGCCTGATTTCGGCACAAAACTATAATCTAGAATGTAATTTTGTGCATAAGATGATATTTTTATTGACATCGAGAAATTATTATAATAAAATATTAAGAAATTGAATAGTTGTGTTGCATAGAGGTGCGGGTAATTAACAGTATAAACGGTTAGTTTGCCAAAACGTTTGAGCCGTTTAAAAAGGAGTTCCCGCCGAAGCATAGATTGTGGCAAAATCTGTGCTGGACTTATGGCTGAACAAGCGTAAGTCTGTCACCCCGATTTCCCTAAATGGGGGTGGAGAGCTATCTCACTAGAACTGGGCTTATACGGTTGTGAGATGTGCTTCACAATCTTTTATTTTTTTAGTGGACTTTGAAAGGAGGATATATTGTGAAATTACACGGCACAATGAAAATTAATCAGCATGGGCATCTAGAAATCGGCGGGTGCGATACTATTAAGTTGGTACAGGATTTTGGCACGCCTCTTTATGTTATGGATGAAATGAAAATACGCTCCAATTGCCAGGAGTACGTGGATGCTTTTAAAAAGCATTACCCTAATTCGGAAGTGATTTATGCCAGTAAGGTATTCTCAACAATGGCAATGTGCCGTCTAATTGCCGAAGAAGATATGGGACTGGACGTGGTTTCCGGCGGCGAGCTGTATACCGCGCTAAAAAGTAATTTTCCTGCCAATCGCATTTATTTTCACGGCAACAATAAATCCCCGGAAGAACTGGAAATGGCTTTGGAAGCACAAATCGGCCGATTTGTCGTGGATAACTTTTATGAGCTTAGCCTGTTAAATGAGTTAGCTAGGCAGCATAAAACTAAGGCTAAAATTTTACTTAGAGTTTCGCCGGGAATCGACGCACATACGCATCATTACATCAAAACCGGGATGATTGACTCGAAATTTGGATTAGCGATAGCCAACGGGCAAGCTATGCTTGGGATTGAAAAAGCGCTTAATATGAAGAATATCGAACTCAAAGGCGTTCATTGCCATATCGGTTCGCAAATTTTTGATCTGAAATCGTATCAGGAAGCCGCACAAACTATGATGGATTTTATCCAGGCCGTTAAAACCAGCACTGGTTATACTGCCCAAGAACTTAATCTAGGTGGGGGATTGGGAATTTATTATAGCGACGGAGATACGCCGCAATCGATTGAGAAAATGGTTAAATTAACTACTGATGCGGTTAAAGTTGCAGCGGCCTCCCACGGCTTGCCGTTGCCGAAAATTATTGTTGAGCCAGGGCGTTCAATTGCCGGCGAGGCTGGCGTTACACTTTATACTATAGGCTCCATAAAGGATATTCCGGATGTGCGCAAGTATGTTGCGGTTGACGGGGGTATGACGGATAATATCCGGCCGGCTCTTTATCAGGCGAAGTATGAGGCCGCAGTGGCTAATAAAATGAACCTTGAGGCGGAGGAGACGGTGTCGATCGCAGGTAAATGCTGCGAATCCGGGGATATGCTGATTTGGGACGTGGAATTGCCCAGGATAGAAGCCGGTGACACTTTAGTTGTCTCCTCAACCGGCGCTTACAATTATTCTATGTCCAGCAATTATAACCGTAACGTTAAGCCTGGCGTTGTGTTTGTAAATAATGGAAGGGCCGATGTTGTTGTGAAACGTGAGACATATCAGGATCTAATACGAAATGATGTAGTTCCGGAACGGATGCAGGACAAAAAAGCCCAACTGGCATAATTGATGTATAGTATTTTTTATAGGCGAGGAATTGCCGCTAAGCAATTCTTTGCCTATTTTTGTGTTTTTTTGTATAATTAGTAGCAGTGAGTAGTTTCAATAGAAAACAGCGGGTGTTTAGAACCGATTTGGCCAGGCTGTTTTCATGAGAATCCGCTAGTGATGCTTGATTATCTTATGATTCTGTGACAAAATGATAAGGTACACTGGAGTAGGTGTGCATTAGGGAAGAAGGCAATTATGTCGCGTGAGGATGAATATTCGGCTTGCCGTTTAGACGGCGATTTAAACAGTTTAAGGAGGATACATAGTGTTTAGTTTTAGTCCTGATGCGATTTTTCAGATTCCGGCTTTATTGATTGCATTAACTGTTCACGAATACGGCCATGCTCGGGTGGCGGTATCTTTAGGAGATCCGACTCCAAGGGTTGCAGGACGACTGACGTTAAATCCCATTCCGCATTTGGATCCAATAGGTCTTATTATGTTGTGGATTGCCCATTTTGGTTGGGCGAAACCGGTACCGGTAAACCCGTACAATTTGCGTAACGGAAAAACGGGTATGCTTTTGGTGTCGTTGGCGGGACCTGCCTTTAACTTTGTTACGGCGATTATTTGCTGGGTATTGTATGTTTTTGTAGACCATATTCATGTACCCATTGAAGTGGAGAAGGTTATTATTTGGACGTATACTTTCAATCTTATTTTAACCGTATTTAATTTAATCCCGCTTCCGCCGTTAGATGGTTCAAAAATAGTCAGTTCCCTTCTGCCTGGAAAACAGGCATACGCATTTGAACAAATTGCTCCTTACGGCCCCTTTATTTTAATTGCGTTGGTGTATTTGAATGTAATTGGAATGGTTATTGATCCGATAATCAGAAGTCTTGATGTTGTAATCAGGGCGGCTGTATCGTTACTATTATAGCAGGGAGAGAAAATTACTATGAGTAAAGGACGTATTTTTAGCGGCATGCAGCCGTCCGGAAAATTTCACTTGGGAAATTTTCTGGGAGCGCTGGATAGTTGGGTAAGACTTCAAAATGATTATGATTGTTTTTTCTCGATTGTCGATTGGCATGCGTTGACTTCGTCGTATGAAGAGCCGAGCAAAATTTCGAGTAATATCTATGAAATGGCGTTAGACTGGCTAAGCGCGGGGCTTGATCCAGAGAAAAATGTTATATTTGTTCAGTCTGCAGTGAAAGAACACGCGGAATTGCATTTGTTATTATCTATGATTACGCCGCTGTCCTGGCTGGAACGGGTCCCCACCTATAAGGACAAGCTGCAGCAGCTTGGCGCTATGGGCAAAGAAATTAATACATATGGCTTTTTGGGATATCCTGAACTTATGACTGCCGATATACTATTGTACAAGGCTGACACGGTACCGGTAGGGGAGGATCAGATCCCGCATCTTGAGCTATCCCGCGAGATCACAAGGAGATTTAATAATTTGTACAGGCCTGTATTTCCTGAGCCACAGGCTATGCTTAGCGAGGCAGCCGTATTGCCGGGTATCGACGGTCGTAAAATGAGTAAATCGTATGGGAACGAAATTCCTTATGCCGCGCATCCCGATGAGCTGAGCGCCAGAGTTCGTTTAATGGTAACCGATCCTCAGCGCATTCGTAAAACTGATGTAGGTAATCCTGATGTATGTACGGTCTATACATTTCATAAGTTATTTAATAAAGAAGAAACTGACGATATTTCTTCGAATTGCCGCATCGCCGGTATTGGCTGTGTGGACTGTAAGAAGAAATTGGCGGCAAAGATGGTAGAGTCTTTAGCTGGTATTTATGAACGTCGGCTCGCTTTAGAAGCCAATCCGGCACGGGTAAAAGAAATTTTGGCCCGTGGTGCGGAACGGGCCAGAGTTGTGGCTACAGCCACGATGGAAGAAGTAAGATCTGCTATGAAACTATAATATATGTCAGAGTATAATATCAGAGTGCAAAGCTTTGAAGGACCGGTAGCTTTGCTAATGCATTTAATTGAAAAGAATCAATTGAACATTTATGATATCCCGATTGCTGAAGTGACGGAACAATACCTAGCTTATCTTCAGGCTATGGAACAGTTTAACATTGAAATTGCCAGTGAATTTTTAGTTATGGCCGCCACTTTGCTTCAGATTAAGTCCCGAATGCTCTTGCCTAAGCCACCTCCGGTTGATGTTTCGGAACTGGAAGAGGATCCCCGGCAGGAACTGGTTAACCGTCTCTTGGAGTACCGGCGCTATAAGGAAGCTGCACTGTGCTTGGGAGAAATGTTTGAATCAAAGGAAAAAATGTTTACGCGTCCTCTTCATGATTTTGGTACTAAGATGATTTTGCCAAATGGGTTAAAGATTGAAGAATTAATTGCTGCTTTCGCCACCTTATGGGAAAGTGGTGTAGAAAACTTTGCGGTAGTAACCAGGGAAGAAATCAGTATACAGGATAAAATGCAGGATATTATATTCTTGCTGCGGAAAAATGATGGAAAAATGGAATTTAGCCAGTGTTTTATTAGGAGCGGCTCGCGCACAGAGATGGTAACCGCATTTTTAGCGCTGCTGGAATTAATTAAGCTTAACAGGATTGGTATTTCCCAAAAACACAGCTTTGGCCCGATTTATCTTACCTGGGGAGAGGTTGTTAATTGATGTTCTACAGTCACTTAAAAGGGCACATCGAGGCGCTGCTTTTTGCGTACGGTGACCCGATTTCAGCAGATAAGCTGGCTGAAATGCTTGAACTTGACCGTCAAAACGTCATAGATTTGATTGAGGAATTAAAACAGGATATGTCCAGTAATCAACGGGGCTTAAAAATCCTCGAAGTAGCTGGTGGCTACCAGCTATGTACTAAGCCTGAGTGTGCCGGAACGCTGGATAAACTCATACAGATTCAGGAAGCTAAACTATCCATGGCTGCGATGGAAACCCTTTCCATAGTTGCTTTTAAAAGCCGACGGAGTGGTGAATACCCTGCTGGAACGGGGGTTGATTAAAGAAGTGGGACGTAAAGAAGCTATAGGGAGGCCGATTTTGTTCGGTACTACGGCTGAATTTCTCAAGTGCTTTGGACTTAAGACGCTCGACGATATGCCGAAGTTGGCGGAACTATTACAGCCGGACGCAGATATGCAAGAATAGGAAAGGAGGGCAGTTGCCCTCCTTTCCTATTCTTGCTATAACTAAGGTTTGATCGGGGGAGTCGAGTTTGTGTTGACTGGTTCGGGGTGTCCGGTTTTTTGCGCTTCTCCAGTATTTTTCGGGCAATCGGCGCGGCGGAGTCGGAACCGAAACCGCCTTGCTCAACAACGACTGCTACAACTACGGTAGGATTGTCGAAGGGGGCGTAGGCTACGAACCAGCCGTGATCGTCCCCATGGGGGTTTTCTGCAGTACCGGTTTTACCAGCAATCGGAATGGGAAATCCGTCGAACACGTACGCGGCGGTACCGCCCGGACGGGCAACATCATACAAGGCCGAACGTATCAGATTGAGGGTGCGATCAGAAATATCCACTTTGCCTACCTCTTCCGGTTGGAAGGTTTTGGCCACTGAACCATCAGGTGCCAGCTCCTTGGTGACCAAATAAGGACGGAAGCGGTGTCCGCCGTTGGCAACTTGGCTCATAACAGTTGCCATTTGAATCGGTGTTGCCAGCTGAAAACCTTGACCAATCGCAGCGTCAAAGGTTTCTGATAAATACCAGTCTTCTCCATATACCTCTTGTTTATAGCGCTGGTTCGCTACAAGGCCTTCGGCTTCGCCTTTTAGTTCGATTCCGGTAGGAGCACCCAGTCCAAATTGACGGGCGTATCTTTCTAGATTATCGATGCCTAGGCGATTGCCCATTTCATAAAAGTATACATTGTCGGACTTCGACAGGGCATCTTTAAAGCTGATCCAGCCTAAGGCTTCTCCCATTGCGTTTCCTTTAGGAATCAGCCAGTGATGACCGGTATCTAGGATTTTTTCTTCCGGTGTAACTTTTCCTAATTCCAAAGCGGCTGTGCCGGTAATGATTTTGAAGGTGGAGCCCGGCGGATATTCACCGGCGATAGCCCTGTTGGACATAGGATTGAATGGGTTGTCATTTATAGCTTTCCAATTTTTCGCGGAGATGCCGCCGTTAAAGTCATTTGGATTAAAGGTTGGTCGGCTAACCATGGCTAATACTTCTCCGGTTTTCGGATTGAGTACAACAGCTGCACCAGCCTTGGCGTTTATGTTGCCTAACCGGGTTTGGAGATAGCGCAGGCGATTATCTATTGCCTGTTCGGCCGCCTTTTGAATTTTGGCGTCAATCGTCAGTACAAGGCTATTACCTAGTACTGGTTCTTTTCGTCCCAGCATGCGCATGGGGCGTCCGTTAACGTCTACTTCGATCTGGCTGCCGCCGTCTTCGCCGCGAATTTCTTTGTCAAAAACTTGTTCCAGGCCGAATTTGCCGATGATATTGCCGGACTTATAACCCTGAGCTTTTTTCTTTTCCAATTCGGCATCGCTGATTTCACTGACGTAGCCGAAGATGTGCGCCGCCAGTTCTTTATTAATATAGTTTCTTACCGATTGAATTTCGATAATAACACCGGGCAGCTCATCCTGGTGTTCTTTTATTTTGGTTACGATATCAGGACCTACGTCATCTTTAACCCGAACCGGTTCCAGAGGATTGTCTAGTTTAGCTACTTTTTCCCGGATCTGCTCGGGTTTCATGTTTAAGTAAGTGGCTAGAGTGTTAATGACATTCTCACTGATAGGGCCTTCGATGGGAACTAAGGATACAGTGAATCCTGGTCGGTTGGAGACCAGTGGGATATTGTTACGGTCATAAAACAGGCCTCGTGGTGCCATAATTGGCATGAGTTTAATACGGTTATTGTCGGATAATCGTTTATAATCTTGCCCGTGGGCAATCTGTAAAAATACTAAACGAGTGATTAGGGCAAAAATAATAAGCATGAGGACGTATCCTAATATCTCAATACGTTGATTATGATCTTTATCGGTCATTTTCGAGTTTCCTTTCCCCTTTAACGTTCACTCAATAAAAAAACCAGCTTCATGAAACAGTGAAGATGGTAACAAGTACAATCGATTTTCTATTGCTCAACTTTTATTCTACATAATATCCGGGTTTCCTTTAGGTAAGTTTTTCAATCTGGAGTGTATGGGAGAAAGGATTCTATGCCACACTAGTTCTGTCGATGGAAGGGGAGACGGATATGGAAACTTTGTTGGCGGCCATCATGGCGTTGATAGCCTTGAGTGCTATAATATTGCGTATAAAAGTTTCTGTGCTGTTGGATTACAACCGGGCGGCTGAAAATGATACACTTTCAGTCAGTATTTGGTTATTAAGACGGCTGATTGAATACAGGATGGAGGTACCTCTGATTAATATATGGGATACTTATATAGTACCTTGGGCGAAAGCTGAAATTGAGGCCGGGGAAGAAAAGTTCACGAATAAGCCTGAGCGGGAGCGGCGTTTTGTAAAAAAAACGATAAAGGCATTTTTAGAGCACACAAGATTATGGCGCAAATTGCATTGTCAAATTCGCTGGTTTACCAGAATATATAAGTATGTGATGAACATACTTATGAAAAATCTGGTTTGTGAAAAATTGGTTTGCAAGACGAAGGTTGGTACAGGGGATGCCGCACTGACTGGGTTGGCGGCCGGGGCGTTTTGGCCGGTAATTAGTTTATTGTATATGGGGATGGAAAGACGTGTTATGATGATACATCAACCTTGTTTTGAACTTACTCCTGACTATTGTAAATCCAGAGTGGAAGTCAACTTTCAGTGCATAATCAGTGTACGGCTGGGTAATGTTATAAATGCGTTCTTGCGTATTTTACAATTTCCATATGAGGAGGCGTGTGAGTATGGACGAGCATCCAATACAGAGCTTGATGAAGACAGCCATGGAAAGCATTAAGGACATGGTAGATGTCAATACCATTGTCGGTGATGCTGTGGAAACAGCGGATGGTACCGTAATTATCCCTATTTCAAGGGTTGCTTTTGGCTTTGCCGCTGGTGGTGGAGATTTTGACTTTGAAGGAGAGGGGGAGAAAAACAGTCATCCTTTTGGCGGCGGTAGCGGAGCAGGGGTTAGTGTCAAGCCTTCAGGATTTCTGGTGTGTTCACCTAGTAGTGGTATACGGTTTATGCCGATAGAGGGGAATGTGTTGTATGACAGGATCATTGATATGGTACCGCAGGTTTTGAATAAGGTACAGGAGATTTCTGGCGAATTTATGGGAAATAAACATAGCCATGAACATCCATCGAAACTTACTGATACGGAGCATGCTTCCCTGTAATCTATGGCAATAAACTTCGGTGCTGAAAGACCCGCCAGAAAACGCGAAAGTTTCAGGCGGGTCTTATGCGGTATTGCCATAAGCTTGGGATTAGGTTTTTCGCTATGGTAATACTAATGGATGCAGGGGGGGGATGATCTTAGTGCATGAGGCCGAAAAAACGAAGTTTATTGATGTCCAGTTAGAAAAACTTGTAACACATTTAGAGTCGCTCCGAATTGCCGATTATATGGAATTGTTGCAAAGACCCGGGCGACTTATATTTGTTAATTTGGTTGCCGGTATTGCCCGTGGGCTAGGGATTGCGCTTGGGGCCACCTTGGTTTTTGCACTGGTAATCGAATTTTTACGACGGTTGATTTTACTCAACATTCCAGGAATCGGAGCTTTTATTGCTGAAGTGATACACATTGTCGAAACAAGAAATGGAAGCTTTTAAGGAGGAATTTGTATGACAAAAGATGTGTTTAATGCCATGCGCGATGTTCATAGTGTACGGAGCTTTAAACCCCAGATGGTACCCGAACCTACGATAACCAGGATTATGGAAGCCGCTTGTTGGGCACCCAGTGCGGGAAATTTGCAGCCATGGTACTTTTATGTGGTAACAAATGCCGAATTAAAAGAAAGAATTTCAGCTTCTTGCTTTGATCAAGAGCAGGTGGCGCAGGCTCCGGTTGTTATCGTCGTCCTGGCGGACCCGGCCCGCTCTAATGAACGGTATGGGGAACGCGGCGCGCAATTGTATTGTCTGCAGGATACCGCGGCTGCGGCAACCAATATTTTGCTTGCGGCGGAAGGTCTTGGCCTGGATACTTGCTGGGTAGGTGGCTTTGACGAAGTCGAAGTGCAAACCCTGGTGGAAGCGCCGCCAAGACTAAGAGCGGTAGCTATTATTTGTCTCGGCTATGGAAATGAACGGGAACAGCATAATAAAGAAAGGTTACGGTTAGCGGAGGTTGTGAAGATACTGCATTAGGGAGGGATTTAATATGCAGGCAGAGCTTCAGGCACGTTTCAAACAAAAATTGCTTGAGGAAAAAGAACGATTATCGGGGGAGATTGCGCACTTAGAGAATGGAATATTAGATACCATGGCATATTCTGTTGGGGAGTTATCGGTATACGACAATCACCCGGCTGATCTCGGTAGTGAAATGTTTGAGCGCAGCAAAGATACTGCTCTCAAGGATAATGCGTTAGGGTTATTGGGTGAAGTGGAAGCTGCTTTGACCAGATTGGAAAATAATACGTATGGAACGTGTGAAACCTGTCGGCAGCCGATTGCTATGGAAAGGCTGGAGGCGCTTCCTTGGGCAAAACTTTGTATTGACTGCCAGCGGCAGGATAAGCCTATAGACGATATGCCTCGTCCTATAGAAGAAGAATCGCTGGAACCACCATTTAAAAGAACCTTTTTGGATGATAGTGATTCGGAATTTGTTGGTTTCGACGGTGAGGATGCGCTTCAGGATGTACTTAAATATGGAAGCTCTGATTCGCCTCAGGACTTACCTGGGTCGGAAGATTATGATCATTTATTTCCCAACAGTCATGAACATGAGGGGATTGTCGATATTGCCGCTGCCATTCCAGCTGTCTGGCAGCAGTATTCAGCAAGAAAGGTTAAGAGAGAAAGTCCAGAATAGTATGGGTAACGGGGCATATGCTCTTGTTGCTTTTTTTTTCAAACATAGAGGATTTTAGACGATGCAGGTAGTAGTAAGTAGTCGTGTAATGTTGTTGCTGGGGAGCGGAGGTGGAGTTATTGGACCGGATGTCGGTAAAAAAAACTCTACTTATTAAATTGGGAGTTTTGCTGGCAGCAGGTATAATCTTTTTTTGTGTTCCTGGAGTGCAGGAATTTACTTATAGTAGTCTTGATCATTTAAGACATCATGATTTTGATCAAGTGCGTCAATTTGTTCTCGCTTATGGAGGGTGGGCGCCGGTTGTCGGTATATTGATGATGATTATTCAAACTCTGGTACCTTTCGTGCCGGGCATGGTGATTACTATTACCAACGCTTGGGTTTTTGGCTGGCCACTCGGGGCGCTGTATTCTTGGCTCGGGTCTTTCCTTGGAGCCACTTTAGACTTTGGTATTGCGAGATGGTATGGTCGTCCGGCTGTGGAAAAATTGGTGAATGCAAAATATCTTGATAAAACCGATACTTTTATAAAGGATAATGGAGTTCTGGCTATTTTTATAACCCGCCTTACCCCGGTGGTACCGTTTAAAATCGTTAGTTACGGAGCCGGACTGACAGGGATGGCTTTTGGGTCGTATTGCTGGGCTACTGCTCTTGGTCAAACTCCGGCAATCGTACTTTATTCTTTCTTAGGGCAATACTTAACCAGTAATCTTAAGGTTACGGTAGTGGTGACGACTTTATTACTGCTCTTAGCGGGTTTAGCCTACTATTATCGAAAAAAAATATACCAAAGATTGTTTTTTCATAAAAACTCTGACTAAAATATGTTTTAATTTCCAGGTGTTATGGTATAATACAATGTAGTAATGCAGGGAGGTGAGAAACTAATGTATGTAATCAGCGAAGAATGTGTTAAATGTGGTGCATGCGCTTCCGTATGCCCGGTAGGTGCTATTGCTGAAGGGGATGCGCAATACACTATCAGCGAAGAATGTATTGATTGTGGTTCTTGCGCAGAAACCTGCCCGGTAGGTGCTATCAGTGCGGGTAAATAGTTTGAACTTACGAAGCGTAGCTCAAGCTACGCTTCTTTGCATTTTACTGAAAAATTAAATTACTTTTTTATATAGCAGGGTTGGTACTGCCGTCCGGCTGAAGTTAGGATTGGAGAGAATAAGGTTGTGCCTATATTAATATTAGTAGTAGCAGTGATTTTTTTAGATCAGTCAGTGAAATATTGGGTTGGGTCCAAAATGCTGCTGGGGATGAGTGTTCCCGTTATACCTAATATTTTTCACTTTACCTATGTTAATAATCCCGGGGCGGCGTTCGGCCTTTTGGAACATCGCACGCTGGTTTTTGTTTTGATTGCCATCGCGTTGTTTGCAGTGGTTATTTATTTTTATCCACGCCTTCCTCGTGAATATCCCTTATTACGCTGTGGGATTGGACTTTTGACGGGAGGGGCAGCCGGGAATTTAATTGATCGAATAAGAACCGGTTATGTCATGGATTATCTTGATTTTCGCATTTGGCCGGTATTCAATATTGCTGATATCGCGATTGTGACAGGAGTATGCATTATTATATATATGCTGTTATTTAAGATGGACAAAAAGGATGAAGTGTTGTGATAGAGTCTCGGATGTTAGTAGTACAATCGGAGGAGGCAAATGAACGGGTGGATGTATATCTTGCCCAACGCATACCGGAGTTTTCGCGGTCGCATTTCCAGAAATTAATTGCGGACGGGCAAATCACGATACAGGGTAAACAAGTCAAAGCCAATTATAAGGTGCAGCCCCAGGATTGTGTGCAAATTAATCTGCCTGAGCCGGTGCAAGTGGAAATTATGCCGGAGGATATTCCCATAGATGTTTTATTTGAAGATAAAGACGTTATTGTAGTGAATAAGGCCAGAGGTATGGTTGTCCATCCGGCGGCGGGGAACTACCAGGGAACTTTGGTTAATGCACTTTTGAAACACTGCGGGGATTTATCGGGAATCAATGGCGAAATCAGGCCCGGCATTGTCCATAGACTAGATAAAGACACATCAGGGGTTATGATTGTAGCCAAAAATGATGCTGCCCATATTCACCTGGCGGAGCAAATTAAAAATCGTACTGCCGGACGTAAATATCTGGCGATTGTGTATGGAAATGTCCAATCGGAAGATGGTCTAATAGATGCTCCCCTAGGTCGACATCCTATAGACCGAAAAAAGATGGCGGTAACGTTTCAACATAGCCGTCCGGCTAAGACAAAGTTTCGTGTTATTGAGCGGTTTGGCAATTTTACAGTGGTAGAGTGCAGCCTCTTAACAGGGCGTACCCATCAAATAAGGGTACATATGGCTTATATTGGACACCCGGTTGCGGGTGATCCTAAATATGGTCCCAAGAAAAATGCTTTTCAGATTTCCGGGCAAGCACTGCACTCAGCGGAATTAACTTTTGAACACCCAACAACTGGGCAAAACATGCAGTTTTCCGCGCCGCTGCCCAAAGACATGCAGGACATTTTAGAGTTGTTAAGAAAACGTATTGGTATGAGGGGAGGAAAAGGGGAATGACAAAACTGCTTGATAAGACAGTGCTTATGGACAGCCAGGCGATTATCAGGGCGCTTAAGCGTGTAGCGCATGAAATTATTGAGAAGAATAAAGGCGTATCTGATGTTGTATTGGTAGGGATACGAACGCGAGGAGTACCCATTGCCAAGCAGCTTGCCGAGATTATCAATGAAATTGAAGGGGTTAAGCTGTCGGTCGGCATTCTTGATATTACTCTTTACCGCGATGATCTATCCACCTTAGCATATCAGCCAGTGGTGCGTGAAACCCTTATCCCGTTTAATATTAATGGAAAAAAGATTGTATTGGTAGATGATGTACTTTTTACCGGACGGACGGTGCGGGCGGCTCTCGGTGCCGTTATGGATATTGGACGACCCAAATCCATTCAACTGGCCGTATTGGTAGATCGTGGGCATCGAGAGCTGCCGATACGGGCTGATTATGTTGGAAAAAATGTGCCTACATCAAGTAGAGAAGTGGTTAGTGTGCAATTGCAGCCTGTAGATCAAGAGGATCAGGTTATATTGCAGGAAATAGAGCAGTAAGAGGGCCTAGGCCCTCTTACTGTTATTTTCTATTAGTTTTTCCACGATTTCTTGCTGGGGTGTAACATAGATTGTTTTTTGATGATCATAGATGACAAATCCCGGTTTGGCACCTGCCGGTTTTTTTACGTAGCGCCGTTTGGTATAGTCTACCGGTACCGTGGCAGACTGGCGAGCTTTGCTAAAATAGGCGGCGATACCGGCAACTAGGTTTATAGTCTCAAGGGAAGGCTCGGCACCGCACGCTTTTAGAATGACGTGAGAGCCGGGAATATCCTTGGTATGAAACCATAGCTCGTCTGGTCTGCCGTGTTTAAAGGTAACTACATCATTTTGCCGGTTGTTTTTTCCTATAAGCACGGATAAACCGTCGGGTGTTGTTACGGTCAAGGGCGCACTAAGCGGAGCTGGACGTCGTTTACTTTTCTCTTTTATATAGCCTGACTGAATAAGTTCTTGACGGATTTCGCCGGTTTCCGCGAGACTGACGGCTTGCTCTAAAGCGACCGCGATGCTATCAAGGTAGCTAATTTCATTTTGGCATTCTTCCAGTTGCGTGGCAAGGGAATGCTGCGCCCTCTTAAATTTGTTGTATTTAGCATAATAATGCTGGGCATTTTCCAAGGCCGAGAGCATCGGATCGAGGGGGATAGGAAGTGTGGCTGTTTCGGGATCGTCGGCGTAAAGGTCGGGTAGTACCGCTTGGGTTGCCCGAGGGGGAATAACATAAATATTAGCCATGAGAATATCCGCTTGCTTTCTGAGAATGTCGGCATCTTCGGCGGTAGCAAGTTCCTGTCGGAGAGTGGCCAATTTTCGTTCTAATCGTGTGATTTCACTACAAACAAATTTACTAAGAGTTGTTTTTTCCGGTGTGTCCTGACGCCCCGCAAAACAGGCGGCGAATTCAACGGCCTCACTCATAGTAGGAAATAGACGGTTTTGGGCGGTAAGGTGTTCTAATGGGAAGGCAGCCATACCTAGAAGGCGACTATTGTCATTGGCAACAGCGATACAAGGTTGAGTTTCTCCTTGCTTTAACGGGGTCAGAATTTCATTAAAGGCTTGTTCCAGGGATGACAAGTCGGCATTGTCCAAATCACCCAGCGGAATGGTCAAAGGCAGTCCGGCACGCCACACTGCTTCTCGTGCGGTTGCCGGGCCGATTCCCACTGTTGCCTGTACTATGGCCTTACTCAAAAGGACTTCAGACGGCGTAGGTTGGACCAGCTTGGTTATAAATTCAGTTAGGTTTGCAGTTAGAAGATTGTCACCGTCCTGAGCGGGTGGGAGGCTGAACTCTCGCCCGGGTAAAATCTGGCGAACCCGGCTCATGGCAGGGCTGACTCGGCGGATGGCGTCAGTGATCACTTTGTCTTGAACCAGAATGATGTTGCTGTGTTTCCCCATAAGTTCAAAAACCAGTTCTTTGGTAACAATAAGGCCCCGTTCACCTCGTACGTCAATGTAAATCGATACACAGCGATCTAAGCCATGTTGGCTTATTTTGGCGATACGCCCATCTTCCAGATGCTTTCGGAGCAGCATGGTGAAAACTGGGGGTGAGGGAGGATTTTCCGGGATGGCCGTGGCCAGATGCAGGCGGGGATGCTCTGGATTTGCCGATATTAAGAGAGGAAGAGTTATACCAGTTTGTCTTATCCAAAGGATAAGAGTATATTTATCCGGCTGAAAAATCTTATCAACTCGTCCGCCGGAAAGGGCGTTATCAAGTTCAGTAACCAGTGGTGATAAAGATAGTCCGTCAATATTCATACAAGCCTCCAGGGCGATTTTTGCCACAAGTATACCATTACTTGGTCGGTTTGGTCAAATAAGGTCTAATTGCCATCTAGCTGGAATAACATGGGTAACGAGAACATGTGAGCGAGGTGGCCCATAGTGGAAAAATGGTATGCCAGGACGGTTGAAGAGACGCTACGTTTTTGGCGGATTAACCAGGACAGCGGACTACAAGCCGGAGATGTAAAAGAAAGACTGGAGCAGTTTGGATACAACGAAATGGTAAGTAAACCAAAAAGTGCTTGGTGGAAGCGCCTTTTGGCCCAATTTGAAGATTTTATGGTGATGGTTCTTTTAGCAGCCACCTTGATTTCCGCCTTTTTGGGTGAGTATGTTGATGCCGTGACAATTCTGGCTATTGTAGTGATTAACGCATTACTAGGATTTGTTCAGGAAAATAAGGCGGAAAAGTCGATGGAGGCGCTCAAAAAATTAACGGCTCCGACAGCCAGAGTATTAAGAAATGGCGTAATTCAGCATGTACCTGCCCGAATGTTAGTGCCGGGAGATGTACTCATGCTGGAAGCAGGGGATATTATTGCCGCCGATGGAAGACTCCTTTATTCGGTTAATCTAGAAGTAGAGGAAGCAGCGCTGACTGGTGAAGCAATGCCTGTACGTAAAATTGCCGATACCATTTATCAGGAAGAGACTACATTAGGTGACCGTAAGAACATGGTTTATGCAGGAACGGTGATAACGAGAGGGCGGGGGAAAGCCGCTGTATGCTCGACCGGTATGCAAACGGAAGTTGGTAAAATATACGGAATGATTCAAGAAGCTGAACCGGAAGATACTCCGCTGCAGCGACGGCTGAATCGACTGGGCAAGTGGATGGTATGGGGCTGTTTGGCGATCTGTTTGATTGTTGTTTTGACAGGTGTAGCTAAAGGAGAGCCGGTATTTCTTATGTGCATGGCAGGAATCAGTTTGGCGGTCGCCGCTATTCCTGAAGGATTGCCGGCCATTGTAACGGTAGCTTTAGCGTTGGGTGTACAGCGTATGATAAAACACAATGCCATTGTACGAAAACTACCGGCGGTTGAAACGTTGGGCTGTACCACTGTAATCTGCTCGGATAAGACAGGTACTCTTACGCAAAATCAGATGACTGTACGAAAAATTTACGCAAATCAGCAAATGTACGATGTCAGCGGCATCGGTTATGAAATAAAAGGGGAAATTTTTCTAGACAAGAAGGAATTTGAAGTAAAAAAAGATAAATCATTACTAATGTGTTTAGAAATAGGCTGTTTATGCAATAATAGTGTATTAAAACACAATGATATTGAATTTACCGGATTATGGAGGAAAAGACCGTCCCGTGTCTGGTCGGTAGAAGGGGATCCCACGGAAGGCGCGTTGGTAGTGGCTGCCGGAAAAGCCGGACTATGGCGGCAAGATCTCGAAAAAATTAAACAGCGCTTGGCGGAAATACCATTTGAAGCCCAGCGAAGGCGGATGTCGGTAGTATACAGCGAACAAGGTGGTAAAACAACGCTGTATACTAAAGGTGCATTGGACACAATTCTAGATTTGTGCCGGTATTATTTTGACGGGTCGCGCGAAATGCCGTTAACTCCGAGGATTATCGAAAAAATTTATCAGATTAATAACGAGTTAACCCAGAGTGCGTTGCGCGTATTGGCGATGGCGTATCGGCGGCTGGAAGCCAGTGAAGCGGTAAATGTCGATGAAACGTGTGAACGCCAACTGGTGTTTGCTGGTCTGGCCGGGATGATTGATCCGCCGCGAGAAGATGCTAGAGAGGCTATTAGTGTTTGTCGCCACGCGGGAATTAAAACGGTAATGATTACCGGGGATCATCGCAACACGGCAATCGCTATTGCCAGTGAACTCACCATGTTTAAAGAAGGCGATAAAGCCCTGACCGGGTCTGAACTCGATAAACTAAGTGAACGGGATTTGGCCGGTTTGGTTGATACCATCTCAGTGTATGCTCGGGTTTCACCTGCCCATAAGTTGAGAATTGTCAAAGCGCTACGTGCCAACGGACATATCGTCGCCATGACGGGGGACGGAGTAAATGACGCTCCGGCCGTCAAAGAGGCGGATATTGGAGTGGCAATGGGACAAACGGGAACAGATGTCACCAGGGAAGCTTCGGCTATGACGTTGGCGGACGATAATTTTGCAACTATCGTAGCCGCTGTGGAAGCAGGTCGCGGGATATATGATAACATCCGTAAGTTTATCCGATATCTTCTGGCTTGTAATATTGGGGAAGTGCTGACTATGTTCGTGGCTTCGCTAATAGGGTTGCCTTTACCGCTTCTACCGGTACAAATTCTTTGGGTAAATCTCGTGACTGACGGTTTTCCGGCTATGGCTCTCGGTGTTGATCCCAGTGAGCCCGGCATTATGAACCGGCCGCCCCGTAATCCGGCTGAAAATATTTTTTCACGGGGATTAAGTCGTAAAATTATTGGACGGGGGGTTCAAATCGGTTTAAGCACAATTTTAGTATTTGCAGCAGTATATTATGTAAAAAAAGATTTGGATTTGGCCAGGACGATGGCGTTGACGACGTTGGTGTTTTCCCAGCTGTTTCATGTTTATGATTGCAGGTCGGAGACAAAGACAATCTTTGAGTTGGAGTTTACAAGTAATCTATATCTTATAGCCGCGACAATTTGGTCCGCGGTCATGCAATTGGCAATTATTTATGTGCCTGTACTGCGTAGTATTTTTTCAACGGTTATGCTCACGCCTTATGACTGGATAATAGTATTGATCGTAGCTGGTTGGACCATGCTATTGGGAGGAGTTAAACATATTTTTTGGCGGCGTCCGGCAGGGCGGACTGTTCGAGCAAATTATAATAGATGGTAGTTGTTAGTAGATAGGGGGATTAAAATGCAGTTTTCGAAATGGCATGGTTTAGGTAATGATTTTGTAATTGTTAATGGATTTAAGGAAACGGTTTCAGACTTTAAACAGGCCGCGATTGAAATTTGTGATCGTCATTTCGGTATAGGCGCGGATGGATTGGTTTTTGTTCTGCCCTCGGATTCAGCTGATTTTAAAATGAGGATTTTTAACTCCGATGGCAGTGAAGCCGAAATGTGTGGAAATGTTACCCGGTGTGTAGCCCGCTATGTATATGAAAACGGCTTGACGAATAAAACGAAAATTTTGTTAGAAACTTTAGCGGGCCTCATAAAACCTGAAATAGTCTTTGCTGATAATGGTTCCATCAACAGTGTCAGAGTCGATATGGGGTGTCCACGTTTAAAGCGGAGCGAAATACCTATGACTGGTATAGCTGACGAACAAGTCATACATCAACCGGTAGTGATTGAAGGAACAACTTTTTATGGAACCGCGGTTTCGATGGGAAACCCGCACTTTGTCATGTTTGTGGAAGACCTTGATGCTTTAGATTTACCTTATTATGGTCCGAAGATCGAAACTTTGCCGATTTTCCCGCGTAAGACCAATGTGGAGTTTGTCCAGGTGCTTGCCAACGATGAACTAAGAATGCGGGTTTGGGAACGGGGGGCGGGTATTACACTGGCCTGCGGTACAGGTGCTTGCGCCACCTTAACAGCTGCCGTTCTTAATGATAAGACTGGGCGTCAGGCGGTTGTCCATCTGGACGGGGGCGATTTGTTTATTGAATGGGACGAAGATGGGCATATTTATATGTCTGGACCGGGTGAGGAAGTTTTTCGGGGTAGTTATTTGTTAAATGTATAAGTTGTTTTAGATGGAAAGGAGTAATCATATGGCATTAATTAATGAAAACTATTTGAAGCTTCAGGGAAGTTATCTTTTTGCTGAAATAGCAAGGCGAGTAGCTACTTATAAGGCGCAGAATCCGGCGTCGAATATTATTCGTCTGGGAATTGGCGACGTGACTCAGCCTTTGGTTCCTGCTGTAATTAACGCGATGCATCATGCGGTTGATGAAATGGCAAAGGCCGAAACCTTCCGTGGTTATGGCCCGGAACAGGGATACAACTTTTTGATTAATAAAGTTATTGAAAATGACTATGCTCCTTATGGTATAACTCTTGGGGAAGACGAAGTATTTATTAGCGATGGTTCTAAGAGTGATGTAGGTAATATTCAGGAGTTATTTGGTACGAATAACACCGTGGCGATTACCGATCCGGTGTATCCTGTATACCTTGACACTAATGTCATGGCAGGCCGATCGGGTAAACTTGGGCCCGACGGGAAATTCCCCGGCATTGTATATTTACCCTGCACAGCAGAAAATGACTTTAAACCCGCACTGCCAGAGACAAAGGTGGATATGATTTATTTGTGTTGCCCTAATAATCCCACGGGCACAGTGTTGCCGAAAAGTGAATTGAAAAAATGGGTTGATTATGCCAAAAAGAATGGTTCCGTTATTTTATTTGATGCTGCCTATGAAGCATATATCTGTGAAGATGATATTCCACACAGCATATATGAAATCGAAGGGGCAGACGAAGTGGCTATTGAGTTTCGGTCGTTCTCGAAGCTGGCTGGCTTTACCGGTACACGCTGCGCTTATACGGTAGTACCTAAAAAAGTTATGGCAGTTACTAAGGATGGAACCGCTCATTCCCTAAATAAGTTATGGAATAGACGACAAACCACCAAATTTAATGGTGTACCGTATATCGTGCAACGTGGCGCAGAAGCAGTCTATACCGAAGCTGGTCAGGCCGAAATTCGGGCAGTAGTAGATTATTATATGACTAATGCAAAAATTATACGCGAAGGGCTATTGAGCATTGGTTTGGAGGCCTATGGGGGAGTCAACGCTCCGTATATTTGGCTTAAAACACCTAAGGGTATGGATTCCTGGGAGTTTTTCGATAAACTATTGACAAACGTCCATATCGTGGGAACTCCCGGATCGGGATTTGGTCCTTCCGGCGAAGGCTATTTCCGTCTTACGGCCTTCGGAAACAGGGAAAACACAGAAGAGGCTATAGCCAGAATTAAAACAAAACTTAGCTTCTAAAGATCAGTAGGGTTGCTCAAATGAATTTTGGGTAACCCTATTTCTATCAATGTAATATATTGACATAAAACGATGCAGACTGAATATATATACTCCTAGAGATTGCTAGGAGGTATATATATGAGAAAGTGGTTATGGGCAGTTCTATTCGTGTTACTATGGGTCAAGCCAGCGGCAGTTTTTGCCGAAGTATCTAGAGACACTATTTTTTTGGCTCAAGAGTATGGATGCCAAAATTCAGTACTTATGTTAGACGATTTTTTTCGCCCCTGGACTGTTTATGAAGAAGGGGCAATAGTTATAAATAGTAATATGGAGCAGGCGTGTTTTTTTACTCCCTTTTTACTGTTAGCGTCCGATGCCAGGGATAAAATACTTGCCGGGAAAGAAGTTAGTCTTGCAGAAGGGAAAAAAGTTCTTGAACCTTATAAGCAGTATTTGGTTTTCAGAGTAACCTTATTTGGGAAATACGAAAGTTTCGCTGATGGCGTACAAGCGGTTATACGGCAGGGAACAAAGACGATCCCTTCTTTGCTTGTGTATGTGATTCCTGAACCGGAGAAAAGCCATCCGGTGAGCGGCGTCTATTCTACTAAGCTATTCATATATATTATGAAGGATCAGGTTAATAGGAATAAAACTGCTGTGCTAAATCTTGTGACAAACGACCGGCGGAAGCATAATTTTATATTTGCCTTAGATAAATTTAGATGATAATACTAGAGGGAATACCCTCTTTATTATTTAGTGAAAAAAGGAATTAGTGCAAGCTGAGGAGAAGTAATTTTTAACAATAAGATTAAGGATGTTTTTTCTCTGGAATAATAATCTGAGTTAAGGAAGGAGCAGTTATATTGTGTTAAAAAGTATGACGGGGTTTGGCCGCGGTGAGTACATGGACGCTGAACACCGCTTTATTGTCGAGATTAAGGCAGTAAATAACCGCTATAACGAAATCGTTATTCGTATGCCTAAAATGCTGGCATCGTTGGAAGATAAAATCAGGAGGACCGTGTCTAATGTGTTAGCTCGGGGCCGTATTGACGTGTATATTACATTGGACGATTTTGGCCAAAAGAAACGGACGGTAAGGGTTGACAAAGAATTGGCAATAGCTTACCATAAAGCAATGAACGAACTGAGGGAACTGCTGGAACTTCCGTCAGGGGAAACGGGTTCCTTGATCGCCAGATATCCCGATGTCTTAAAAGTGGAAGAGATAGCCGATGATATTACTGAAGCATGGCCAAAGTTGGAAGCGGCTACTCGGACTGCGTTAAGCAATTTAATGGATATGCGGCTAGCTGAGGGAGCCAATATACAAAAAGACTTGCTTGGACGTATTGATGTATTGGTAACGCATATTCGTTTTATTGAGGAACGGGCCCCGAAGATTGCGGAGGAATATCGGGAAAAACTTATGAGCCGTATGCGAGATGTTTTGGCTACTGTGTCGGTTGAAACTGATGAAGTCAGGATTTTGCAGGAGGCAGCGCTTTTTGCTGATAAAATTAATATCACGGAAGAACTAGTAAGACTTAACAGTCATCTTATGCAGTTAAAAGAGACGCTCTGTTCGGATGCCGCAGTCGGCCGCAAGCTCGATTTTATTATTCAGGAAGTGAACCGTGAAACGAATACCATTGGTTCAAAAATCAATGATTATTCTGTAGCAAATGTGGTTGTGGAAATAAAAAGTGAAATCGAAAAGATCAGAGAACAAATTCAGAACATAGAGTAGTGCATGCGACGATAGCTCAGTTAGATGACTCTAGTTATTATATGGTAGGAGGAAGCTACAATGGATATTAAACTTATTAATATTGGTTTTGGTAATATTGTTTCTGCTAACAGGATTATTGCGATTGTCAGTCCTGAATCGGCACCTATTAAGAGAATTATTCAAGAAGCGCGTGACAGAGGAATGTTAATTGATGCGACTTATGGCAGAAGGACGCGTGCTGTAATTATTGCCGATAGTGATCATGTCATTTTGTCGGCAGTACAGCCTGAAACCGTTGCTCATCGGTTGGTGAACAAAGACATTGACGAAACTGCCGAATAGGTGAAAGGGGAACTAAAGTTATGGCCCGGCCAGGCATTTTGATTGTTCTTTCCGGTCCTTCGGGGACGGGAAAGGGCACTATCTGCAAAGCATTGCTGCAAAATTGCCCTAATATTAATTATTCTGTTTCTGCTACTACCCGCACGCCGCGCGAAGGGGAAGTAAATGGAGTTAATTATTGGTTTGTGAAAAAGGAAGAATTTCAAACAATGGCAAAAAATAATGAACTTCTGGAATGGGCTGAAGTTTATGGAAATTACTACGGAACTCCTCGCAAGCATGTGGAACAACTTCTAAATAGTGGTAAAGATGTTGTATTAGAGATTGATACGCAGGGGGCTATGCAAATAAAAGCTAAATTTCCTCAAGGAGTTTTTGTTTATATTGTACCACCCTCCATTGATGAGTTGGCTTTCAGAATCAATAAGCGAGGTTCGGAGAGTCAGGAGTCAATTGAAAAACGACTGGGAAGTGTCCAGTATGAAATATCTTCAGCCTACGACTACAATTATGTTGTTGTGAATGATCAGGTAGAGGCGGCTACCGCAAAAATTGAAGCAATTATTAGTGCTGAAAAAAGCCGGGTCGAGCGGAATACTGACCGGATTGAGGCAATTAGTAATAGGTGCAGCGTCAGCTGACTAAAGGAGGATATAAAATGGTTGATCCATCGTTGGACGTTTTAGTTAAAAAGGTTGATAGCAAGTACACGCTAGTCGTTCTAGCTGCTAAAAGGGCGAGAGAAATTATGGATGGTGATCCAACTCGGGTAGAATGCAAATCTAATAAACCGGTTACGGTAGCGTTAGAGGAAGTTGCTCAGAATCAAGTATTATACGAGCGCACTAAAGTTGGGATAAAATAAAGGAGACTTATATGCTTTCCGGAAAAAGGATTGTTGTCGGAGTAACCGGTGGCATTGCCGCGTATAAAGCTGTGGATGTGGTCAGCCGTTTAAGAAAACTAGGAGCCGAAGTCCGAGTTATCATGACTCAGTCGGCTACGGAGTTTGTTACACCGCTGACCTTTCGCGAGTTAAGCGGTAATCCGGTGGTTTCCGATATGTGGACGGAACCAAAAACCTGGAATGTGGAACATATTGCTATT
This sequence comes from Bacillota bacterium, assembly GCA_017889725.1. Taxonomy (GTDB): domain Bacteria; phylum Bacillota; class Negativicutes; order Sporomusales; family CTSoil-080; genus CTSoil-081. The sequence goes on along the minus strand of JAGGAE010000003.1, from coordinate 6,356 downwards.
GCCACATGGGCTGATTTGTTTTTAATTGTGCCGGCTACAGCCAATATTATTGGCAAAATTGCTTCTGGTATTGCTGATGATATGCTTTCAACTACAGTTATGGCTACCAAAGCACAAGTTTTGTTATTTCCGGCGATGAATTCCAATATGTACAATAATCCAATTGTGACGGACAATTTGGCCAAATTATCGGCGCTCAGCTATCATATTCTTGAACCTGCGGCCGGTATGCTGGCTTGTGGCGTAGAAGGGGTTGGCCGGCTGCCTGAACCCGAAAAAATAGTGGCAAAGGTTATAGACCTTTTTACGGCTTCTTCCTGTTTGACCGGAAAAAAGATCGTGGTTACCGCAGCCGGTACACGCGAACCCATTGACCCGGTACGTTACATTGGTAACCGGTCCAGCGGTAAAATGGGGTACGCTATTGCCAGCGCGGCAGCTGCTAGAGGCGCTAATGTTGTATTAGTGTCCGGTCCATCCGGCTTACCCGAGCCTCAAGGAGTTTGCTTAAAAAAAGTAGTCACCGCGGAAGAAATGCGTCAAGCTGTATTAGCGGAATATAAAGATGCGGATGTAGTTATAAAAGCGGCAGCAGTTGCCGATTATCGTCCGTGTACTGTAAGCGGTGATAAGATAAAAAAGACGGAAGGTACATTAACTCTGGTTTTAGAGAAAACCGTTGATATATTAGCGGAACTGGGACAGCAGAAAAATAAACAAATTCTGGTCGGCTTTGCGGCTGAAACCCAAGATTTATTAGCGTATGCCGAAGAAAAATTACGTAAGAAGAATTTGGATATGATTATAGCAAATGATGTAACTTTACCTGGTGCAGGTTTTGATACGGATACCAATATAGTGCGTATCCTATATCGTGATGGTCGCCAGGAAGAGTTACCACAAATGCGTAAGGAAAGTCTCGCTGGAGTGCTGCTTGACAAAATAATGGAACTCATGTAATTTAATGATTGATTTTTTTAAAGGTATCGAGTACAATATTTACGATGAAATTACATAATGTGGCTCATCAAGAGTTGGTGGAGGGACTGGCCCGATGAAACCGCGGCAACCATCCGATAATTTTCGGAACGGTGCCAATTCCTGCGGGTAATCCCCGCAAGATGGGAGAGAAGCATTTCCTCCCTATGGGGGGATTTTTTATATCTGCTCAAAAAAACGTTTTGGAGACAGATATGAGTTTATGCTCTAAACAGGGCACGCTAATCATTTCACAGGAGGTAGTATTATGGTAAAAATGCGGAAATTGTTTACATCCGAATCGGTTACAGAAGGCCATCCGGATAAAATCGCTGACCAGATTTCGGATAGTGTACTTGACGCCATTATCGCTCATGATCCTACGGCTCGAGTAGCATGCGAAACACTTGTTACTACTGGGCTGGTTCATGTTGTAGGGGAAATAACGACGAATTGTTATGTTGAAATACCGAAAATCGTTCGGGAAACCATTAAGGAAATTGGCTATACCCGTGCGAAATTTGGTTTTGACGGTGAAACCTGCGGGGTATTAGTATCTATCGATGAGCAGTCGCCTGATATTGCTATGGGGGTTAATAAGGCTCTTGAAGCTAAGAAAGGTGAGATGGATGAAATAGATGCCATCGGTGCTGGGGACCAGGGCATGATGTTTGGTTATGCTACTAATGAAACACCGGAATATATGCCGCTGCCTATTTCTTTAGCGCACCGTCTGTCCCGTCAATTGTCGGAGGTACGGAAAAATAATACCCTAACTTACCTCAGGCCCGACGGTAAAACCCAAGTAACTGTAGAATACGAGAATGATAAACCTGTTCGGGTTGATGCCATAGTTATTTCCACTCAGCATGGTCCGGAAGTTTCTTTGGCTGATATTGAAAAGGATATGCTTGAACATGTAATAAAGCCCATTGTACCTGCTAACTTGTTGGATAAAGAAACTAAATACTATATTAATCCTACTGGGCGGTTTGTTGTTGGGGGCCCTCAAGGGGACGCTGGCTTAACAGGAAGAAAGATTATTGTAGATACTTATGGCGGAATGGCTCGCCATGGCGGCGGGGCTTTCTCCGGTAAAGATCCTACAAAGGTTGACCGTTCTGGCGCGTATGCAGCTCGTTATGTGGCAAAAAATGTTGTGGCCGCTGGTCTTGCCGATAAATGTGAAATTCAGTTGGCCTACGCTATAGGGGTTGCTCATCCTGTCTCGGTACTTGTTGAGACGTTTGGTACAGCTAAAGTCGAAGATTCCATGATTTCCAAACTGGTGCAGGAACATTTTGATTTGCGTCCGGCAGGAATTATAAAGATGTTGGATCTTAGAAAGCCTATATATAGGCAGACTGCGGCTTATGGTCATTTTGGACGCACCGACGTGGATCTTCCATGGGAACGGACAGATAAAGCAGAAATCTTACGCCGTGCCGCTAAACTTTAATGAAATAAGTCTGATGTGGTCATACTATCCCTGCGGAGCAAAACAAAAATAAGGGGTGGGTACACATGGGCGAAATCAGTAACAACAGGACCACGGTGTACAAAGTCGGCGGATTAAAAGGCGACCATTGCCGTGACCGGATTGAACATACTTTGGCGCATTTGCAAGGTATTACTTCTGCCCAAGTAGATTTGACCGGAAAAACGGTAAAAGTAGCCTATGACCCGTCTGTGATTGCCAACGGTTATATTGAAGAAACCCTCCAGACTTTGGGTTATTCTATCCAGGGTTAGGGGGGACAGATATGAGGCTTTGTTTCTCACCGTTGGATTTGCGCCGTGTCCGGCGGTTTCAAAGTGGACGCTTGGATACTTATAAATGGGAAATGACGAACTTTGACATGTATGAGGAATTTGGCAGGGATTATTTCTATCAAAAACGAATATAAGTGTAAGCGAAAGGGACTTTGCTAAGTCCCTTTTCTTTGTATAACGGTAGGTATAACATTATGCAGCGTATAGCAGAAATTATCATTAATTTACCAGTAAAAAGTATAAACAAACCCTTTACGTATCTCATTCCGGAGGAAATGGAAGAAGTTGATGTCGGCTGGCGGGTATTGGTTCCTTTTGGGGGCCGGAGAGTCGAAGGATTTGTAGCCAGTATAACGGAAGGCTCTGGCGAGGGACTAAAGCATATTATTGAACTGCTTGACGAGGAATGTTGGTTTACTGTGCATATGATGGCGGTTGCCGTATGGATTAGTGAATTTTATCTGTGTACTCTGGCGGAAGCTATGCGTCTTTTTATTCCGGGGAAGTCGGGTATAAAATCCGAAGTATTATACCGATCATTGCCTGAAAATCAATTAGGGCCAGAGTGTGCAGAATCCGAACGACAGCTCTATGAGTATCTTTTAGAGAAAGGTCCTCAAACGTCGGCTTCTTTAATTAGTGTTTTTGGCAGCCATACTGAGAAGCTGATACGCCGACTTATTGCAAACGGCAATTTAGAACGCCAGTCTTTAGTCCGAAAAAGAGCGCAGGCGCAGTATGAGGTGTACTGGTATGTAGCGGATCTGGAAGCGGTCAGCAGTCTTGAGCAAGAATTAGCGAGAAAACCTGCTCAGCGCCGGTTGCTTGAGATATTGCAAAATCAAAAGAAGCTTACAACAAGTGAACTGGCTCAACTTAAAATTAGCCGTGATGTCGTAAAAGCGTTAGCGGGGCGCGGCATAATAGCTTCCGGTAAAAGCCGGGTGGTACGCGATAGTTATAGTCAGTTTGCTGCGATTAATCATGCAGTATCTCTGACACAGGATCAGCAGCAGGTGCTTGATAAAATCAAGCCTGCCATTGACGGTGGTTATTATCAATGCTTTTTGTTGCATGGTGTTACCGGCAGTGGAAAAACACAGGTATATATTGAAGCGGCTGCGGCGGCCCGTAAAGTCGGGCGGCAAGTAGTGGTGCTGGTGCCTGAAATTGCACTTACCGGCCAAATTGTAGAGCGGTTCAAAGAGTGGTTTGGTGATGATGTTGCCGTTTTGCACAGTAAGCTGTCGGTAGGCGAGCGGTTTGACACTTGGCAAAGGTTGCAGTCGGGTTCAGTGGGTATTGCTATCGGCGCACGTTCAGCTGTGTTTGCCCCCGTGGCAGAGCCAGGGCTCTTTATATTGGACGAAGAACATGAGTTTACTTATAAACAGGAAGAAGCACCTCATTACCATGCGCGTCAAGTGGCCATCAAACGGGCGGAATTGTCTGGAGCAGCCGTTATTTTGGGCAGCGCGACTCCCTCTATGGAAACCTATTTTCAGGCGCAAAACGGAACCTATGAGCTGCTTTCTCTTTCCACGCGAATTGACGGGGCGTTTTTGCCCGAAGTTAATATTGTCGATATGCGGGAAGAACTAAAAGCAGGACGGCGCAGTGTTATTTCGGCTCCGCTTAGGGATCTCTTGATCGAAACAATAGCGCGGGGTGAGCAAGCCATTATCGTACTTAACCGCCGCGGCTATGCTACCTTTGTCATGTGCCGTGAGTGCGGGCATGTTATGACCTGTAATCGTTGTGCAGTCTCTTTAGTATATCATCATGCAGGGGCGGTACTTCGCTGTCATTACTGCCAGTCTCATCAGCCTGTCCCGGATGTTTGCCCCTCGTGTCAAAGCCGTTATATTCGCTTTTTTGGCACGGGGACGCAAAAGGTAGAAGAAGAACTGGCTCAAATTCTTCCTAGTGCTCGCATTGTTCGTATGGATCAGGATACTACCGGCAGTAAAACCGCTCATCAGCGTATTTTACATTCTTTTGCGGTCGGTGATTATGATATATTACTAGGCACACAAATGGTTGCCAAAGGGCATGACTTTCAAAATGTCACTGCCGTAGGTATTATTTCGGCGGATACGGCCCTTAATTTACCGGACTTTCGGGCTGCTGAGAAAACTTTCGCGCTTCTGACGCAGGCTGCCGGAAGAGCAGGAAGGGGGAATAAACCCGGGCGCGTTGTGGTTCAAACTTATAGTGCCGATCACTATGCTATAACTGCCGGTGCAAAACATGACTATGCTGATTTTTACCAGTGCGAACTAAAATTGAGGCGGGAACTGGGGTATCCACCGTATAACCGGATAATCAAAATTACGGTTCAGGGGACCTCCGAGGCGAAAGCCCGTCGCCTGGCAGAAGACACCGCGTCGTTATTGAACAGGATTGATAGCCAGGGAGAAATTATTGGGCCGTTTCCTGCGCCAGTTGCCAAAATCAGTGAGGTATACCGGATGCATATTCTTGTAAAAACTTTGGATATTGTGGCTACCGCCAACGCTATCCATCAAACTGGAATTGGGCAAAAAGGCGATATTTCCATAGATGTGGATCCGCTACAAGTTTTATAGCTCAATTCTGGGGGAAAGGTGATTTTTTATAGTGTTTATGCTAGAATGGGGAACAAAGGGAGGATGTTGAATGGCAGTGTTGGAAATTAGAAAAGCCGGGGATAAGATATTGAAAGAGCCGGCAGCGCCCGTCGCCAAATTAGACAAAAGAATCAGGCGTTTGCTGGATGACATGGCGCAGACTATGTATGACGCTGACGGTGTTGGTCTTGCAGCACCTCAAGTAGGGGTATCAAGCCGTATTGTGGTTATTGATGTCGGTGATGGTTTAATCGAACTTATTAACCCGGTAATAACGGAGACTAAGGGATGCATGATCGGTCAGGAAGGGTGTCTTAGCGTTCCCGGGGTAATGGGGGAAGTAGAACGTTATGCGGAAGTTGCTGTGGAGGCACTTGACCGTTATGGTAAAAAAATCAAAGTGGTAGGCGCGGAAATGTTAGCGCGGGCCTTACAACATGAGATAGATCATTTAGAAGGCATTTTGTTTATTGAACGGGCAAATACTATATCTACTCAGGTGCAACGATGAAAAATTTGCGGGTTGTATATATGGGAACTCCTGATTTTGCCGTGCCCTGCCTTGAAAGGCTGGTAAGTGAGGGGTATCAAATTGCTGCAGTAGTTACGCAGCCGGATCGTCCTAAAGGCAGGGGGCGGAAATTAACCCCCTCGCCGGTTAAAGAAACGGCACTAAAGCATAATCTTCCGGTTTGGCAGCCAGAAAAGGTAAAGACACCGGAGTTTGTCGCTCAATTAGAAGCACTCAACCCTGATGTTATTATCGTTGTTGCTTTTGGCCAGCTACTTTCGCCGCAAATTTTAGTTATTCCCGAATATGGATGCATTAACGTTCATGCGTCGCTGTTACCTAAGTATCGGGGGGCGGCGCCGATTCATTGGGCGGTAATTAACGGAGAAACCGAGACTGGGGTTGCAACGATGTATATGGATGCCGGGCTGGATACCGGGGATGTTATATTAGAACGTACCGTTTCTATTGATCCTGAGGAAACT
>JAGGAE010000043.1 GCA_017889725.1 Bacillota bacterium | reverse complement strand
CCATCACGGCTACGCCTTCTCGCATCGCGGCAGTCGCGGCAACGGGCCGGTTCATTTTCAAATCCTTTTTCTGCATAAAACTCTTGTTCGCCAGCAGAAAACACAAAGTCGGAGCCGCAGTCCTTACATTTTAAGGTTTTGTCCTCGAAAGCCATTAACGATATCCCCTCACCTTTAATCATGATACTAAAAGGACCATCGCTTAGCCGACCTGGTCTTTGCCCCCACACTCGCCTGCTGGAAGGTTTGCTACTAAGAAATCAATCTCCTCACTACTACTACTCTCGGCTTACCATTGTCAGATAAACCGGCAGGACTTACGTCTAAGCCGCACCATGCTCAAAGTCACCTTGGACTTCTTATGTGGATCGTTTCGCCTGCGACTGGCATCGATTTTCAACCACAGACCTAAGCAAAAGGTTCTTCACTCCAAATTATATGTTTCTACAGCCAAAATTGCAAGAAAAAAATCAATTTTATGTGTTTATCCCTTTTGATCCATCTGATTTCCTACGAACTCCGGTCTAAATCCATCATAAGCAACAGCGACCTTTTGCTGTTTTTCCAGTAGATTACGCAACATTTCCAGTTGCCGGACAATATGGTCATTTAGCTTTTGGATGTCTAACAGAATCTTCTGCCCTTCCGGCGAGACTTTATAAACATCATCATCCAGCTTTTCTATTTCCGCCTGCAAACGTTCGCGTTGATCAATCAGGTTTAGCACCATGTCCACATTGTCCTGGATAATAAACTTATCCAGTTCCCTTGTTACAAACAAGTAGTCCTTCCAAAGTGAACAAGCTTTGCCTTCATTCCCACTCATTTGCCCACGGCTTCCGCAACCCGCGCCTGCTTCATTGCCTGGTACCAGGCATCCCGCAATTCAGTCAGCATATCCTTAGCTTCGCGGAGTTGTTCTTTGTCCTTTTGAATATTAGCCTGAACTAACCGGTACGTTATATATTCATAAAGCGCATACATATCCTTCGCAATATCATAATTCATGTCAAGAGTTACCATAAACTCCTGCACAATTTCCTGAACCCGCAAATTCGCATGATGCGCTTTTTCCTTTTCGCCAGCTTCCATTGCCTTAATACTTTCATTGGCAAACCGGATAGCACCATTATACAACATCAATGTAAGCTCTTCTCTGGAAGCAGTCATTACTTGCTGAGTTTTATACGTATTCGCCGTTGTTTGTGCGTTCATACACTGTCCTTCCTCCTCATTGCTTCCAAACAGTTATCTTCCACCCATTTGCTGCGATATCCAGGAGCTTTGCGAGTTCATTTTATTAATCGCCTTCTCCATCGCAGTAAACTCCCGATAATAACGGCTTTCGGATGTTTTTAAGTTTGTCTCCACATCTTTAATATTAGTAGTATACTCCTTTATCTGCCGTCCGATCGAACTGTTGATATCATTAGCGGCCGTAGCACCGGCAATGCCGATGATCTGTTTGCGAGTAGTAGCCACCACATTATCCAGCTTAAAGGCAATTCCGCTTTTAGCCTGGCCATTAGAACCAAACACTTTTAAAACAGCTTCCGGATCGGCCGTCAGCGCCGTCCTTAGTTTTCCTTCATCTAAGTAAAGGTGACCATTCTCCGTATAAGCACCCGTGGTTATACCGACGGATGCCGCAGAAGTATAGGCACCGCTTATTCCCTCAATAGGATTAGACAGTGCGCTTCTCATGCCATATACAAAATTTTGCAGTGTCGGATCATTAGATAAGAGACCGCTTTTCGCTTTCTTTTCCCAAGCGACAATCTCCGTCTCTTTCATATCCTTTTTTTGATCGTCTGTTAATGGCAAATAGTCCTTATAATGCGGTTCTTCCAATTTGTCATTCACATCGTCAATCATCTTGTTATAAGCTTCTATGAAGCCCTTAACACTGGCAACCGACTTATCCATATCGGTCGCCACTTGCATTTTAGTCTCCCCTACCGCTAACAAATTGTACGAAACCCCGGATACAGAAAAGCTGTTGCTTTCTTCGGACATGGGTATGCCATCCAAAGTAAACTTGGCATTTGCTCCGGCCTTCGGCTGACTGCCTATACCTAATTTATTCGAAATAAAGTCTAGTCCGTTAACATCACTGCTGGAAAAGTCAATCCCACTATTCGCTCCGGTATTATTCGTATTAATAAAAAACCGGTCAAGAGCAGCATCATAATTGGCAGTAACATTTATCTTAGCCGAATTTATCTGATTCACAAAATCATAGATGCTTTTGTTAGGATCTACTGTCAGGTTAGCAGATGCCGCCCCATTGGTTATCGTCACCGTAATCGGCTCGGCGGGGGCGCTCCCATTATAAAATTGCTTGGCAACGGTATCCTTATTAGAGCCGGAACTAATACTGCCTGTGCTGGCAAGTTGGACTCCGGTCGCCAATTGTTCAACCGACATCGAATGACTGATATTGCTCGCTTCCACGTTGGCAGTGGCAGTAGCTACATCGCTTTTCGTCGAAGCCACCGTTTTTATCGCCAACGCGCCGGAAAGTTTATAGTCCGAAAGCTTATTGCGAAACTCAGCAATGCTTTTATTGCTACCCGCGTACGCTTCCTTCTTCCATTCCAACTGAGTCCGGTTCTGATAGAGTTTATCATATTGCGCCCGTTTTGCTTGCATTAACTGCTTAACCATCGAGTCAACATCCATACCTGACCCTGATAAACCAAATATCCTTTGCACCGCCATAAAACACTACCTCCCGACAGCAGCTTATAAACTATTATTACATAATTACGCTTTTTTGTCCAAAAATGCGCCTATTGAATCGCTAATTTTCGCAATCGTATCCAGGAACTCATGGGGTGGAAACTCTTTAAGCACGGTTTGACTGCTATGATCAACCAGTTGCACCATCAATCGTTTGGTTTTTTGATGCAATTCGAAACGCAAATCTGCGTTTAACGATCGCATAAAGGAGTTCATTTCCTGCGTCATCTGGTTCAACTCTTGTTTGGAAAGTTCCCTCCGTCCGTCTCCATCCGCCGTTTCCTGTAGAACAGGACGCGTGTTATTTACCTTAACAGCATTGTCTCCTACTAATGTATTGCTTGTAACGGAATCCATACCACCCGTCGGTTTCACTTCCATGTGCAGGCACCTCACTTTTTACATGCTTTTGATAAGTATATCGTATTTTTCCGACAAAACTTTAGTATAAAATTACGCAATAAAAAAACTTTCCTCCAATGACCCCCATTTTTCCCTTTGGAAACCTATCTCCCTAATAGCTCCCAGCTAATCGGAGTGCCTTTTGTCACTGCCTTCGCTACTTTTTTGCCAAGGAATAATTCCATATATTTTGGTGCCAAACCAAGACCTGGCCGAATGGCTCTCAAATTTTCCTTAGTAAACACTTCACCGGCTTTCATGTCTTTCGCGACATATAAGGACCGGCGGTACAGCCTTGAGTTTTCTTCCGGCGCTGTTGTTCCATAACGCACTTGCCCTAAGGCTATCCAAGCCCGTTCGGTTTCATTGACAAGTTGCTTTAATTCTTGCGGTTCTAGAGAAAATGCCGAATCCACTCCCCCTTCCGCACGACTTAAAGTAAAATGCTTTTCAATGATGGTAGCGCCAAGAGCTACCGATACCACAGCGGCTCCGATGCCCAAAGTATGATCCGACAACCCCACTTGGCAGCCAAATAGCTCCGCCATATGAGTAATGGTTCTAAGATTCGTGTCAGCGGGACTAGCCGGATAGCTACTGGTGCATTTCAAAAGAATGATATCCTGGCAACCACTTTGGCGGGCGGTGCGCACCGTTTCATCCAGTTCCGCCAGTGTCGCCATCCCGGTTGAAATAATCATCGGTTTACCGGTGGCGGCAATACGACGAATTAACGGCAAGTCGGCATTTTCAAAAGACGCTATTTTATAACAGGGCACATTCAGCGATTCCAAAAAGTCTACAGCACTTTCATCAAACGGCGTACTAAATCCAATTAAGCCTAATTTTTTACACCGGTCAAATATGGCCTTATGCCAAGACCAGGGGGTATGCGCTTCCTGATACAGATCATATAACGATCGTCCCTGCCACAGGCTATTTTTATCTTCTATGTGAAATTCACCTTGATCAAGATTTAGCGTCATAGTATCCGCCGTATAAGTCTGAATCTTTAACGCTTTGCATCCGGCCAGCGCTGCCGCATCGACAAGAGCCAGTGCCCGTTCCAGCGACTGATTGTGATTGCCGGAAAGTTCCGCTACTACCAAAGGGTTATGACCGCCCCCCACCGTCATGTCACCAATTCGGATTGTATTCACGTCGTTCCCCCTGCCCCTGTAATATATTGGCGGGCTGCCGCCCAGCCCAAATTGGCTATAACATCCACTATAGACAAGTGACTTTGGAATTCTTCCTGCCCCGTCTGAAAATAGGCCTGGGGCGAATAGTCTTGGAACAGAAGCTTGATATCACTGCCGGTAAAGACCCCGTCTTCCATGAGATATTCCGACGAACCTACCGGACTAAGATACTCATTGCAGTTTAGGTAGCGACATATGTCAAAAAGATGCTCGGATCGACGCCCCCCTGCGTTAATTTCACTGGCCTGGTAAAAGCGGGGACGTAACTCCAGCTTTTCGGCAATATGACGAATGATTGCCATATTTAAATCAGCCAAACGGGTAATCCGGCTTTCTTTTATACAATCTATAATCCCGTCAAGTTCCCGGCGGTACGGATGTTTTGCATACGAATGATGAAGTGTAGTGACTTGCTTGTCCCGCCATTTGGGACTGCCATCCACTTCGATTTTCTCTATGATCTGCTCCCGACTATCCGCTTTAACCGGAACAGTCAGCCACGTAACCTTGCCGTTTACCAGTATGCGATTACGGCACTGCCAGGAACGTCGTTCAAACTGTACATCATCTAAAAAAACAAAGCAATCCACTTGGCTTATAAGGTTAAAGTATCCCGCCCACGGCAAATATGTGGGCTGCATAATTGCACACCGCATGCCAAACCTCCCGAATTATCGGCGATATACGTATACTGTAAATTCAAAGGGTATGATACCCGATTTTATTTGATAATCATTACGTAAAACTACATATGGCGACACTTCTTTTTTTATGTAGGCAAAGACATCTTCCGGCTTTTCATAAAACAGGCCGGCATCATAATAATCGACATAAGCACTCAGCATATTAAACGCCAAACCCTTATTGACAACCGAAAAAAGGTCTTTTATCGTTTCACGGTAAAACTTTTTGTTGTTATTTATTAAATTATTGAAAGTACCGCTGACAAACGCATAATCGTAAGTATCTCGCAGCGCCTCTTGCAAACGACAGAAATTATACTCAGGATACTTATTTCCGGCAAATTCCAGCATTTCTTCGACAATATCCACGCCGGTGTAATCCACCTTTATCCCCCGCTGGTTGAGGTAATCGACCAAGTGAGCGGTTCCGCAACCAAAATCTAAAATTTTTGTTTCATGCAAGTCGGCGATACTAGTTAAGACTTCAAACCGCTTTTGATTCGCTTCCGGCGAATCTCCGTATTTTATAAAGAGTTGTTGAAAATGCTCTGCCAGCTCCATTACTCACTCACCCCTGTCATTCTTTCGGCTACCCGGACGGCACCGTTACCGTCAAACAGGCGACGTCCGGTTTGGGCCATTAGACGTCCGCGACAGTAACTACAATGCTGGGTAATCCGACACAACATCGTTCCCATACACTGCTGCCTCCGGCACCAATGCAAAAATCAGCCGCTGCCATAAGCTCGGCCATAATATCAACATCCCGGTATAAGACGGTTTTTTTTCTAGCCGCACATAAGCGGGTTATTTCTTCATAGTGGGGATTCGCCCCGCCTATAACAACGTCTGCTTCGAGGTCACACAATTCCTCCGACATAAGGGCTTCTATAACCTTTGCCGTTTCATTGGTATAGTCGCCCCCGCCAAAAAACACAAACAGTCGTTTTAATCGTTCGCGGACAAAATATTTCGCTCGAGCAACTCCAAATTCTTCCCGAAGCAAGGCGTAAGCGGGCCCTAACAAGGATATACAGTCGTCCGGCACAAGACCTTGATAGCGCGGCAAACTAGCATCGGCAAAGAGATTTTGATCTAAAAGCAGTCGGCAATTATGCCGCCGGTTTGCCAAATCATCAATTGCCATAATATTACAAGCGTAGCGGCGCTGAACATTCTCCCAGGCTTCCCCTATCTGATAGTGATCAACTATCAGCCAATCCACATGCCCCATTTCAGAAAGAACCTCCGCCGTTTTTACAGCATCCTCTCTTTCGTCGAAACAGTCCGGAGAAGTATCGCTGAAAAACTTAGCCCGAAACCCTTTGGCTTTTATTCGCTCCAGGCCTCCACTCGCTAACTGCTGGCTAACAAAAGTCACGTGGGCTCCTTTTGTCACTAATGCCGAAGCTAATGTCAAACATCGCATCAGATGCCCCACCCCCATCCGGGCAGAAGCATCACAACGAAAAAGGACTTGCATTATTGTCTCCGCTCCAATAAAAACCAATTCAGGTCGTCTTGGGGGAAGTGGCCGTCCCGATGATACACGAAACCATAGTCTACCAGACGAAGATCGGCATAAGTATCCAGCATCTCTCCGGCAAAATCGCGTTTAAACAACCGACCGGCGTGCCCACGGTAGGGAACTTCAACCGGAGTCGGGTTGTAATACTCAGCAATACAAATATAGCGTTTACTGGTTTCATAAAGAAGTTTATACACCACGGGCAACATATCAGGGTTAATATGAATTAACACGCCTTTGATAAGAACAAGATCTCTCTGATAGTCCGGTGAAAAATCCAAAATTGATTGGGAATATACCTTGATATCACCCGACGCTTTCAGTTTATCAACTGCCTTAGCGTTAATTTCTATCGCGGAAAGTTCCGCCTCGGGCAACAGTCCTCTAAGCGCTTTGAGATTAAGCCCTATGTTCGACCCAAATTCGATCACCGACTTCACCGGCTGACTGGCCTGATGCAGTACTTTACTAAACAAGGCCGTGTTCGCGGCAATCAAAGTATTTCCCCAATTCCGGTCAATATAGGCATCGCCAAATTGCCCGGCCCAAAAGTCTTCCTGTTCTGTTTTAAAATGGCTCATTTTTTCCCCTCACTCTTATTTCTCATTATACGCTTTTTGTTTTACATGCGAATTAATGGCTTCCCACTCCGGGTGCACCGTCAGAAGCTCAAGACAATCTTCCAGTGTAAAATAAGGGTTCCTTGGATACAGTGCGGTAAGAATGCTGCTGATTACCTCAAAGTCCTCCGCCGTATCCACGGTCCAGCGGTAATGGCTGCAATCCGCTACATAAGGTACATTCGCCTGCCGGAATACTTCCGGCTGCCGCTCTATAAAACCAGTTACATGCTCCCGGTCAGGAGCGCTAACTGCCTCGTAATATGCCTTCTCTAACGCTTCAAAGGAAAAAACCTCCGTATCCATTCCTACGGGGTATGTCCGCGGCAGACAATTACTCACATAGGCACACTCTGTATGCCCGTGGTAGAACTCAATCACCTGGTTTACTACCCTCGGATCAATGATTGGGCAATCAGAAGTAATTCGGACTATTGTATCGGCGGAGCGTTTCACCGCCGCCTGATAATATCTTTCCAAAACATCTTGTTCAGAACCTCGGAAGTGTAAAACATTAAGCTGCTTACATACATTCACAATAGCATCATCGGTTTCGTTTACGGTTGTTGCAACCACAATTTCATCGGCAGCTCTGACTCTCTGCAGCCGTTCCAGCTGGTACGCTAACAGCGGCTTTCCCAGCACAGTGCGCAACACTTTTCCCGGAAGCCTGGTAGAAGTCATGCGTGCCTGGATAATAATGACGGTTTTCACCTTACTACCTCTTTCATAACATTCGCCACGTACTCTTGTTCTTGATCCGTAAGGCCATAATACATAGGCAGGCTTACCGCCTCGAGATAATATTCCTCTGCCTCCGGGAAATCTCCCCAATCAAATCCTAATCGCCGATAATAAGGCTGGGTATGAACCGGAATATAGTGGAGATTAGCGGCTACTCCCCGCTTTTTCAATTCTTCGAAAATAGCGGCTTTGCTTTTCGTTATTTTGGTTCTGTCTAACCGAATAACGTAAAGATGATGTGCCGAAGCCGCCTCCGGGTTCTGAAACGGCAGCATGACAGGTACGTCCTTTAACAGGGTTTCGTAGCGTTTCACCAAATACCGTCGGCGTTCAATAAAGGAATCAATCTTGGCAAGCTGGCTAAGCCCCAGCGCAGCCTGCAATTCCGTCATCCGGTAGTTCCAGCCCAATATTAACTGTTCATAATACCAAGGGCCGTCCGGCTCTTGCGTCATAACTTCAGGCGCGCGAGTAATTCCGTGACTGCGCAATAACAACAGTTTTTTATATAAATCTTCGCGATTGGTAGTTACCATCCCGCCCTCACCGCTGGTAATGATTTTTACCGGGTGAAAGCTGAACACTGTCATATCGGAGTACCGGCAACTCCCCACTTTATGTTGCCGGTAACTGCCTCCAATCGCATGCGACGCATCTTCAATAATCGTAAGGTCATGCTTTTTGGCTTCTTCCCATAGAGGCTTCATATCGCAACTTTGACCAGAAAAATGTACAGGAATCAAAACCTTAGGCACTTTATTTTTTTTAACAGCTTCGGCCATTTTTGCTTGAAACGCAGCAGGACTTAAATTATACGTCTGCCGGTCTATGTCCACAAAATCCACCTTGGCTTGGCAGTACAATCCACAATTTGCCGATGCAACAAAGGTATTGGGCGATGTCCACAGGGTGTCACCCTTCCCCAAGCCCGCAGCCAGACAGGCAATGTGCAACGCCGCCGTGGCATTAGAAACAGCCACGGCGTATTTGGCCCCGCAATAGGCCGCTACCTCTTTTTCAAATTGTTCAATCACCGGTCCTTGAGTCAGCCAGTCCGACTTTAGCACATTTACTACCGCCGCAATATCTTCTTCCGTAATATGCTGGCGTGCATAAGGAATGAGGCTCACTATACCAACTCCCTTAGTTCATCAACGGTCAGAAAGTGGGGATTGGTTCCTGAATTATATTCAAAGCTCGGTTCAACGGCACTCCCTTTTTCTCCAAGCGCATTGACACTATAGTCTACCGGTGAAATAAAAGAGATGGTCGGTTTTATAACATAATGGTCGCTAAATTCCAGGGTAAGATGGGAATCATCGGCCGGACACATCACTTCATGCAGTTTTTCGCCCGGACGTATTCCGATAATTTTCTGAGGCATGTCGGGCGAAATAGCCGTAGCTAAATCACTTACCCGGCTTGAAGGGATTTTAGGGACAAAAAGTTCACCGCCTTGCATTCGCTGAAACGATGTTAATACGAAATTTACGCCTTGCGGTAGCGTAATCCAAAACCGGGTCATGCGCGCATCTGTGATAGGCAATTCCTGAGCCCCTTGGCTGGCTAATTTTTTAAAGAAGGGAACCACAGACCCTCGCGAACCTACCACATTGCCATACCGGACAACGGCAAACCGTGTAATATGGCCCCCGGCAATATTATTGGCGGCAATAAATAATTTATCGGACGCCAGTTTCGTCGCCCCGTACAAATTAATAGGATTTGCCGCTTTATCGGTGGAAAGGGCAATCACCTTTTTGACACCGTTCTCAATCGCCGCCTTAATAACATTTTCTGCCCCGTAAATATTGGTTTTAATGCACTCCATCGGATTATACTCAGCCGCCGGAACTTGTTTCATAGCCGCAGCATGAATTACATAATCGACACCTCGCATAGCTTGCATTAACCGCTCAAAGTCCCTTACATCCCCCAAAAAGTACCGCATAGCCGAAGTAGATAATTCCGGGTCCTGTTGCATTTCGTACTGTTTGAGTTCGTCCCGAGAAAAAATAACCAGCCGTTTAGGTGAATAACGCGATAACACTATTCGGGCGCATTCTTTGCCGAACGATCCTGTGCCGCCTGTAATTAATATTGATTTGTTTGTAAACATTTTCTCCCACCGCACTCTTAATAATTTCTTTTACGCTGTGATATATTGATCAAAATTATCAATGTTTCTTTGCAAAATGTTGACCACTTTTTCCGTCGTCGCGTTCACAACCAACAAAAAGTCTAGTTGCAGTTTTAGATTATCTCTCACAGACTGATAATCCAATTTTTCCGGTATACGGTAAAAGTTGTTAAACGTATTGACAATCACGGGTTGCAGAACGTGTCGCAGCAGGTTGTGCTCATTAATATAGGTAATGATCTTATCCATTTCTTTCATTTTTTTCAGTGCTGCCAGAAGCTGCTGCTCACTAGTTTGCTCCGTAATTTCTATTTTCTCCAGTTTCTCTCGTAATCTCACAGTCCTCATTAAAAACTTGTCCAACTCTTTCTTTGCTTTGACCAAGTTGCGCTGCATTACTAGAGCATGAAGCGAATACTTAGGTGCCGTTCTAAGCAATTCCGCTACATGAATTTCAGACCTGCAATATTCCTGTATTACTTGTTCAAGCGGCTTTTCTACCGTTCCATTTATACGTGCCCCGCCCTCAGTAGCATTTATCACCGTAAGTTCCGGCTGCTTAAGAAGTTGCAGCTCAAACCACTGCTTAAACAACTGCCAGTCCCGATTGGTGCAAACAGTACCGCCATAATAGCCTTCTACTTCAACTTTTTCCCGCTTACTCAAACCATACACATCACCGTCATAGATTGTTCCGCCGGAATGAGACTGATTTCCATCCGCACCATACGCCAAATCTTGTCCGGCTAATACGATAGGAGAAGCTCCGGTATGAACTGCAAAGGCAAAGGCCAGATGCGCAACGGATGCCCCCATCGTCAAGTAGTTCTGTTCACCCAAGTTCAGTAAAGTATCATTCAACCAATAATTATCACGCACCATAGCACGCAGAGGTATCAGCTTAGTCCCCTTAAAATCCTCAAAGATAGGAGAAGTAATAACCAAAGGTGCAAGCAAAGCAACTTCCTCCGGAATCACTTTCCCTTCGTAGCAATATCCGTACAATTCCGGGTATCGTTCAATCGAAGCTACAACATCCGGTACAATGCCTTCTTTAAGTAATCGATTGAGTATAGTATCAGCAGCAATAATCAAGGCCTTATTCTTTGCTTGCCGCAGATATTGGATGTTCTTTTCCAAAGACGGGCCTGAGGCCACCACAATTGCCGGATACCCTTGAAGCGCGCCCTTTAATTTGCCTATATCTCTCGACTCCAGCATGTGGCCGATATTATGCAAGTTGTTTTCAAGACCGATCAACGTGTCCCGCACGTCATTCCCCAAGGAAAAATATACATACTTTATTGTCAGTGAGAAAATCTCAACCAATTTTCGTATTTCATTTACAAAATAATTACGGTACAAATACGTGCTATACACGCGTATATTCGAGGCCATAACAATAAGGCCGGATAAAAGATAATTTTCCAATACCGCTCCCATTTGAGACGTCGGTACAGCAGCCACACTTACCCTTGGATTGATAAGTGTCGTTAAATCGTTTCTATTAATTGCGTCATAAAGCAATCCTAAGTTGGGCTCAACAATTATGATACGGCTACCAGCATTCGAATTATCAATAATCCATTTAATTTCTTCTTCTCCGGTAATACCAATAATCAAAATAAGTTCTCGTTTCAACGGGTCAGGAGCGTTATCCCTGTCCATTTGGGGCTTTTGTTCATAAAATCTGCCGTTTTTATCCTGAAAAACTTCACCTTCTTGGTCTTTTCCGACAAAGGCAATCGTGATATTTTCTTCGGAAATAGGAGCAATAACATTACGGGGATCAATGCTCAGTGCATTTAAATTTTTATTAATTCGATCCATAGTTTGACTCCTTTGGCGTATTTGTCTTATAAGATAAGACAGGCCCCCCCACGTAACGCGAGAGGGCCTGCCAAGAACATACTACCGGAGTAATTGCAGTACGCCTTGTGGTTGTTGGTTGGCCTGTGACAGCATCGCGGTCGCAGCCTGGCTGATAATGTTGCTCTTCGTGAAGGTCATCATTTCTTTAGCCATATCTACGTCGCGGATACGAGATTCAGCTGCAGTCAAGTTTTCAGAAGAAGCGCCCAGATTGTTAATGGTGTGTTCCAAACGGTTTTGGTAAGCACCCAAAGCAGAACGCTGGGTCGAAACCTTGGTCATAGCAGAATCAATTTGTGCAACAGTAGCTTCTGCACCAAACTGAGTGTCTACGCGCAAGCTTTGGCCTGCATTGTTTTTAATACCAATAGCAGCCGAACGCATATCGCTAACACCAACGGAAATTTCCTGAGCGGTGTTTGCACCGATTTGGAAATGCAGCGCATTGTCAGCGAGGTTAGGAGCTTCCGCCTTGCTGAAACTCATGGTCAGGGTATCGCCAACATTCCATTTAGCGTAGTTGAAAGTACCAACAGCAGTGTTGCCGCCGCCAGCATTCAGATCGATTTCACTGTTAACGGAATCAATGGTGATGTTAGCAGTTGCAATATTGCCCAGAGCAGTCGAAACCGAGAAGGTCAGAGTGCCATCAGTAGCAACGCTGGTAGCGCGTACACGAACCGTGTCGGTTACACCGATATTGGTGATAGCGCTGGTGGTAGCTGCTTGGAAAGCAATATTCTGGTTGGACTGAACCGCAGTCATAGTGCCGACAACGGATTCACTAACACCTCTGAGACTGCCATCTAACAGGTTTTTGGTGTTGAACTGAGTAGTAGCACCGATACGGTCTACTTCATTGGTCAACTGATCCATTTCCTTTTGGAGCTGCTGACGATCTTCATTGGTGTTGGTATCATTGCCGGACTGAACAGCAACTTCACGCATACGTTGAAGAATTGAATGAGTTTCATTCAGCGCACCTTCAGCGGTTTGAATCAAGGAAATACCATCTTGAGAGTTACGAACTGCTTGGTCAAGACCACGGATCTGACCGCGCATTTTTTCCGAAATTGCCAAACCGGCAGCATCGTCGCCTGCGCGATTGATTCTGAGACCTGAAGACAGTTTTTCAAGAGATTTACTGGTTTGGGTGTTGTTAGCAGCTAAGCGGTTGTAAGTGTTAAGAGCTGCCACGTTGTGATTAATAATCATGGTTATTCTTCCTCCTTGAATTTGGCGGGGGCATCCCTGCCCCTCATATTTTGTCTAGCAAACCATCAACTGTCGGCCGCCAGTTACTATACTGCTAGACATTTCACAAATTATATCGGCTTAATCCCGTCTGTAATTAAGCATGGAATATCGCCCTTTTTGCCGGTTTATTAAAGATTATATTCGATTTCCTCGTTAATTCGACGGATATTTGCTTTATCGTTTATTTATAGATTTCTTTCAACAAAAAAACCTTGCATCTGCAAGGTTTTTCACTCTTTTTCCCTCGGAAGGTTGACAATGTTTTTTAGCACCGCCAATCGCCCAATATCCAGAGGTATGGTTGCCTCTTTATTCTCCGATACTACCGCCTGATAAATTTCCCCACGGTAAATTTTTATTTCTCGAGGAGCGTTAATTCCTAATCGAACCCCCTCACCTTTAACGTCAACAACAGTAATAACAATGTTATCACCGATAATAATCTGTTCACCAACTTTTCGGGTAAGTGCCAGCATTACTTTTCCCTCCCGTCAGCGCTTGGGATACCTTCCGGAAAAAGCCTGTGGCGGGTCGTGTATTTGACCCCTTCCAGCACCACCTGCCTGGCATTTTTAGTTTCCGTATTAACAATCAAAGGTGCTATTAGGTTCGCGGTCATTTCTTCCACTTTATCTTTTACGGTAACAATGGAGTATACCTTAATCTGAGATCCATCCTTCACCTGAAGTTCTTGCTCTAAATCCTCTTTTAGTTCAAACTCATAGTCAGAAAAAAAAGCAAACGGATCGACTACCAAAAAAGTCAAATCCGGATCATTCGCCGACTGCAAAAATGAAAACGGACTGTTACTGCCGTGAGGCACTAAGGCAAAGGTATGCTCATCGTTAAACCCCGGCAAACCATTCGGGAATTGAAAAACTAAATCCTTTGGAACAGAAAGTTCCCCCAAACGAGTGGATTGGATCACCATTGATTTCACCTCATTAGTTTAGCAATTCACCATCTCAAACAAAAATATTCACAAAATTGCTAGACGGCTCACAACGAATAACGGGTCTTTCAATATATTTTACCTGAACTTCTTTCGGCTGATAAGCATAGGCCTCAGCCGCAAGTTCTTCAACCGTGTTTCCTTTGTTCCAAATCTTTGCCAGTCTGTCTCCCCTAGCACAAATAGCCGCAATATTCTCCCTTACGGCCTCCTTCTGGTCAGCAACATCCTGATCCAGCCTAGCCGAAGGTGTTAATAGCCCATAGGAAGCCCGGCAAGGGGTTTGATCAATAGTTACTCTAATGCTTAGCATACTATCCCCCCATAATTACTTCAGAAAATCCACCAAAGACGGCGGCATAATGCGCGCACCTACTGCTAGAGCAGCATTATATACATTTTCATTGTTTTTGAAGTCGATCGTAGCCTTGGCAATATTTACATCATCATTGGCCGAAGCATTTTCCGCTATGGTTGTATTGGTCGATTGCATCATATTCTGCGACATTTGATAACTGGCCATACGCGCCCCAACCTTTGTCTGGGCTAACAGCAGCCGGTCATGCGCATCATCAATTTGCTTAAGCCCTACATTCGATAATTTTACAAGATCAGCATTACCGGTAGCCAAATCCTCTTTCATGGCAATCATATTCGTGAAATAATCAGCCGTAGCATATGTTTTACCAGTAACACTGTCTGTAACTATAGTCATCGGCCCAAACACTTCATCTCCTGTTACATTCACACTATCCTTAGTCGGTTCGTGTGGGCCGGCTTGAATGGACATGGATACTTTATTTAAATCGCCTTTATACACAACATAATCCTTCGGAACACCATCAACAGTAATCGTCATCCGTTCAAACGGTCCGTCCTTTACTTTATCCTGCTGCCCGGCAAAAATGTAACGGTCCCCGATTTGTGTATTCCCGTCATGTACCGCTTGATTGATTAAGCCGTCTAACTGCTTGGAAAGGGCTTCCTGACCTAGCGCCGGATTAGCGCTGATGGCTTGTATGACAATTTCTTTTGCCCGTTGACTGGCATCGCTCAAATCAGATAACGCACTGTCACTTTGGTTCATCCATGCCATAGCATCCTTCAAGTTTTGCTGGTATTGGTCGTTGACGGCTAAATCCACATTAAACCGCATGCCACGATAAGCACGAATGGGATCATCGGAAGGACGATGTACTAATTTTCCGTCGGACAACTGCTCTTGTATATTATTCATCCGATTCTGTGACTTATCCATACTATTGAGGAAATTATATACAACCATATTATTTGAAATTCTCACTTAACCCACCTCCTATCGTCCGACAACCCCTGTACCGTTAATTAGTTTATCCAGCATTTCATCCATACTGGTTATTACCCTTGCAGACGCATTATATCCCTTTTGAAACCGGATCATATCCGTCATTTCTTCATCAATATTTACACCACTCGTTGACTGCCGCCAGCCATCAATCTGATTAATCAGCGCCTGCTGATTTTCGGCAAGCCGCTTACGCGTTTGAGGACTCCTTTAAGCACCGACTCAGCTGCGGTCGGCTCTTTTAACGCATTCGCCAATAATGTTGCGTTATCCCCGCTGGCATTCCCTTGAGGAACACTAAAGCTATACGAATCTCCGACCTTCGCTCCAGGACTAGCAATAGTAAAAGTTAGACCATAGGGCAACGTATAACCGCCGGTTCCATTACTTGCGGCGGCCATATTCGTTTCTACAACATTTTGATGCTCATCCCTAATAGAATATTGAAGACCATTGGCCGTCATCGTCAATTGGAAATTCATAAACTTATTTTCACTACCCGCAGGCGGGGTATAACTTCCGGTAACCGTACCAGCGCCCCCTGATGCGTTAGACTGCACCACGCTCTTTATGTCCGCAGTTTTTGCTGCGATTTTCTCCAACCCGGCTGCCGCATACAGCTCTGAGTTAACTTGCAGCGCCTTAAGCCATTCCCCATTAGTCGCTGGTGGGTTTGTTTTATAGTCAATCCCGTCTTTACCGAAAAAATTGGTGTTGGTGGAATTGTCACTACCGTAACCGGTACGATGAATACCATTAAAATCTTGAAGCAAAAACTTACTGACTGTAGCCAGTTTATCCAGATATCCTTTGGCTAATGTCGTATTTGCTTCTTGCATCGCTCGCATCTCACCCGAAGCAAACTCCACTTTTTGCAGAGGAACACTGCCTTGGACCACAACCGATCTCACTTCATAACCATAGTCGGGATCAGGTCCGGAGACTGTCCCAAGTTTAGTTGCCCGGTTAGCGTCAACCAGTGTTACATCGCCCATCTGAACAATATAATTATGATTCGCATTCTCATATACTCGGACATTGCCCAATTTCGACAATTTATCAACTAATAAATCCCGTTTATCTCGCAAATCATTGGCATGGTCCCGATCCCCAACCTCAATATTACTAACCTGTCGGTTCAGCGCAAAAATCTGCCCGGTAATATCATTAATGTCAGACACCTTAACGATCATATTTTCATTGGTGTCTTTAATTAGGTTTTTCAACTGTTCACTGGCGTGCTTAACCGCTTCCGTAAGTTCAGCGCCCCGTTCGCGTACTGCAGTACGCGAACTGGCATTTGAACCATAGGAAGACAGTGTCTGCCAGGAATTCCAAAAGTTATTGAGTACGGTTTGAACTCCAAAATCGGGAGCCTCTTCCCGGAACACACCTTCGACCTTCCCCCAAGTAGTATCGGAAGTCGAACCATATCCAAGGGAAGCAGACTCTTTCCACATCTGCTGATCAAGAAATGAGTTTCGCGTACGCGTAATCGTATCTACCGAAACGCCTGTACCGACCTGCATTTGACCGACTCCGCCATAAATGGTTTCCGGACGAGTAGTTGAAGTATTCACCCTTTGCCGGGAATACCCTTCCGTATTCGAATTAGAAATATTATGTCCAGTTGTATCAAGCGCCACCTGTTGAGCGTACAACCCTCGTGTGGCTGTGTTTAATCCTGAAAATGTTGACCTCATACTACTCCCCTCCCTGTCGGAACAAGCAATTCCACTGGTCTATTTTTTAGACTTTGCGGTCTATAAGTTTTCGTACCTCAGTCCCTTTTTCCATCTGTCCCGGCGCATAAGTATTAATGGCCGTACTTTGCGCTAACACATTAATATTAAAGTTAATATAACTAAGCGCCTGTTCAATCAACCGGGTATTTAACTGATTTAGCGGTCCGAGTTCTCCCAGGATACGATTTAAATCTTCAGCCACTTTCATTAAGCGCTCCGCATACCCCGGCCCTGCTAAAGCAGCCATTTTGTTCAGGGAAAGTTCTTCCGTTTCAACCTTACACTGCAAAGCAATTTCCTTCATAAGCTTGCTTCTTGCAGCTTCCAGCTTACCCACTTCCAGAATTAGCCGCTCTTCCTGCTTGGTAATGGCTTCAATTTTTTGTGGCTTTACCTCGATCAAAGCTTGCTGTTTCTCTTTGCTTAATACTACTATTGCGCTATATAGTTCGATCATGGCGTCTAACAGCCCGATGAGCTTTTCCCAGTTCTCCTTCATGGCAATCCTCCGTTTATGTACCGAATCGGTCAGAAGGCTATTCTACTATCTTGGCCGCAACATCTTTAGCCGAAACATTATAGTCGCCACGCGAAATCCGCTCACTCAAATCTCTTATCTTATCTTGCCGAATATCGGGAGCATTTTTATAGGCTTGATAAATATGGCCAATTTCCTGGCCGTGAGAGGACAAGATTACTTCATCCGGTTTCATAGAACGACTGACGGGCTTAACCTGTTCACTTTTCGAAATTTTGTTTTGGTCAGAATAGGTTTTAATAACCCCTTGAATCGGTTTACCTGAAATAATCACCGTCAACACCTCGCTAACATACACACTCTTGCTTTTATATCGTAAATAAAGGCGGGGATTTTAATCCCCACCTAAGGCTATTTTTCTATATTATCCAGCTTTTCCTCTGTTTTATGCGCATTTACTCCTACTAGCACCTTATCCGGCTTTAATCTACTTATTATCCAACAAATCTTTAATATGGAGACGTTGTGTCCCTTTGGACTCCGTCGAAGGTTTCTCTTTAGGCTTCCATTCTTCAGGCTTTAACTGCCGCGTAATATTACCGCTGCAGTTATCACATAAACGTCCTTCGTCGATAAGCGTCCCGCAAGTTTCACAGGGATAGGATATAGCCGCATCACTGCGAATTCTCCCCCGTTTAAGCATCCGCAGAATTACTTTATGTTTTACTCCCGTAGCCTCATGGATTTCGTCCAGGGTTGCCTTGGCCTTCTCTCTCAAAAAACCCGCTACTTTATCTTCCGCCTCTTCTTCTTCTCTCAAGCACGCTGCACAAAGCCCTAACGAATTTTTAACATAAACCGCACCACATTGGACACAATTAGCAAGATTCATGGTCAGGCCTCCTTTCTATATGAAATTATAACATACTAACGGAAAGCCACCAGAGGTTTCTACTTCTTTTTTTGAACTTCAGGACATTTTTTTACAATTTCCTGCAGGATTATTATTGCAGATAGCAAAATAAAGAGATACTAATACCTTGGACGAAAGGCAGTTTTATTGTGTATATGTTAACTCTGATACCCCCCGAAAAAGTAGAAGTTACTGACAATTCCTCCTTTAGCGAAATAGTCGGTATGCTTATGCCACTGATCGAATTAAAGAATTCCAAGCTCTATCTGCACAGTCAGCAAGTTGCTAACTATGCTGTGAGTATTGCTGCTAAAATGCGCTTACCGCGTGAAGAGATTGAACGGATCCGCGTCGCGGCGCTTCTACACGATATTGGACATCTCACCGTTCCCAACTCCGTCTTATCCAGAATTCCCTATCTTTCCAGCCGTGAAATGAGTACCTATAAAAATCATTGCAATGCCGGCAGCGCTATGCTGGAGAACATCCCCTCCTGTCAGGATATTATCCCCTACATTCGTTACCACCACGAACGTTGGGACGGCAAAGGCTATCCTAAGCGCTTAAAAGCTGTTAATATTCCGCTCGGTGCCCGCATCATTTCCGTAGCAAATTATTATGACCGGTTTATCAATCCCTGCACGGAACACTGGATCAAAACCAAACAAGAAGCCGTCCGGGAACTGGGCAATCATGCCGGAACCGCCTTTGATCCGGATGCCGTTAAAGCTTTCGTAGAATCCCTCGGGTAGGTCCTCCATCCGCCCCTCCGGCTAACCCTAACCCAAAAACTTTGCTCGCACCACTTGCTTTTAGCGCTTTGGCACACTCATTCAGAGTAATTCCAGTCGTAACAATATCATCAACAAGCAACAAGGATTTATCCTTAACCCATTCTGGACGCGTAACTTTAAACGCGTCCTTTACGTTTTTACGGCGCTCATTTGCTTCCAGCCTCCACTGCGGAACGGTTGTCCGAATCCGAATAAGCACCTCCTCCCAAGGCAGGTTTCTCTCTTTGGCCCAGCTTTCAAACAATAATGTCGTCTGGTTAAAGCCTCTTTCTTTAAGCCGTTCGGCGCAAAGCGGAACCGGTACTACGCCTTGGACAGGGGGTAATAGGATAGACTTCGCTTTTTCTTTAAGTAACTTTCTTAGATGCGTTATGTATTTTAATTTACGCCGATACTTTACATCATGTAACAGTTTTCTGCTTCCTCCTGTATAGTCGAGAAGCACCCGGCAGCCATCAAGTGCGGTAAGCCGCCGCAGCACTACATTTAATTCACGCGAATTCACCATTTCTGATAAACAGCGGCGGCAAATCTCCCCGTGGCAAAGAACTGGTCCCTTGCACACCGGACAGCAAGGAGGAAATAAAAGATCCAAGAGCGCCGTCCACCAATGATTCATCCCAAGTCCTCTCCTCTCAACCTTTCAGCCAATAAGGAGTACCTTCTTCTTGTTCTGTCATTGTCTAACGCCGTATTAAGAGCCGCCTGCTCTCCCAATAACACTACTTTTTCCTTAGCCCGTGTTACCGCAGTATAAAGCAAATTTCTCTGCAGCATGACATGATGCCCACGAACAAGCGGCATAACTACCACTCGATATTCGCTGCCCTGACTTTTATGCACACTCATGCAATAAGCCAAAGCAATTTCATCAACTTCATTTCGTTCATACACCACGTCATTTTCCGGATACCGTACAACGATTCGTGAAGCCTCTGAGCTTAGTATGAAACCTATATCCCCGTTAAAAACCCCTTTGTTATAGTTATTGCGCAGTTGCATAACTTTATCTCCAACCCGAAAGACCTGATTGACACCAGCCGCCTCCGTGTTCTCCTCATTGGGCGGGTTGAGCGCCGCTTGCAAAATCTTGTTTAATCGCTCTACCCCGCAAAACTGACGATGCATAGGCGCAAGCACCTGTACTTCATGATGCAAATCATAGCCCTCCGCTATCAGTTCGTCACGGCACAAGCGGACAATCTCCTCTTCAACCAGCTTAGCTTCAGTAAACTCCCGGAATTCGAATTCCGGGCTTTTTTTATAGTCCGGCATTCTTCCCCGGTTAATGCGGTGGGCGTTAACCACGATCATGCTTTCCCCCGCTTGGCGAAACACCTCCGTCAGGCGAATTACCGGAATCGTATCGGAACGGATAATATCTTTCAAAACAGAGCCGGGGCCAACAGCAGGCAATTGATCCACATCACCGACTAAAATTACCCGCCCCCCCTCCGGCACCGCACGAAGAAGCGCATTCATAAGCATAATATCCATCATTGAGGCCTCATCAACTATAACCACATCCGCTTCCAGCGGATGCTCCTCATTACGCATAAATAACGGAGCTCCCTCCGTCCCCCCTGTGGATTCCAATAGACGATGAATCGTAGATGCCGCACAACCCGAGGCCTCACTTAGGCGTTTTGCCGCTCTTCCGGTAGGCGCCCCTAACAGTATTTTAAACCCCTCATTTTCCAGCAGGGCGATCATTCCTTTTACCGTTACCGTTTTCCCCGTTCCCGGCCCGCCAGTAAGTACCAGTACTCCTTCTAATAGTGCCCCGGCCACGGCTTCCCGCTGAGCCTGAGCTAAGGTTACATGCTCTCTTTTCTCCCATTCCTCAACCGCGGCTTCCGGATGGGTTAAACGGTTAGGACGGGCATGTGTTTTTAAAAAAATCAGTCTCTCTGCCACCAGTTTTTCAGCATGATACAGATAGCTGGGGTAAATAAGTGTTATTCCTTGATACTCCTCCGTATACAGAGCATTATCCCTAATCATTCTTTTAAGGCAGTCCGCTACTTCCGTCCTTTCCGCATTAAGCAGTCTCGCCGTTTCCGTTACTAACACTTCCTCCGGTAAACAACAATGTCCCCCTTGGGCAGTTTGAAGAATGGCAAAACGTACCCCTGCGACAATCCGGGCTGCATCATTCTTATCCCACCCCAACCCCTGGGCAATGTGGTCAGCAATGCGAAACCCTATACCCTGCACTTCCTGGGCCAAACGGTATGGATTCTCTTGGAGTACATTGAGGGACGCCGCCCCATATTGTCCATATATTTTAGCAGCGTATCCGCCGGATACTCCATGAGTTTCCAAAACAAGCATGAGTTCACGCATTTCCGAATGCTCGGCAAACGATTTTCGTATGATATCGGCTTTTTTGGTCCCAATCCCTGCAACTTCGGTCAGACGGTGTGGGAAAAACTCTAACATTTCCAAGGTGCGTACTCCAAAATAAGTCACAATTCTTGCGGCCATAGCCGGGCCGATGCCTTTAATAGCACCGGATGCTAAAAAACGTTGTATACCCTTTACTCCGGTTGGCGCAATTCGATGACAATGTACCGCCTTAAACTGGCGTCCAAAACGACTATGCTCCACCCACTCCCCTTCTAATTCCACTTCTTCGCCCACCATTGGGTTTATACTGTTACTGACAACACCTACAAGGGTTGTCTCATTAGCCGGTAGTAAACGAAACACAATAAAATCGCCGTTATTATTTTGAAACACAATACTATCTACGGTACCAGCCAATTTTTCCATACGCAGCCACCCCCAAACAACAGTTCTATAATTCTAAATATAATAAATAATTCCTGTTTTCGTCAATTATTAGCAGGATTTTTCTCACTATTTGTAGTAAAGTTTAGAATATTTTATTTTACTCTTTACCATATTAGGGGGGATAGCATTTGAAAGACGATATGTATACCTATCATTATTTTAAAAATCGTTCCATTATAAAGCCTTCTAGAACTTCTACCTATTTTGTTCAAATCTCCATGCTATTCGGCCCTTCACCCTCATGCATTTTTAAAAATCCAGGCTTACTCGCCTGGATTTTTCTATTTACACCGTTTCCTCATTTATCGCCATCCATTCTTCATACTTAACTTCCAATTCTTCTTGAACCTGTGCATACTCGTCCGCAATTTCCCGACTTACATTAGGATCCGCATGACTCGCGGGGTCGTTCAGTTTTGCTTCAAGTGCCTTTTTCTCATATTCCTTTACAGCAATTTCCTCTTCCAGCTTTTGTGCCAATCGAGTTAAATCTTGACTGCTGCGCCTCCGGGGCTGAGTACTTTTTTTAGGTTTTTCTTGCATTGCCTGAGGTTTTACCGGAAGCACCTTGCTCTTTTGAGCATAGTAATAACTGTAATTTCCCGCATAATCCACCAGCCGTCCCTGTTCTAGCTCCACCACCCTGTCGGCGATCTTATCCAGGAAATAACGATCATGCGATACTAACAAAAAGGTTCCAGGATACGCTAATATGGCCTCTTCCACAGCTTCTTTGGCCTCTATATCCAAATGGTTGGTTGGCTCATCCAGCACTAAGAAATTCGCACCGTCAAGCATAAGCTTTAACAATACCAGTCTAGCCTTTTCCCCGCCGCTTAATTCTCCAACCAGCTTAAATACATCGTCTCCGATAAAAAGAAAAGCCCCCAGATAATTTCTCGCCCGTTCTTCACCAAACCCAAACTGCCCCATGATTTCATCTATAACACGCCAG
>JAGGAE010000042.1 GCA_017889725.1 Bacillota bacterium | reverse complement strand
TTTTGGTTCGGCATGTTCTGAGTTTCCTTGTTTCCTCAAAACAATACTCTTACAAAAGTTTCCTTATCACCTCCTAAAAACAATTATGTCCTCCCGGAGACGGCGAGACAGCTACCTTTGCACAGCATAACGAAAACGATAGTATCAAGATGGATAATAGCGCATTCACTTCTTTGAATTGTCGTTACCTGTAGTCTCAAACTTCTCCAGAAGGACCTTATCTTATCATCCCAATCGCCACATTAGCGGCAATTGGGATGATAACAACAGAGTTAGGAAGGAGCGTGTATATCACGCATTCACTACTAAAGTAATATTTATCGCCTATTATGCCTGCTGACCATTCGCTGCTTCGATTGCGGTACGGCGTTCTCTTGATACCAATGCCGCTACAAAACCAAACACGCAGATAATAGCTACCAGAGCAAACGAGGCGTGATAGTTTCCGGTGTGATGCAGCGCATACGAGCCAGCCATTACACCAAAGGAACCAACGAAATTACTGATACAGGTCCAAGATGCAGCCACTTTCCCGATAATTTTCGGGGAGAAGCTTCTAACCGCGAAATATTGGTTGCCAACCGCGGTAAACGGATTAACGAAACCGGCTACCATTAACCAGGGAACAAGGATGGCCGCATTGCCATGAATGGAATCCAATAATACGCCGTTATAGAAAATCAGGTTGGCTGCGAAACCAATCATAACCAAAATACCGGATCTTCCTTTGAACACTTTGTCAATGATAATTCCGCCGAGGAAGATACCCAGCATAATGCCCAGCATGCTGCCGGAAGCCAGTTGACCGGCTTTTTCCGGGCCATAGCCCGCACCAATCGGAGGATCAGCCGCAAAGAAGCCAGGAGCCAAATCGTTAAACGCATTGTTTGCCCAGTTACTGAAAGCCATAACCGCTAAGCCCAGCCAGAAAGCCGGATTGCGGGCAATGAGTTTAAAGAAGTTACCTTCGGAAGCTTTATCCGCTTCCATAGCCGCAGTGGCTGGCGGCACTTCATTTTTCGCAAGATTCCAGGTAAAGAGCATATACAGGATACCGATGAAGATAATTCCGGAAAGCCAGGACAAGCCGCTCTGCCAACTTCCGGCCATTGATGCGAACATTGGCCCAAAGATAAAGCCAGCCATGCCGCCTAATATATTCAAGCAGTTTATGCCTAACGCCAAGCCGCGTTCACGAACCGGGAACCAGCGTGATACGATAGGTTCAATAACAATAAGTCCCGGAGCAGCGCCAAACGCGGTAAGCACCCGCATAACTACTACGGTGTTATAGTCATGTCCTAAGATTGGATATAAAAGATGAACGATAAGCAGGATAACCAGCCCGCTGATCATAACTTTAAAAATTCCGATTTTGTCAACCAAAAAGCCCCAAATAAGAACGGAAACAGCCATACCAACCATCATGATACCCATGATGCCAAACGAGGCCACGCCCATGTCCACGCCTAAGTCTTTCGCAATGACCGGCATTAACGGTGCGCAAGCCAAACCAGCCATCATGGCAAAAAATGCACTTAATACACCGGCAATCAGAACAAACCATCGTACACTTGGGTATTTAACCGATTCATTATCCATTTAATTCCACTTCCTCTCATTTCTTACAAGCCTGGGTTTCCTTAGTATCAGAACTTACCTTGGGATGGAACTTTAGAAATACTATTATGCCTATTCACTTTTTTCAGGTATTTCATAATAATTGCATAATTAAAGGCATAATGGCTCATCTTTCTTAATTTCTTCCCAAATCTTTTTACATCCCTAGCTACTGCATATTCTAGCACATTTTGTTACAAACTGAGAAGACTGTAATGTTTTGTATATTTTACAATATTTCCCTCTTTTTTCTACATCGTCCCCCATAAAGTTATTTATTTTTTCTGTTCTTTCAAAATATTTTTGTTATTTTTATGATTCCCCCTCTATGCAAACTTTTTCTTTCTGTCTATAATAATATTAAAAATATAATCAAATGTCAATATTTCTACAATTATTATGTTTTTAGTTGTTTGCCGTCGAAACAATCTTTTGCTTAATAATATTTTATTCGCTATAATAATCGTATTGAGGTGATTTTTTTTGAACTTATATCTTACGAAGGTAGGCGAAGCGTTAAAACCCACACGTGATTTTCTTAACTGGACGCAGGCTGGCCTGGCCAAACAAACCGGGTTAAGCCGTGCTACCATTGTTAATATGGAGAGCGAACCCTGGCGCATGACCCGCACCTCGGCCCTGGCCATTTTTTCGGTTGTACTGGCTGAAATTAACCGGCGCAACCGACTTTTAGAAGAAGCACTCCAGCAGAATGAAGTGGTTTGGCTTGATTTGCTCAAGGAAATTGGGTTAACCAACCCCAAGTCCTGGAGCAAGATTATCGGTTCGACTGAGCTTATTTCCACGGGACTCATTCCCCTGCTTGGCGGAATTGGGCTGGTATCCACCGGAACGTCCCAAACGGAACTAACGCCCGCGGAACAGCGGAAATTAAGTAACGCTGCCATCGAGACGCTGCATGAGTTGACGGCCAGATTGTGCCAAATTTTAGAGTTGGACGAGCTTTCTTTAGACTGTTTTATTTCTAAACTGGATGAAACGAGTGAATTAGATGAATAACGGCTTAACGGCCTTTAAATAAAAAAAGAACAGACCTATAAGGCCCGTTCTTTTTTTATTTTGACGGAATATATGTATGTTTTGTTATCCCTGACGACGTACTTTCTTAATCATTACCACAACCGGGACGGTAATGGCCACAGATATAATCGCCTCGGGAATGCCATTAGTCACAATAACGCTGCCAATTAACGCCCTTGCAGCCTCTAAACTAATCCCTTTAGCTTGTGCAAAATCAGCGACATAGAGGATATATATCATTCCCATTACTCCAATGGTATTGGTCAGAGAACCTACTAACGCCCCAAAGCCGATTCGCCATAGTTCTTTGCCAATAAAAAACTTAAAACAGTAATAGGCGGTCAATCCAATCAAAACACGCGGCAATACCGATACCAGCGGATTGAGAAAAACAAATGACAGAATATTAGGTGCCATTATGCTTTGAATAATACTAAAAAGCCCGAATAGGAAGCCCACCATCAGACCTACCCGTGGACCTTCCAGAATAGCGCCAATAATTACCGGTATATGCATAACCGTTGCTTTTACCATAGGAAGAGGAATAAACCCATACCCCGAAAGCCCCAATACAACGCTAATGGACGTCAGCATTGCCACCACTGTAATTTCTCTGACACTTAACACTCTTTTGGAATAACCAATACTTTTCACTTTAAAAAACCTCCGTTCTCATTCACTAAGGATATAAGTCGAAATTGAGTTTACCTTTGTCCCAGTTCGGTTCCGCCATGATACCGACTATACTTTGTGGACACATATATTTTCGTGCCGAGAATAAAAGTTCCTTCTTACATATTAAAAACTGCTTATTTTTTTTTAGCATTTTAAGACAACATTTTTCGTATAGCAGAGGGAATTTCTTCTTCTGCTTGATTTTCAGAAAAGTTAGACAGACTTTCGGCCAATAACCGTTTTGCTTCACGGCTGGCCCACTTAATTTCATTAGCGGTCACAATGGCATCCATTAACCCGTGGAAATGATAGGTTCCCTTCACCATAGGCTGCCAGGCTTCTACCGCCTGGGAAAGCTGCTCCCAGTAGTCTTCTTTTATTTCTTCCAGCTGCACTTCCATACCATCGATAAGAACGCTCCGTAGTTTCTGATTTAATCGCATTATGGTATTAGTACTATTCTCCAGCATCTGTAAAATCACCCGGAATTCATTGCTGATTTCCGGCGTCCCAGCCTGAATTCTGCGTTCTACCCTACCAGGAATCAAATCATAAATCCGATCGGCTTTTTTGGTAATTGATTCATTATAGGCAATTAATTTACCAAGGACATCCAAGTGCTGCTTTTGCGCACTGGCGATTACCTCTTCTTCCCGTTTCAGCAATTCATAAAGGTCTCTTACTTTCCGGTTGAGCCGGTAAACGCTTTCTTGTTGTTTCGAATCCAGCTCCGGTTCTTGATTTTCAAGTTGAACATAGCTGGTTATTGCCTGACAAAAATAACGGACAGACGCCTCGTTACTCTCTCTGATCATGACCGGAAACTGTTTGCTGTAACGCGGCGGCCACAAAGCTATATTAATAATCATCGCGGTGCCCAAACCAACAAAAATAACCGACGTCCGGGCCAAGGCATGCGTTATGAATTGGTCTTGGCCGCCACTAACTACAAATAACGCTGCAATAATCCCCATGGTAATACCTGCTTCGAGCCTTAGCTTGATATATATGGCAATAATTAAAATAGTTATGACTCCCATGGACACCGGGTTTCCACCAAAAAGGTATCCTAACAAAAGTCCTACAAAAACCCCCACAACATGCACCACAATTTGATTGACCGCCATCTTTAAGGTTAAAAATATCGATGGCTGCATATTCACAATGGCCGAAACCGCCCCAAAAAAAGCCGGTTCGAGTGAGAAATACTTACAGATAGACATGGTAATGGTTACGGCAATACCCGTTTTGACAATACGCGCGCCCAATTTCATCTTCGTTGTCTCCCCGTTTGTTACTATTGCTACTATTTATCTATTCTACCTGTTATTTTTGCTTTTTCACAAGCATTATTACCGATAATGTAAAAGAAATGCAGTTAATCGCAAAATAATGTTTCCCAGGAAATATTTTGCGAAACGAGTATAGAATCATGACAAAAAGCTGGGTATAGATGGGGAATGTTGGGTTTATTTCTCACAAAAACTCTTACACCCTCCGGAATCTTGCCGCAAAAATACTAAAAGAGCGCGTTTGCGCTCTTTTAGTATTTACCGCTCAATTACATAGGATAACTCACAAGCCAATGTATGCGCTTCCCGTACAGCATCTTGAAGCTTCCGCGGCTTATAGGCGTCGCCAATCACATCTATTCTTTCCAGTTTTCCCTTAAGGGCAACATACAGCTCATCATTGGCACAAGCTCCGGCTGCCAGAATGACCGTATCGGCCGGAATCTCTTGGATTACGGAATCCCGTTCTAGCACAATACAGTCTGTCTTCGCCGCTACAACCCGCGTTTGAGTCAGAGTGGTAACCCGGAACTTTTTTAGTTGGGCCAGCATAGACCATCGGGTACTCGGTCCAATGTCTTTACCCATAGCTTTTCCCATTTCTACCAGAGTAATTTTTTTATTGCCAGTGGTCAAGAGCCGGTAGAGTTCCTCGGGCGATTCAGCTTGATGCAGTACTAGAAAGCGAAGAGTATCCGCGTCGATGGTGCCAATCTCAGAAAGTTTGAGCGCAGTCTCTACACCTACGGCTCCACCCCCGACGATTACTATGCTGTCCCCGACTGTCAGGGGGTCTTTCAAGACCTGCCACGCCTCTAAAACAACAGTGCCGTCTTCGACGTCAAAAGGAGGTATCGCCGGTCTTGCCCCGGTGGCAATGACCACCCTGTCATAATTTTCTTGTCGCACCGCCGACATAACGGCCTCCGCCGTAGCCTCCCTGTTAAAGCTAAAAGAAACGCCGCCTTGTAAGCACGCATGGTTTAAGTACACAGCAAACTTGAGAAAATCCCGGCGTCCCGGGGGCGCTGCCGCCAGCCTTGCCTGACCGCCGACCTCACTGTCCTTTTCCCATATAGTTATCCTATGACCACGTTCTGCCGCTATTCTGGCATATTCAAGCCCGGCTACACCCGCGCCGATGACCAGAATTCGCTCCGGTTTGGAAAGAGACGGTCTTTTTGCTTTTTCCTCCTTAAGCTCCGCTTCTCGTCCGGCCTCACAGTTTACTAAGCAACTCAGCTGTTTACCAAAAAATATATTATCCATACACCCCTGGTTGCAGGCCACACAGGGACGAATGGTATCATGGGCCCCGAGCCGTGCTTTATCGGCCAGTTCCGGATCCGCAACAAAACCGCGCGCGATCCCAATAAAATCGGCATTGCCTTCATCCACTATTTTTTCCGCCACCAGGGGATCCATCCTGTTGCAAACTACGACCGGAATACTTATTTTTTCTTTAACAGCCCGCCCCAGATAGCTAAACGCCCCCGGCGGCACATCCATCGTCAGTTGCGGCACGCCTGTTTCGTGCCACCCTCCGGTCACATTAACGGCATCAATACCGGCGGCTTCCAGCGCTTTGGCAAATTCGCCGGCCTCGCGTCCGGTATGGCCGCCGGGAATAAAATCATTGCCGGCAATACGCATCATAAGGGGAAAATCCGAACCTACAGCCTGCCGTACAGCCGCCACAACTTCCAGGGCAAAGGTCATGCGTCCGGCGAGACTGCCGCCATAGCGATCCTTGCGCAAGTTGGTTACAGGCGATAAAAACTGGGCAATAAGATACCCGGCACTTCCGGCAAGCTCAAGTCCATCAAAACCCGCCTGGTTAGCCCGTCTAGCCGCCGCCGCAAAGTAACCGATAATTTCCTCGATCTCTTGCTGCCCGAGCTCCCGCGGCGTTTCTCCGGTAAAGCGGGAAGGTACCGCCGAAGGCGCAACGGCAACAGCTCCGCCATGTTCCTGGGAACGGGCATACCGGCCAACATGCATCAACTGCGGAAACACTTTTGCGCCTTCCGCTTGAATGGACGCAGCGAGGCGGCTTAGACCCGGAATAAATTTATCATCATATATTTGAAGCATTCCATGGGTATTGACCCGTTTGGGATCAATACCTACAGCCCCGACGATGATGAGACCGACGCCCCCCTTAGCCCGAAGACGATAAAACTCAATAATCCGGTCAGATACTTCCCCTTCCGGACAATACGCCAGATGCATGGGCGTCATTACCAGGCGATTTCTTATTACCAATTGTCCAATGTTCCCCGGCCTGTATAGTTTTGACATGTTAACCCCTCCAACCGCCAGCGGTTTAACCTATTCCGCCAGTCCTTTACTTGCTTCGTTCTGCTCCGACTGCTCGCCCACACAAATAAATTGCGCTGAAATAAAATTCAGCAAGGCAATGCATGCGCCCCCCATAAATACATACTGGTATCCGTTAGGTCCGCCGTTATACCAGACCAAACCACCAAGAATAGGTAAAATCATGGTTGAAATATGATCCAGACTCGTTCCAAGAGAAAGACTTGGGGAAACTTCCTCCGGGGAAATAGCGAGTTTTTTCATGTACGTAGCCCTGGCCATACTTACCGAGGTCATACACTGGTCAAGAACATAGCACAGGCAAATCACGCCCAGTGCTACCGGCGAACTAAACAAATCGGCAGCAAAAGCATATCCCATACAAACAAAGAAAAACAGAAAAGCTTCCCGGCTCAAAACATATTTTTCGCCCCGCTCATCAATCAGTCGCCCCAACCACGGCTTAATTACAATACCCAAAACCGACACAAGGAAAAATAATAACGTCATTGTGGTAACCTTCTGGTGAAAGATTTCCACCAGTACCCATGGCCCAAAGGTGAGAAATACCTGTTTGCGTGCCCCAAACAGTATCGATAGCCAATAATACAAACCATACTGGCGTCTAAAAATAAAGCGTTTGCCTTGTTTTACCGTTTGGTTAGACTGTACAAACAACAAACACAGCGCCGCCAGTAAAAAAGCAACTGCGCCAATAGTAAAAGTCACTGTAAAGTTAATATGAAAATAGGTAAATAGCACCCATAGTACGGCACTGCTCAGTACCAAGGTTGCTGTGCTGACCGCGCTGATTTTCCCTAATTTCCGCCCAATATCACCGGCTGTTGCAAAACTCATCCCCAGACTGTTTGAAACCGGCATATAAATATGCGTTCCCATGCTGTAAACAAACATGGATAAAAGCACAAAGGAATATTCCGGTGGAATCACCCCGAGTAAAAACATTCCCATACCAGCTAATCCGTTCGAAACTGCAGCGATTCGCACGTCTCCCAAAGCTGCCAGCGCCCCAATAAGAAAAACAACGAGAAGCCCCGGCAATTCCCGTGGGAACTCCAGCGCTGAACGTTCCAGAATCGTCATACCCAAATACTCTTTCAGATAATTAGTAATAGCCGCCCCGTCAACACTTTGACCGATGCCGATAAACGCTGTAGCCAGCAAAAAAAATAAATAGTTCCTGTCCATGTTTTTTAAAAAGCTAAACTTCATAACAAACTCCTTTGTATTGCAGCGCTTTCGGTAGATATTACTGTAGAAATTAAAACAGGAAATCCTATACCTTGTCGTTCAGCAACACATGGTGGATATGATTTTCCCATTCTCCATTAATTTTTAAATAGTTATACGCTAAGCCTTCCTTATAGAAACCCAATTTCTCCACCACCCGGAGCGAGCGTTTATTTTTGGGCATGATATTTGCTTCAATACGATGCAGCCCAAAGTCCTCAAAAATAATTTCAATTCCTTTTTTTAGCGCCTCTGTCATAAACCCCTTATTAATCTCCGCCGCATCCAACTTATAGCCTAAAAAGCAAGAGAGGAACGAGCCACGTACAATCTGGCTGAAACCCATCGTCCCAATCGGCCTGTCCGGTCTGTCTTTTTTAAAAATCCACAATCTAAGGAGATTACCTCGTTC
Organism: Bacillota bacterium; assembly: GCA_017889725.1. Classification (GTDB taxonomy): domain Bacteria; phylum Bacillota; class Negativicutes; order Sporomusales; family CTSoil-080; genus CTSoil-081. Next base: position 1,762 of record JAGGAE010000042.1, on the reverse strand, counting down.
CATGTTTTCCCAATCAATGGCTAACTGCTCTTTTTGATATTCCCTCGTATAAAAATCCGCTGTGGTAAGCGCTTCCCATTCTTTCAGGAAGTCCCGGTTACGCAAATAATATTCAAGGATTTGGTCTGCATAACTTTCGTCGATTATTTTTAAAAAAAGCCGTTCTGTTGCATAACCTGCTTCCATGTTCTCCACCTCAATCAATTTCCGCCTATAAAGCAAAAATATAAAAAGCTCTAAGGAAATCTTCCCTAGAACCAGTTTTCTATATTATAGAATACCATTTTGCAATCAGTAATTCAACCTTTTTGCCCGTATTACATCCGCTTGTACAAAACCTGCTCCTTTTTACAACCCTGGCAGGAAGACGCTTTCATCAGCCTCACGATTTTCAAATCTAGCAGCTGACTCATCTGAATAACTTTTTCATTTGCTACCCCTTGAGTCATTACCATCTTTGTCAGTGCTTGACGCATAGCCTCCATTGCCTTTACATTATTCATTTTCATAACACCTCATCTAGCTGTATCTTTTAGCGACGCTGTATTATTATACATGCATATGTGTGAAAAATTAGTCGATATTGGGCTTAATACAAAAACAGTGCCGCCAGATTACGAAGGAATCTCGCATCTGGCGGCAGCAAAAATGAACCCCTATTTTTTACTCCAGGTATCGCCCAAAGAGCTCGGAAGCATGAGCATTATGCTTTATGAAATCTACTTTTATTCGCCTTAATGGCTGCTTGCTGCCGTCTCTGCTTTTCCAGTCTGACTTCATCTACCGGCTGGAGTTTATCGCCATACTCACTTTTGAGTAACTCCTCCAGATCCTGGGGCGATAGTTTTTTGGTCGTTAATGCGTCTTGCTCTTTACCCTTACTCAGATTATCTCCTCCTACCATTAAACTTTCCTGCCTTACATAATATCCCCAATGTGGCAAAAACTACTCGCTTAGCGGGTAAAAGCTTGCCTCGATTTTTCTAACTGCATGCGCATACTCTTGAGAGCCTGTATTGCTACGATAGTTTCTACTATAAGTATTGTAATAGAAAATATCGTATTTTTCAATTTTCTAATTTCCATAAAAAGGAAACTTTTTTTCAAAATATAGAAGATTGTAAATACGGCTTTACTATTAGTAATCCTCTTGTCCCTCTCTTTTCATTTTCCTGATAAACAGCTGGTCTTTTTCACCCCTCTCTCAAATTTTCTTAAAGCATTTACGCTAATTCGTCCCATTCAAAACCTCTTTTATGCTTCATCTTAACAAGAAAAGTGCTTGCCGTATAGTTCTATTCCGTAACCGCTAAATTAGCGAAAGGAGGGTAAGCTCATACCTGATTTACAGGGTTAATCTTAATTTAAAGGGAAAAGGGGATTGAAAAGAAAATTTTAGGCAAACTTTTGGTTCCGCCACTCGTAAGCCGCAGATGTAACGGAAGTACCCACAGATATTGAAGCAACCATCACCGCGCAATTGTATGTCGATGGGGAAACCGTCACCGCCAGTGACGTAAGCTACGAAGCAAGCGGCACAGATAACTCCGGGGTGTATGCGAAAAACGGCGCTACGGTGACTCTAACCAACATTACCGTCACCAGCAAAAGCAACAGCAGTACATATGATGACTTTCCGCTGGATGCCAGCGGTGAGTATGGGACAAATTCGGGGGTACTGGCTAACGGAGCTACCATAACCCTAAACGGCGGTTCCATTACTACCTCCGGGTTAATCGCCAACGGTGCCTTTGCAACAGCC
>JAGGAE010000096.1 GCA_017889725.1 Bacillota bacterium | reverse complement strand
TAAACCTGTGATTTATGCTTCTACGCCAGGGTTCAAGGGCAATAACTATCTGGGGCATGAGTGGGTGCTGCAGGCGATTATTGAGCAGTACCTGAAACCGCCGTCAAAGAAGAGTAAAGGACTCGTAAATATATGGGCCGGAACCCCGCTGCACGATCCGTTTTGGTTAGGCAATCTCAGAGAACTAGAAAAGCTGATTGCCGAACTGGGTTTGACGCCGAATACAATTTTTGGGCACGGGCGTGGTATTGAAAACATTAACAAGATACCTGAGGCCGAATTTAATTTGCTGGTATCTCCGTGGGTTGGCCTTAACAGTGTCAAGCTGCTTAAGGAAAAGTTTGAAACACCGTATCTGCACTACGCAACCTTGCCGGTCGGTGCTTTTGAGACAAGTAAATTTTTGCGCGTGGTTGGAGAATATGCGGGCATAGACAGTGAAAAAATTAATCAAATTGTAAAGAAATATGAAGATGAGTATTACTACTATATTGAACGGTTTGCCGATGTATTTTTGGAGACTAGGGTTATGGCCAAACGCTTTACTGTTGTTTCTGATGCGCAGTATGCCGTGGCTTTTACTAAGTTCTTGGTTAATGATGTGGGGTTGTTTCCGGCCAAACAATATATTGTTGACGATACGCCGGAGGAATACCAGCAACAGGTACAGCAGCATTTTCATGAGTTGAATTATGAGATTCAAGCAGAGGTGTTATTTTCTACTGATGGACATCAAATACATGAGGAAATTGGCAATGCGGACTATTACGGTTATCCACTGATTATCGGCAGTTCCTGGGAAAAGAAGATTGCACAAAAAACTAAGGCTCATTTTTTGGCTGTTTCCTGGCCGCTGAATGAACGTCTGGTTGTAAATTCCTCATATGTAGGCTATGGTGGCGGTCTGAAACTGCTGGAGGATATTTATTCTGTTGTGTTGACCCGGTTTAACTAATATTACTTGTAAAAGTGCATAGATTAAAAGCTAATCAGACAGACTGAAGGCTAAAAAAATTTCTTTAGTTAATTGAAGAAGTATTTTTAGCCTTTTACTTTTAGCGGAATGAAAAGAACAAAGACTGTGAGTTGTTTGATTAAAAATACAAGGAGGAAAGAGGATATGAAAAACGAGGGGGTGGCTAAAGTGGCTGCCAGTAGAAACAGACAAAAGGGAAGACAGCTAACGGGAGCCATGACAGCCAAGGAACATCCGGCCAAAGTACTTGATATTATTAATCACTTTTTAGTTACAGTCGAAAACGGGGTGCTGATCATAACGCTGCAGGACGGATATGTGATCAAGGTGGAGAAAACGGAAAAGTTTTTAATTAATGCGCAAGACCGGGAGTGGGGAATAAAAAAACAGTATAACCGTTTAGGAGTTCATCCATTGCAGTTACAAGTAGTAGAAGAACTCAAGGATTTGCAGTATGGGCAGTTGGTGATCAGGATTAATCAAGGAAAGGTAGAGTTCGAGAAAACGGAAAAGCGGCGGGTCAATCAGTTGGAAGGCGCCTACGGTGACGGTATTTAGCGTTTTGTTTGCAGGTGAGAACTCGGGGCGCGTTAGCAGAAGGTACGCACGAAATAAGTAAAAGGAGCAGTAAAATGGCTAAAGTTGCGGTTGCGAGCATGGATGGGATTTCTGTCAATGAGCATTTTGGCCGGGTGAAAGATTTTTACGTGTATGAGGTAAGTGAAAGCGGTGAATATACATTGCTTGATCGAAGGCGGGTTGTGCGGGAAGGAGGGAAGAATGTTCCCCACACGATGGAAGAGATTGTGTTATTATTAACGGGGGTTGAAGCTGTGTTGGCAGCGCAAATTGGACCGCATGCGGAACAAGAATTGCGCGGTAACGGCATAATTGCGCTAAGTGTAACAGGCCCGATTGAAAAGACGCTGCAAATGTACGGAAAACGAAGTAAGTATATCAGCTAGGTTCTGGAGTTGAGTGCCCAACTGGTGGCTGCCGGGGCTGCTTGGTGGATTAAGCGGCGAATATGGTAGATAGGGATACTATAAGAGGTAACGAAATTATAACTTTCGCTATACAGTACTGTGATTAGAAGAGTCTTGACGTACGCTGGACAGTATGGTACTATTTTAAAAAAATATATAGTGCTGATCAGATAAATAATCTGAAGGCTAAGAACTTCTTGCGGGAAGATCTTGGCCTTTTTTTATTACCATTTTGGCTATGAATAATTTGAAAGTGGGGGCGAGACAATGGCAATCAACTTAAACACGGCTGTGGTAGAAAGCCGCGAACAGCGGCTGGGAACAATTATTGCTTGGGATGGCGCGGTGCGGGGGACGAAGACTTTGCGAACTTTCCGGTCCTTTTACGCAAGGGTCTGTTTGCAGTGAGCAGATGGTAGAGTGTCAGGCCGGAAATGTCCGGGAGGCGGTTCTTATCCAGCATTCACCTATTGGCTGCGGTGCCGGGCAAGTCATTTATAACTCCATTTACCGCAATGGATTAGCCATGCGAAAGCTGCCCGTGGAAAACTTGCATTTGATTAGCACCAATCTTCAAGAACAGGATATGATTTTCGGCGGGGTTGAAAAATTAGAACAATCCATACGTGACGCTTGGGAGCGTCATCGTCCCAAGGCCATTTTTATCGCCACTTCCTGCGCGACCGGTATTATCGGCGACGATGTTGAGAGTGTGGCAAAAAAAGTGGAACAGGAAATTGGTATTCCGGTTGTTCCGTTGCACTCAGAAGGGTTTAAATCAAAGCATTGGAGTACCGGGTTTGATGCTACTCAACACGGTATCATGCGTCAAATTGTCAGGAAGAAGCCTAAGAACCGTTGGCTTTTGCTATACGCTGGCCTCGTATCTGGCAGCCGGCTTGGAACAAGAATTCGGTGTGCCGGAGGTGAAAGCTCCTCAGCCTTATGGGTTTGCCGGAACGGACGCCTGGATCAGGGAGCTGGCCCGTATTACCCACCGGGAAGAACAGGCGGAAGCGTATATTGCCAAAGAACATGCGCGCATAGCCCCGCGATTGGCTGAGCTTAGAGAAAAGCTAAAAGGAATAAAGGGCTATGTAGCAACCGGGTCGGCCTATGCACATGGGTTAATCGGGGTGCTTCGGGAATTGGGAGTTGAGGTAAACGGATCGCTGGTTTTCCATCATGATCCTATATATGACAGTCATGATCCCCGGCAGGATTCTTTGGCCCATCTCATTGATCACTATGGGGATGTATCTTCCTTTACGGTAAGCAATCGTCAGCAGTATCAGTTCTATGGTTTATTGCAGCGGGTTAATCCTGATTTCATCATAATCAGACATAACGGTTTGGCTCCCTTGGCTTCCCGGTTAGGCATTCCAGCAGCGCCTCTTGGCGATGAACACCATGCACTGGGCTATCAAGGCATTCTTAATCTGGGGGAGACCATTTTGGAGATTCTGGCCCATAAGAAGTTTCATCAGGATTTGGCCGCTCATGTTAAACTGCCGTATAAGAAAGAGTGGCTGGATTTGAAAGATCCGTTTGCGTTAGTCAAACCGGAAAATACATTGGATACGGAGAGGGCATAAGATGGCGAATACAAAAATAAAAACTAATAAGGCAAATCCTTTCCCGATTGTGCAAAAGACCAATTCGATACAACAAATCCGCTATGTTTGCTCGATTGCCGCGATGCACAGCGCATCGGCTATACCCGGAGTCATTCCGATAACGCATTGCGGCCCGGGCTGCGCCGATAAACAGTTTATGAATGTGGCGTTTTATAATGGTTTTCAAGGGGGCGGCTATGGCGGCGGGGCGGTGGTTCCGAGCACCAATGCCACGGAAAAAGAAGTGGTCTTTGGAGGAGCCGAGCGGCTGAGACAGCTTATAGACGCTTCGCTAAAGGTGTTGGATGCCGACCTGTTTGTGGTACTAACAGGATGCATATCCGATTTAGTAGGGGATGATGTGGGATCGGTAGTCAGTGAGTTTCAGCAGCAAGGGGTACCTATTGTTTTTGCTGAGACTGGCGGTTTTAAAGGCAATAACTTTATCGGGCATGAAATGGTGACGCGAGCGATTATTGATCAGTTTGTAGGTGACTACAGCGGACCGAAAGAGAAGGGCGTTGTCAATGTCTGGTCGCTGCTACCGTACCACAATACTTTCTGGCGCGGTGATTTGAGGGAAATTAAGAGAATCTTGGAAGGGGCCGGACTGAAGGTAAATATTCTCTTCGGGCATGATTCCCAAGGGGTTTCTGAATGGAGGAACATTCCTACGGCGCAGTTTAATTTAGTGCTTTCGCCCTGGCTGGGGCTTCAGACCGCGCAACATTTAGAGGAAAAATATGGGCAGCCATATCTTCATATACCGGTTATTCCCATCGGAGCCAAGGAAACAAGCGCCTTTCTCCGCAAAGTAGTGGAGTTTTCCGGGATTGATAAGGCACACGCCGAAAGCTTTATCGCCCAAGAGGAAACAAGTTATTATCATTACTTGGAGGATTTCTCCGATTTTTACGCGGAATATTGGTGGGGGCTTCCGGCCCAATTTGCCGTTGTTGGTGACAGTGCCTACAATCTTGCGCTGACAAAGTTTTTGGTCAATCAGTTGGGGATTATTCCTGGTAAGCAAATTATTACGGAAAATCCGCCGGAAGAATACCGGGAAGCTATTCGGGAGCAGTATCGAAATATTGCGGATGATGTTTCCACTGATGTTGAGTTTGAAGAAGACAGTTATCTGATTCATCAAAGCATCCGGCAGACCAAGTTTGGTCACAAAGCGCCTATTATTTTCGGTACTACCTGGGAACGTGATTTAGCCAAAGAATTAAAAGGGGCTATTGTGGAAGTGGGGTTTCCTGCTTCCTATGAAGTGGTGATATCGAGAGGCTATGTTGGTTATCGCGGGGCGCTTACTTTGCTGGAAAAAATATATACCACAACAGTAGGCGCCAGCGCGTAATGTGTGTTTGAGAACTGTTTTTGGAGTTATCAATAGGAAAGGAAAAGCATAATGACAACAGGAAAACGAACGCTTGATTTAATCGGAAATACTCCGCTGGTTGAGGTAACGTGTTTTGATGTAGGTGTATGCCGCTTATTTTTAAAGTTGGAATCACAAAATCCTGGAGGTTCGATTAAAGATAGGGTTGGGTTATCTATGGTAGAACAAGCAGAAAAAGCGGGAAAAATTAAACCGGGAGACACTTTGATTGAAGCTACCGCCGGCAATACGGGTCTTGGCTTGGCGCTCGCGGCTATAACCAAGGGTTATAAACTGGTTTTAGTTATCCCCGACAAAATGAGTCAGGAGAAAATTAACCATTTAACAGCCATGGGGGTTGATATCAGACTGACACGTTCGGATGTTGAAAAAGGGCACCCGGAATATTACCAGGATTATGCACAACGTCTGGCTCAGGAAATTCCCAACTCATTTTATATCAATCAATTTAATAATCCGGCCAATCCTTTGGCGCATGAGTTGACTACCGCGCCGGAAATATGGGAACAAAGCGATCACAGGGTAGATGCCATTGTTGTTGGGGTTGGTTCAGCCGGAACATTAAAAGGGTTAACCAACTACTTCAAAAAAGTTAGACCGGAGGTGGAGATTGTCCTGGCCGATCCTCAAGGATCTGTACTGGTGGATTATGTGCAAGACAAGGCCTTGCCTAAGGCCGGAAGCTGGCTGGTCGAAGGAATCGGGGAGGATTTCATACCACTCCAGTTTGATAAAAGCTTGATCAAAAAAGCCTATTCGATTACCGATGGAGAGAGTTTTTCTGCCGCCAGGACTTTGCTCAGAAAAGAGGGTATTTTGGCGGGGTCTTCCAGCGGAACGCTTTTGAGTGCGGCCATAAAATATGCGCAGGAACAAACAAAACCCAAACATATTGTTACTTTTGTCTGCGACAGTGGAAATAAGTATCTAACCAAAATGTTTAATGATTATTGGATG
>JAGGAE010000041.1 GCA_017889725.1 Bacillota bacterium | reverse complement strand
GGGGCGTATCCTCTTTGAAAATTGCTTCCGTCCTGCTCCGCATCAAAGTACGCAGCCTTTCCCTGTCCCATTCGACAAGCAACTGCCCGTCAAGACTGCGACCGGCCGCGCGCAGCATAACCATCCCCGCCTCAGGAAATAAGGGTAACTCTAAAAAATGCAATTGCTCGTTAATTTCATCTGGCACTACCCGCCTCGCAACCCATTCTTTGCAAAAGCACTCCCTTAACAGAGGTAAATTTTTTTTAGTTTCCTGAGCAACCCAATGAATATACATATTCTGTGCCGTATCGTCCTCTAACTTTTGCCGGGCTTTCTGCAAAGTAGCGTATAATAACTCTTCGCCAACCGGTTTGAGTAAATAGTCAAACACTTGCAGTCTAAGTGCCTGCTGGGCATAAGAAAACTCGTCATAGCCGGTAATAACAATAATAATGCCGTTAAAAGCCACACTTTTGAGTTTCTCAATAAACTCCAGTCCGCTTAAAAAAGGCATGCAAATATCCACTAACAAAATATCCGGCTGCAGTTTAGCCGCCATTGCAAAAGCAATTTCACCGTCTTCCGCTTCGCCGACTACTTCCATATCCAATTCAGACCAAGGAACCGCCTTTCGTATTCCACGACGAATTTTCGGTTCATCATCAGCCAGTAGTACCTTCCACATTTGACCACCTCAATATGTAATCAGTATCCCTAACATAAGTTTACAGGATAGGGTGCCTTACCCGCACAGTAGTGCCCTGACCATACACACTGGAAAACTGTAATCGATAGCCTAGCCCAAAGGAAAGCTTAATCCGTTCCTGTATGTTAAAAATACCAAAACCGGCGGAGGCCGACTCGCCGCTATTATCCAACAAATCTTCAATCTCTTTAAGTTTTTCTGGTATCATACCCATACCATTATCGGTTACACAAAAATACAGACAATTCTCCTCCACTCCAGCAGAAATGGCAACATTTCCTCCTCCGCGCCGGGTGTTCAAACCGTGATAGATTGCGTTTTCCACCAGGGGCTGAAGTATCAGTTTAAGCACCGGATAATCCAGAATCCTTTCGTCACAGCTAATCTCATAGTGGATTTTATCTTCATAGCGCGCTTTTTGAATCGTAAGATAACTTTTGATATGTTCCAGTTCCTCTCTGACCGTAATCATTTCTTTGCCCTTGCTTAGTCCAATCCGAAATAGATTTGATAATGCCCCAACAACATGGACGATGTCTTTCGCGTTATGCTCATACGCCATCCATTGAATGGTATCCAGTGTATTATAGAGGAAATGGGGCTTTATCTGTGCCTGCAAAGTTTTTAGTTCTGCTTCCCGCTTTCGTTTCTGCTCTTCATACACCATATCAATAAGATTGCTAATTTCCTGTATCATGTTGTTAAAACTATTACCCAGATGCCCAATTTCATCGTTGTATTTGCTATTAAACCTGACGCTTAAATCCCCTTCCTCCGCTTTTTTCATCAAGCTGCGCAATTTCCCGATAGGTTTGGCAACGGACGCCGTGAAAAAGAGAGCTGCAATGACCGCTAGCACTAACGTGAATAGTCCAATCATAATAGAGTATTGCCGAATCCGTGTTACTTCCACGAGTGCTTCATTCAGGGAAAACACACCCGACGTTTTCCATTTTGTATAGCTGGAATCCTTAAAAATAATTTGATAATTATTCTTCTGGATGGTCTTAACAACACTGTTGGTTTGCCCGCTAAGCCATTCGTTGCGGACGCGGTAAACGATTGGATTAACCGGAGCATACACGATATTACCATCCGCGTCCATAATATATAAAAAGCCGCTTTTCCCTGATTTTACAGCTTCAATAACCTCTTTAACCGCCTCCAATTTTAAATCGATTAAGATGACTCCCAATATTTGTCCCGTAGCCGGATCGGTTACGGCTTTCGCAATAGCTACTACATCGTCGGCGCTATCATTACCGGTTGTAGTAATATTTCTGCCAATCGGCTTGCTGAAAAGCTGAACCCTGTCCGGCGTCGCAACTGCCTGTTTATACCAAACCTCGTTCGTAAGAGGATCACGGGCTATCCGCCGCATCTCATTACTAATATACTTGTCTTTCGTCGTAACAAGTAGAATTCCGGAAATCTCCGGGTGTGCCTCGGTAAAAGTTCTTAGCAGATGTCTTACTTCATTTTCCGGCAAATGTTCCGAGTCTTCCGTCGGTTCACTCCGAAACAGCTTAATCACATTGGGATCACGGGAAAGATAGTACATTATATTATCCATATCATGGATATAAAACTCTACATTATTGGTTACCTGCTCAATCATTTGCGCCATATAACTATTAGCCTGATCTTCCATGGATTTGCTGTAAATTACATTACCTAATACCCCAAGTGTCGCAATGGGCAATAAAATAAGAGTAAAGAAATATAGTAGCAATTTTTCACGTATATTTTGTCCTTTAAAATAAGACTTGAGTGATTTCAAACCGGCACCATCCTCGCACCCTTCGAAAATGTTACGCCTTGCTATTTTTATTATACACAATTATCCAATTTTTTGATGTCTTTCTTTATATTTCCATTCAATTCAAAACTGGCGCGTACTATAATAACCGGCAGGGGAGCCACCCCTGCCGGTATAAACAGCTACTTAGCCAGTTGATAATACAGTTCATTCCATTTCAGTTCTTTCTTAAATTGGCTGAGAGTAGTGTTTTCATCAATGACCAGATATTCGATCCCGGCAATTTCACTGAAATCCTCCAAATGCTCCTGGGTAAGCGCCTGGCTAAATCCGGTATGGTGCGCCCCCCCAGCCAAAATCCACGCCTCCGCTCCTACTTTAAGATTTGGCTGCGGAATCCAAAGCGCTCGGGCCACTGGAAGATTGGGCAAATCACGCTCCGGAGTCACAACTTCCACTACGTTGACCACCAGCCGGAAACGATTGCCCATATCAACCATAGAAGCATTGACAGCCTGGCCGCAAGGCACATTAAATACTGACCGTACCGGATCGGCTTTACCGCCAATAGACAGCGGATGAATTTCCAAGGATGGTTTCTCCGCCGCAATAGACTCACAAACTTCGAGCATGTGAGATCCCAAAACTTTCATTTTTCCATTCTCAAGATGATAGGTATAGTCCTCCATAAACGAGGTCCCGCCTTTTACTCCATGGGCCATAACTTTCATAGCTCTTAGTAAAGCGGCAGTTTTCCAATCACCCTCAGCCCCAAAGCCAAAACCATCCGCCATTAATCGCTGCACCGCCAACCCCGGCAATTGGGACAGTCCGTGCAGGTTTTCAAAGGTGGTCGTGAACCCTTTGAATCCACCTTCGCAGAGAAATTTTCGTAAACCCAGTTCAATTTTGGCGGCCTCCTCTAATGCCTCCCGCTTTGCGCCCCCTTTCATCAATTCCGGCTGTAATTTGTAGCTGTCTTCATATTCGGCGATTAGGACTTTCACCTCTTCCGGGGTAACGCCATCCACATACTCTACCAAGTCGCCAAGCCCATATCCGTTCACCGAGTAACCCAGTCTTATCTGGGCTTCAACTTTATCCCCATCCGTAACCGCAACGTTCCTCATATTATCACCAAATCGGGCAAACTTGGCCCCTTGCAGATCATTCCAGGCCAATGCCGCCCGCATCCAAACCGCTAGCCGTTCGACCACATCCTCATCCTGCCAAAAACCGACGATGACTTTGCGCGGCTTTCTCATTCTGGCGCAGACAAAACCAAATTCTCGGTCACCATGCGCCGCCTGATTCAGGTTCATAAAATCCATGTCCATCCGGTCCCAAGGAATGTCCCGGTTATACTGAGTATGGAAATGGGCCAGCGGTTTATTCAGCATACTTAAACCCGCAATCCACATTTTAGCTGGAGAAAACGTATGCATCCAAGTCATAATTCCAATGCAATTTTCCGTCGCATTGGCCTCAAGACAAAGCCGGGAAATCTCCTCCGCCGTCGTCAATACCGGTTTTAAAACCAGACGAACAGGTATTTCCCCATTTTGACCCAAAGCGCTTACAATACTCTTAGCATGCTCGGCCACCTCTAATAATGTCTCTTCTCCATACAAATGCTGACTGCCAGTAACAAACCAAACCTCTTTTTCTTGCAGCTTACAATTCATAGGTCTCCTCGCTCCTTTTCCGCCGTTATTCTAGAAGGGCATTCATCTAAACTTTCCTGTCCGTAATACGCCTTACTACCATGCTTTCTTAAAAAATGTTTATCCAATAATACCTGGTCAATGGCTTGAATCTGAGGGTTGAGCGCATATGTATACACCGCCATTTTTGCAACCTCCTCCAGCACGGTTGCATGATATACCGCCTCATGAGCGTCTCTTCCCCATGAAAACGGACCGTGGTTTGATACTAAAATTCCCGGAACATGACATGGATTTAGGCCACACAGTGTCTCCACAATAACTTTACCTGTTTCATGCTCGTACTGTCCCGCGATTTCCTGTTCCTTTAGACAGCGAGTACAAAGAACACCGCCATAAAAGTAATCGGCATGAGTAGTGCCTAGCGCCGGAATCGCTTTCCCAGCCTGCGCCCACACGGTTGCATACGTAGAATGAGTATGAACAATTCCGCCTATATTCGAAAAATGCCGGTATAACTCCAAATGAGTCGGCGCATCGGAAGACGGCCTTAAATTACCCTCTACTTGTTTTCCTTCTAGATCTAAAACAGCCATATCCTCTGGCCGTAGCTTCTCATAATCAACCCCGCTGGGTTTTATTACCACTAAACCACTATTCCGGTCGATACCACTGGCATTACCCCAGGTAAATAAAACCAGTCCTTGCTTCTGCAACCCCAGGTTCGCCTGCCATACAGTCTCCTTTAACCCCTCTAACATACCTCCACCCTCCATTCCCTGGCTATTCTTTAGCTTTAATTTTTATCTCCTTTAGACGCTTCATCACGATATTGCTCCCCCGGCCAAAATAGTCATGCAGGTGACAATATTCCCTGTAGAGCAAAACGTATTTCGCATGATTTTCCCTGTTCGGAGCATACACCTGTTTTATGTGGGTCATGTGGGAAGCAGCGTCCACAATAGTATCATAGCCCCCATTTATCTTTCCCGCGGCAACAGCCCCGAACATAGCCGCGCCTAACGCCGGCGTCTGCAGCGACTGGGCTACATGAATCTCCCTTCCCGTTACATCGGCAAAGATCTGCATAAGCATGGCATTTTTCTGCGATAAACCACCACAGGCGTACAACTGGTCACTCCTGACACCGGCCTTGGTAAACGTCTCAATAATCATATTAGTACCAAAAGCTGTAGCTTCAATAAGCGCACGATATATTTCCTCGGGTGTCGTAGCCAACGTAGCTCCAACAAGCAGCCCGGTAAGGTTAGTATCCACAAGAACCGACCGATTGCCGTTCCACCAGTCTAAAGCCAAAAGACCGCTTTCACCTGGCGCGAGCTTAGAAGCTTTTTGCTCAAGCAGCTGATGCACTGTTACCCCGGTCCGTTTAGCCGCCTCACTAAAACTGGCCGGTACGCAGTTTTCCACAAACCATTCAAAGATATCTCCCACAGCCGACTGTCCCGCCTCATAGCCAAAATAACCGCTTATAATACCATCCTCCACTACCCCGCACATACCATCCACCGTAACCTCTTCCTGCCCCAAGACTAGATGGCAAATCGAAGTGCCCATACTCATCACCATTTTTCCCGGTTCAACAACCCCTGCAGCGGGAACGGCAGCATGAGCATCAACATTGCCTACTGCAACCGCCGTTCCCGGCAGTAAGCCTATCTGTTCCGCCATCTCTCTGATTAACCCGCCGGCTTTGCTGCCAATAGACACGATAGGACTATTGAATTTTTCCCTAACGATATGTTCCATTCTCGGATCCAGAGCCTTGAAAAACTCCGGACTGGGATACCCTGTTTCCTTATGCCATAATGCTTTATAACCGGCAGTACAGCTATTTCGAACATTATTTCCGGTTAGCTGCCATATGACCCAGTCCGTCGCCTCCATAAAATAATCAGCAGCCGCATATACCTCCGGTGCCTCATTCAAAATCTGCCATATTTTAGGCATCAGCCATTCGGAAGATATCTTACCGCCGTACCGAGCCAAAAACGCTTCCCCCCGCCTGGCGGCAATTTCATTGAGCAAATTCGCCTCGGCTTGCGCCGCATGGTGTTTCCATAACTTTACCCAGGCATGCGGGTTATCACGAAATTCAGCCAACTGGCATAACGCACTGCCGTTCTTATCTACCGGCAGCATTGTGCAGGCGGTAAAGTCTATCCCCAAACCTATTACATCCTCAGCCGCTACCTTTGACAGCGCTAGCACTTTCGGTATGCCTTGGCGAATAACGTCTAAATAGTCGTCTGGATTTTGCAGCGCCCAGTCCGTCTCTAACTTTCGCCCTGTACCCGGCAGCACATCATCAATCACCCCGTCAGCATAGGGTACAACATGGGTAGCCACCTCGTTGCCTGTCACCACTTCCACAAGCAGCACACGCCCTGATTGAGTACCATAATCAATTCCCAGACTATACTTTTTCCCGGCCATCTATATCCTCCTCCCATTTACTTTCGCCGTAATAATTAACAAATAAATTAAATCTTTAATTAATTTATATACAACTTTTTCCATTATTTTCCTTTAAGTAAAAGAATTTTTATATCCACCAAATGGTGATTGTTGAACCAAGAGAAGACAACAAGTACGTTTAGAATAGAAGGGGCTGTACCAAAACTAAAAGTTTCAGTACAGCCCCTTCTATTCTATTTATCTAATAAACCTGTAACCAAGCAAGATAAGACCTTTAAGAGCCGCCTCTCCGCTTTCTGCCGAAAACTGCATTAATACGTCGTCTCCACGCTTGCTAAATTTATCAGACCAAACACGATAGTTTTTATCACTATATTACATTACACTAAATCGGTACTTGGTAACCATTGAAAATAGCTCATCCTTGTTAAGAATACAAGAGGGAAAATGCGAATGGTGAATAGAATCAGGTAACCCTTGTGTTTCCAGACACAAGCCTAAGAATTTGCGGGATTGACCGCCATTCAGCCTAAGGGTATCCGGCAATTGACTTCCCGTATAGAGCACCACCCCGGCGGTATCCGTTTCGATCGTAAGTTTGCGTCCGCTTGTTTCCTCCCATAAAACAATTTCTTCGCTGTTATTTCTGCTTAACACAAAGGGATGATCATAGCCTTTTCCAGCTAAAATATTTTGTTGAGCGCTTGATATAACCCCGTCCCGAATGGAACGTCCGGCGCGAAAGTCGAAGACTGTGCCGTCCACCTTGCACAATTTTCCGGTTGGCAGCAATTGTTCATTGATTTCAATATATTCATCGCTGGCTAACCGTAAATTATGTTCTAAGATATCCCGCTTCAGACCGCCGCTCAAATTAAAATACGTATGATTCGTCGGATTGAGCAACGTCGCCTGGTCCGTCCGCCCCTGATACTCAATAATAAATTGGTTGTCGCCAGTTAATGCATAGGTAATCTTCATAGCCACATTTCCCGGATAGCCTTCTTCCCCATCCCTGCTGGTATAAGTGAAAGCAACGCATTCCCGCTGCCCGTCTCCCGGTATCTCCCCCTCCCATACCACCTTATGAAAACCTTCCGGCCCACCGTGAAGATGATTATTTCCGTCATTTTTTGCTAGAATATAAGTTTGATTGGCTAGCTCAAACTGCGCGCGTCCAATCCGGCCAGCCACTCGTCCAACAACAACCCCCAAATACGGTAGATTAGCAGTATAACTTTCCAGATCGCTAAATCCCAAAACAATGTTTTCGTATAGGCCATTCCGGTCGGGTGCAATGATTTTGCTAATGGCACATCCATAGTTTAAACAGTGAACTTCCACTCCGTTTGTATTTTTAAGAACGTACTCATATACCGCCTTACCTTTTTCTTCCCCGATTTTTCTTTTCTCCATGTCGATCCCCCCCTTAGCTTCCATCTGAATCGAGTTTTCCCCTTACTCCATACTACAACAACCTAAAAGCAACATCGTATGTAAAATTATTCCTATTATTTTTAAATTACCTTCGTTTTTATCCCATAAACTCCTGTAACCTACAACCCATAATTAAAAGCCGGAATCCCCTCGTCCTAAAGACGAGAGGATTCCGGTGTAACCATATAGAGGAAGGGTCCCCTCCACTATATATATTTTAGGACTATAACAAAAATACATCATTCTAACCCGCACAACTAAAACGTATAGGTTAACCCCACATTTACCCCATATTGATGGTTCATACTATCCGGTTCTTGGGAAGCATAATAATATCCTATATGCCCTGGAACTGGCACCATACTTCCCCCAATCGTGTCAAAAACAGTATTGCTCTCTCCGATTGCCGAGTATTCATACCAAGGTGTAACCGCCAGCGACCAGTTTGGACTGAGTTTATAAGTATATGGCATTTCCGCTCTAAAACCTACTTTATTGCCTAAAGTAAATTCGCTAGGATCATACGTGCCTCCGCTAGTCTTCAAGTTGCCATTAAACATAAATCTGGCAGAAATATCGATAGCACCGCTTAGTTTTTCGCCCAGTTTAAACTCATTCCGATAGCCAACGGGAATGTAATTCCATGAATACTTCTCCAAATAACCATACTGCCCAGTCAAATTTCTATCCCATTTATGACTGCCAACACCTGTGTAAACAAAAGTCCTTTTCTCTGGGGTAATGGGCACCGCATAAATATACTCGGAATTAACGATTTTATTTTCCGTAGTACCCTGATAGGGCGTACCGTCACTCAGCGCCCCGTCATAATGCGTATTCTGATTGGTCTGTTCATAGGTTACTTTCCAGAATTCCTTTGTCACCGGATCCTGGCTTTTGTAGGTCAGATGAAATCCTTTCAGCCAGCCCCGTTCCGAGTCGCCGATGGATTCCTCATAGTTATACCTGAACCGGTTAAAGCTCATTTCCAGCGAATTATTGCCAGCAACAGTCTCTTCACGATATTCCGCAGGCTGCTTTTCGCGGCTAATGGTAAACACATGATCCGATGGATGCCATTCTTCGCTGCCCAGATTGATATTTTTCGAGCTTATCTTCTTACCATTCAAATACAGTTCAAAACGAACGGAGTCGCTATCAATAACAGAAAAGTCAATGCCGGCCGTCCTAACGCCTTTCACCTTAAACTTCAGTTGCTTATGGTCATCTACTTGAACATTGCCGCTCTCCATGTTTCTGGTTAAGACACCGCTAAACTCCCCATCCGTATAAACCGTACCGGTAAAACTTTCCGGCTCGCCGTCTGCAAGCATTCGAATATGTACCCCATAAGTGTCCTTCCAAATATAATACCCATGACTGTGCTTATCCATCGACGGTTCACCCGTAATATCAGGTGACCATGCGGCAAAAACCGTACTCATGGATAAAATCATTATAATCACCATACATACGGCCATCCGCTTTTTCATTTTTCCCACCTCTTTCCTTCAGAAAGATGCTATGTGCCATTCGCCGGGCTTACCAGCCTGGCCATGGTCGATGATGCCAGGGTCCCGGACCGGGAGGAGATCCCCAGGGGCCATCAAAAACAATTATGGTTTGTCCTTCATTGTCATCAGGGTACCCAGGGCGTTCACCATCGATAGTGAATTTATTGCTTTCGGGATGCCACCCTTCCGCCCCTATATAAATAGAGTTAGGATTTATTTCCTCCCCATCCATTGATAAAGAGAAGCTTAACTTTTTCCCGTCTTGTACATGAAAGTCAAGGCCCGCAACATCTCCGGTGCTTGTGAACCGAAACACAATCCTTTTCTGTCTTCCTTCAACATGGAAATAATCATCATGACAATCCGTCTTGCCAAAAACATCTTTGAACTCTCCGTCCGTACGTACCATACCGCTAAACACATGAAGTTTCCCAGACGTAGTTATCCGGATATGCACTCCTTGCTGGTCACGCCAGATAAAATAACCCTGACTATTCCCCGGCCTCAGCGCGTCAGGCTTGTCTTCCCAATGAAGGAATGGAGCCGCAAATGCGTAACCTGTCAAACTAATTACCATCAGAACCGCAAAAACAATGCTTACGCCTTTTTTTATCACTACTCATAAACCTCCTTTAGTTTTTAAGCGTTTTTTGCAAAAATTGTATCAATTGTGTCACAAATTTATGAAATTTTACTGAAACTGATAAAGAACCTTTAGTAGCACAGCAAGTCCGTGCCGAAACCGAAAAGTTTCTTAAAATAGAAACAATGATTCTCTGTTTTTGTATAATCTCAGTACCATCATGTTATTGGGAATTTTACAACCTCTAATAATCGAATAAAAAAATCCCGGTTTGAACGGAATAAAGAAAACCAGTATTGTATAAATCCGGAAAATTGAGGGAATACTATTACTGCTCATAGTAGCAGTAAACTTTATTTCCTCTCCTTAACGAAACAAGGCAACGCCGCTGCCTTGTTTCGTTGTTTTTC
>JAGGAE010000095.1 GCA_017889725.1 Bacillota bacterium | reverse complement strand
GGGGTTCCGATAAGCGCAAACACAAAGCTGGCCATAGGTATACTTAGCCGATGATGCAGTTCTACCTCAAAAGTACTCGTTTTAACATATTCTTTTTGCAGCGCTTTTATGTGCTGCTTAAGCTCCTTGATGGTCATCTCTTCCGGTTTTTTCTGTTCACGGGAAATAGTAGTAGGAGTTTTGTCTATGGGGAGGATTTGTTGATCAAAGTGCATGGACCGTTCCAATCCCCCTTCGGGAGTCAGGTCATAAATTACACCGTTCGACATCATCCATTGATTATCTTGCCAAACCGCATTTTCCGCATTTTCCACCTGTATCAAAGCATCATGGTCAAAGGTCTGAACACTTACCGCGTACATGGTGTTACCGTCAAATTTACGGGCATAAAATAGCCGTTTCAAGGAACCGTCTTTTGAATCAAAGACCTTATTAACGATATGCTCCTGGGCTTGCGGCTTGGCATTCCCTTGAATTTCATATTTGACTAAATGATTATAGGCAGCCGTAGAAGCAGGTACTACCGTTTCATTAAAGATCGTGGCAAAAATGCTTACACAAAAAGCTACTATCATTACCGGTGCGGCTAAACGGAAAAAGCTAAGTCCGCCGGATTTCATAGCCGTTATTTCGCTGGACCCGGACAACCGGCCAAAGGATAATAGCGAGGCCAGCAGCATCGACATAGGAAAGGTCAGCACAACAATAGCCGGCAAACTATAGATAAACAGTCTAACCACCATTCCAATAGGGGCACCATATTTAGTGACATATTCGGCGATTCGAAAAAGGGTGCTGGAACCGATGAATATACTGGAAAAAGCACATATACCAAAAATAAAGGGTCCCATCAACTCTTTTAGAATGTATTTGTCTAGTATTCGCATTCCCGACTCCTCAGCACTTCATTTACTTGTTCTACATTTGGAAATTATCACCCAGATAGAATTTGCGGGCAATCTCACTAGTGGCAATCGTGTCTCTGTCCCCAGAAATCAGAATACGCCCTTCACTAAGAATATAGGCCGTATCAACGATACTCAATGTCTCCCGTACATTGTGGTCGGTAATCAGCACCCCAATTCCCCTTTGACTTAAATAACCAATCATTTCTTGAATATCGGCTACCGCAATCGGGTCAATTCCTGCAAAGGGTTCATCCAGAAGAATAAAAGTTGGATTCGTCGCCAAAGCCCGGGCAATTTCCACCCGGCGCCGCTCTCCACCTGAAAGCTGCGAGCCTTTCCGGGTCCGAATATGATTAAGGCCAAATTCCTTAATTAAATCGTCCATCTTTGTCCGCCGGTCCTTTGCCGCAACACTCTGGTTTATTTCCAGTATCGCCATGATATTGTCTTCTACCGTAAGTTTACGGAAAATGGATGCTTCTTGCGGCAAATAGCTTAGCCCAAATCGTGAGCGCTTGTACATTGGCATAGAGGTTACATCGTCACCATTGATTTCGATCCTTCCGGAGTTAGGCTGTTCCAAGCCGACAATCATATAAAAAGTAGTGGTTTTTCCCGCACCGTTAGGTCCTAAAAGGCCGACTACCTGTCCCTGATCCACCCGAATACTGACTCCGTTGACCACGCTTCGCCCCTTAAAGGCTTTAACTAAATCATGTGTGGCTATATACATTTTCTATATCTCCGTTTCCTGCTCAACTTACTGAGGGGTAACTACCAGTTTTGACCGGCCTTCAGCACCTATTGTTTTATTGTCAAACTGCAAGGTAAGCGTATTGCCTGTCAGCGTGTTGCCTTCCTGAACGGCTCTGGCATCACCGGTAAGCACAACTTTCCCTTGTCCTTGTTTATCCCCGTAATATACCGCTTGATCGGCTGTTGCGTCAAGTTTTCGCGTGTCACTGACAATATGCACCTGACCGCTGCCTATGGCTTTATCCTCATTATGATACGCTTCTATCTTTTCAGCCGTCATTACTCCGTCCGGCATAGTGAGTTTTGGCTGCCCGGTTATAAGAGAATAGGCCTTATCCGTCCAATACTCAATTTTCTCTCCCTCTGCCGTATTGTCTCCTTTAACTAATCGTGCTTCACCGGTGGCCACCATATAGTTGTTATCATACGACCGGACTTCCGCAGCATGAAGGGTAGTGTCCTGACGTACCATTTTTACGTTTCCTGTTATATAGGCTTCTTTTGATTTCGTGTTATAGGTTGCTGTTTCCCCGGTTACAATCGCGCCATCCCTGGTAAGTTTCACAGAACCCTGGGCGGTTATAAGACCTTGCGTTGAATCATACTCAATAGTCTCAGCCACTAAGTCTACCGCGTCAGACGACTCCGCATGAAGGATAGGTAACACACTGAAAGAAAAAATCACAGCCACAACAAAGATGGCTAGCTTACGTCTCATTGTATCACTCCCCTTTCCTTACGTGAGCATTACCCTGTATTTTTACTTTAGTCAGACTAGCATCACTTTCTAATGTATCTCCTGTAATCACAGTGTCCTCACGTTGAAGAACTATACCGCCTTCTGCGTATATTTTGTCTTCCTTGCCAAACCACTGGGCTTGTTGTGCGGAAAAATTCGCTCCATCACTGGATACGGCTTTTATATCGCCGTTGATAGATAATTCTTTAGTGTTATTGTCAAACCATGCCTCTTTCGCTGTTAAGTGGAGCTCTCCCCCACTATTTTGATACAATATTCCAGTGAAATTGTTAAAATAGACCTTATTAGTTGTCTGGTCAACTTGAATTGTCCCGGCGGAAAGTTCCCATATTTTTTTGCCGCCCTGGCGCTCTACAATGGAACTGCCCTCAAAAGAAATATTGGAGACCGGCTTCTGCTCTACCGCCACTTCGGCCGGCGGAGTAAGATTCTCTTCTTTATTGAAGTAATACAGTCCCAGGAGCACAACGAGCACAATGAAGACTATACCGGCGTACGTAGTTCGTTTCACGCCTTTTCCCCTTCCCATTGTGTATTCCAGCGTTTTTGGAACCATAGCCACTCTTCCGGGTACTGTCGAATGACAGCTTCCACAATTTTTGTGGTTTCGGCAACGATATATGGAATATCGGCGTTTGTCTCGCCGCTTAGTTCCAATTCAACCGGCGGACCAATAATAATCCGGTGTCCACCTCTTGGCTTACGGATAATAAATGCCGGTAGGATAGGCACACCAAGGCGCTGCGATAAAACCGCCAGCCCCGCATGTGTCGAAGACATTTT
>JAGGAE010000094.1 GCA_017889725.1 Bacillota bacterium | reverse complement strand
AATTTCATATGATGTTACGTTTCCCCAAGGAGTAGCCTTCTCTAAGTTATCCCAGTGTTCAGCCTTACCTAATACGCTATTATTCCATTCTTCCTGTTGCCGTTTCTTTTCCGCTTCTTGCTTAGCCGCTATTTCCCTTTGTTGTCTAGCCTTTTCTACTTTGTTTTCTAAATCGGTTGTGATCGCTTGACTCATTGCTTGCAATTGAGGCTGTGGTTCAAACCCAAACGCTTCGGAATACATGGCATCATTATTGGCAGAGTTTTGTATAAAGCCGTTACCAACAGCAGTTGCTATATCATCCAAAATACCCATCTACTCCACCTCAAATCCTGCCAGTACATAAATCAGTCATAAATGCATAAACCTTATCGTCCGGCCAATCTGGATGAGCGTCCTTCACACTTCTCCATGTTTGGTTATACCATATCCTCCCTGCCTCTTGGGAATTACCTTGCCCAGGCTGTTCCATTCCGTTAGGTTGTTCGCCTTCTTGTGACTGCCCAGTGACCTTTCTATATCTATTTACGTTATATGCCGCCAAATTGTATGGCATTTGCTGTTGTGGAGTTAATTCCGGTAAATTACCCTCTTTTATCCCTTGTAAAACTAGATAGTACTCACTACTTTTCTCTAAATCTCTTTGCAATCCGCCAGAAACTAAATAGCTATTCGCCCACTTTTCGTCATCAGTAGCCAATCCGTTTGATACTTTATTCTGCGTATATGTGGCTTTAGTAATAAAATTTTGTATTGTTACTCTTTGGCTAGGGAGTACACTGGAATTATCTAAAATACCTTGTGCAGCGGAAATACCCCCACTTTTTAGCGTGTCCATAACCCTACCGAAAGTATCCTCATATGTTTTTGTTTGGTTCTGATATTGCCAATGTTTTTGATCCGCAACGTCGCTTTGATATTGTTTTAAATATATGGGTAAGTCTGGGCTGTCTTTAAATTTGTCCATTAATATTTTTACGCCTTGTTGTGCTCCGTCAACGCCCAATTGATCTATTAAAATTTTAGAAGTATCTCTCGCATTCATTTTGGTTAATTGAGGATGGATCTTTGCTTGTAACTTATCCCAATCTTCAACGGTGAATTTATCCTGATAGCGTTCTGCTATTTGCTGCGCCGACTTAGGGTCTGTTAAAGCTACCTGTTGCACATAATCTCCAACCATATTAGCGGTAGTTGCCGCCTTATTTACGGTTATTGCAGTATCGTCTAATCCTTTTTGCTTACCATTTGCTTCTACTTGCGCTAAAGCGGTTCTAATCGCTTGGTCCGCCCCATTTATTAACGGAGTTCTAGTGTCTTCATCCGTCATTGAACTAGCCAACGACCAATTTACTGCAAAACTGTTTTTTAGCGCGACCATTTGCGCTTTATTCGCATTGTCAAGTGCAATGTTCTGCTGTACCGTTTGATGCTTTAATGCCGCCTCAAAAATAGGCATGTTGTGTTGCGTTACCAATTGAGCGAATTGGTCTTTTTGCACATCGTTGTCAAGAGTACTCCCTACTTTAGTGGCAACGTCCATTAAACCGGCCTTTGTTGCATCATATATTCCAAGAGTAGGTTTTCCGTCTTTATCTTTACCTGGAAGCGCATTTAACCCTTGCCGTGAAAATTGTCCATTGTCGCCATATAAGAATGAGCTGGTTTGGTTCATATAATCAGCTGCTTTATTTTGCACATTGATCTGATTCACTTTTAACTGTTGCTCAACTTGCTCCCGGTTTATCTCCTGCCCAAGACCACCAATCGCACCGGCAAGGTTTTTACCGGCTTGGGCTACTTCGGCAATAGCCATATTACGTTCCGGAGTTGAAGTTACCTGTACATTCGGCAAAGTATTATCAATGATTTGTCGCTCATATCGTGGTACTTGCATAATGAATCACCCCTTACCATTGCAAGAAACTTTTTGCCGACGTTCCTGCAGCAGATTTATACTGACTATACTGAGTAGCCAAACTTGTAGCCCCGGTCAAAACACTGCCGATCGCGTTAAGATTCCCGGCCTTACGCGCATTGCTGGCGGCAACATCATAGTTCTTAGCCTGATTATTATAATTCGTCGCCTCAACCTGATCCGCCCAGGATTGATTCGCGGCGTTCCTTCGTGCCTGCAGAGCGTCCATCAGATTATTATAATCGGAAGAATTTATTACATCTGCGGCACTGCCGCTCGACGTATCAATATTGCTTGCCCCAAAGGCAGCTGTTTGAGTACCTATGATCTGCTTCCCTTTTTGCCTTATGGCGTGCTCCTCCTGCGCTCCGTTATAGGCGGCATTAGCAGCCTGTGCCTCCTGGTATAAAGCATTTTGCCGCGACACCTCTGCCTGCTGCTTATAAGCCGCCGCCTGGGCTTTACCCTGCTGTACGCTCGATACCGCACTCATTACTGTCGATGCTACACCTAGCGCTGCTACACACAATTTGAATCAATCCTTTCTATATGAAATCTGCGAACCGGTACATGATTAAAAAGTTCCACCGGGCCAATAGAAAACCCCAGCCAAGTTAACCATTTTAAAATGAAAGTATTGGCTGGAGCGGTATAATTACCAATATATTCGTATGTATTTACCATAACCTGCACCCGCTTCCGGCTCTCCCGGAAAAATGACATTGGCAACCGTTCAACATCATTTGTGAACATCATCCAAAGACAACCGGGAGGCACCACACCAAAGATGCTAACCAGACGGCCTTCCACTTCCACCGCATAAGCCTCCTGTGATTTCCTATAGGAAACCGCCAGCGCGTCCCTTCCCGTCATACCCGTAATAGCCAGGCACTCTTCCCAGTCTTCCTTACGCATGTTCACGGCGAAATATTCAACATCCTTCCAAGTAGCAGGTCTAACCTTCGTCATCCTAACTCCACCTCCGCCACCGTCGCCAGCAAAGTAACCGGCAATGGATCTTCCACTCGGACGCATATCCGGCCCTTCGTATTAGAGCCGTTATTAAACGTCATTTCCCTATCACCCGTATAAAGGGCAATCGGCTCCCCATACGCCTCGTTGGACCGTTCCTTAAACTCATAAAGCGTATTAAAAGTAGGCCCCGCCTTAGCTCCCCTGGAATACTCAAACCGAAAATGCACCTTGGATATTTTCTTATACCGGGTCTGAATAGTTCCGTCCTGCGCCTGAAAGTCAACATCCAGCGTTTCCAGGTCACAGGTATACGGAAGTCCGATATGCACCACCTTAGCCGCATAATCCA
>JAGGAE010000093.1 GCA_017889725.1 Bacillota bacterium | reverse complement strand
GTTCCCTAGACAGCCCGCTTCTCCCTTTTTGACATTATCCTCATACCACCCACGGGTCGTGTTATTATCGTGGGTCCCCGTGTATACCACCGTATCTGGGACACACCAGAGAGGTTCAGGCTGACCATGGTAGTTACAGTTAAATAAAAAATGTAGCACTTTCATTCCGGGAAACCCGGATTTGTTATTACACCCAAATCTTCGGCGATAACCGGGAGTTTGCCTAAATATTTTTCAAGTACGGCAAACAGTGTTTCCCCTGGACCCTTCACCCATTCTCCATTTTCCGCCGTTTCTTCCCCATAAGGCACTTCCCAGGCCGCTTCAAACCCTCGGAAATGGTCTACCCGCACCATATCTACCAGTTTAAACAACGCACTGAAACGCTGCCGCCACCAGACAAAGTCGTCGCTAGCCATTTTATCCCAGTCATACAGCGGATTGCCCCACAGCTGTCCGGTTTTACTAAAATAGTCAGGCGGTACACCGGCGACTGTAGTAGGATTATTCGCCTCATCCAATTTAAACAACATTCGGTTAGCCCATACATCGGAACTCTCATAGGCTACAAAAATAGGTAAATCGCCAATGATTTTAATCCCTTTGTTATTTGCATAGCTTTTCAACGCAAACCATTGCTGGTGAAAAATGTATTGGGTAAAGGTATGATAATTGATTTCATTAGCCAATAATTCGCGGTAACTGTTTAAGGCTTGGGGGTCTCTTTCAGCCACCGCTTTGGGCCATTTATTCCAGCTAAAGTCTCCGAAATGCTCTACAAGGGCCATATACAACGCATAATCGTTGACCCAGCTTTTATTGTCATTGATAAAATCATCGAAAGACTGGCTTGTCGCCTTGCTAAAACGGCTAAAGGCTTTTCTCAGTAAAGCATCTTTATAGACTTTGACACCCGGATAATCTACTTTATCGCTTTTACTTTGAATGTTATGCTTTTCGCGAGCGGCGTTAATCTCCGTTTCTTCAAGCAGCCCGCCGGCAGCCAATAAGCCGATATCAATGAAAAGCGGTTCGCACGCCAAAGCGGAAACACTTTGGTATGGTGAATTTCCCGGTCCTACCGGATTGAGAGGCAGTATCTGCCAGTACCTCTGTCCGGCACTAGCCAGAAAATCAACAAATTTCCTGGCATCTTCCCCCAAACTGCCGATTCCGTCCCCCGAAGGTAACGAAGATATATGCAGCAACGTGCCACACTTTTTGGGTGGATCATCCAGTTTGTATAAAAGAAGCTTTGCTTCCAGCGGGCGTAAAGAAATAGTTGCCCGCCCACCACCAACTGCCACTTCCTGCCCATAGTTAAGCGCATCAAACAACATGCCCTGGCACCATGTCTTAAGATCCACCGTCGCCTCAGCGGAGGATAAACTCCGGTTAAGCAGTATTACTGCCACATTTTCTTCCTGATCATTACCGAAAGCATCCCGTCCTTTATTTAAGTACCGTACATAACCGTACACGTTAGGCTGAGGAGCAAACGGCTGCCAATATCCGGTTCTTAGTATCGCATGACGATTTCGCAGCCCAATAATTTTTTTGTACCATGCAATAAGTTCTGACTCTTCCCGTCCCCAAGGATAAGGCCTTCGGTTTAAAGGATCAGTGTATCCTTCTAACCCCACTTCGTCTCCATAATAAACACAAGGTACTCCGGGAAAAGTCATCTGCCAAAGCGAAGCCACTTTCAGACGGTTGATAGCCAAAATTCGTTCCTCGGTATCCAGCTTTCGTTTCATTTCTTCGCCGTACCGTCCGTCCGGCCGGGGTTCATGCCCCCCTAACAACGTCAGAATTCTTGGAACATCATGACTACCAAGCACATTTAACGTCGCAAAGAAATTTTCTTTCGGGTAGTTTTCGCAAATCGACATTTGCTCCTCTAAGATTGCTCTGGCTTCCCGATACCCTAATAAAAAGTCAATTGCCTGCCGACGAAAAAGGTAGTTTGTAACCGAGTCGAGTTCATTACCGTAAAAATACTCTCGCATTACGCCATAACTTACCTTATTAGAAGCGTCTTCCCAAACTTCCCCGATAATCACAGCCTCTTTATCGGTTTCTTTAACTACTTGATTCAATTCCTTCAAAAATTGATCAGGCAATTCATCCGCTACATCCAGCCGCCACCCCTTGGCCCCCAGATGCTGCCAATGTCTTATAACACTGTTTTTTGAATGCAGGATAAAATCCCGGTAGGACGCATCCATTTCTTCCACATTGGGAAGCGTGCTCACACCCCACCACGACTCATACTCGTCAGGGTACTTCGAAAAACGATACCAGGAATAATACGGCGAATCAGGAGATTGGTACGCGCCCACTTCAGGATAATGGCCTTCCCGGTTAAAATACACACTGTCACTGCCGGTATGGCTGAAAACCCCGTCCAAAATTACAGCCATACCTTGTTTTTTACCCTGCTCACAAAGGTTCCGAAAGATTTCATTCGTTCCAAACATGGGATCAATATTTTTGTAGTCCGCTGTATCATACTTGTGATTACTGGGGGCTTCGAAAATCGGATTCATGTAGACTACACCAATTCCAAGCTCTTTTAGGTAAGGCAATTTAGCAATAATCCCTTTAAGATTGCCGCCAAAAAAATCATAAGCCAATATACCTCCATCCACCCGTTCCCGGATGTATATAGGGTTATTTTCCCAAGACGCATGGATTAAGCTTCCTGGCTTAAGATTCATTATTTTTCCGTCTTCATTTCCGTTATAAAAACGATCTACAAATATTTGATAAACAACTGTATTTTTAAACCAATCCGGAGTTTTAACATCCTTCTTATGCACTGTAATTTGGTAAGAAGAAGGCGGAATACGGGATATTTCACCTACCCCACCGGTCCTCTGCAAGTTGTTCCCATAATAGTATATATTCCCCCGGCTTTTGACAAGGAAATAATACCAGAGTAAACCGGGATTAGCAGGAGATGTAAAAACAGCCCGATATACTCGTTTCCCGTCAGACGGCATTTGTGAAGTCATCGTAATCGTTTTTTCACCACCACCGTCACTCCAAAGCCGGAGCAACACTTCCTCTACCGACCGACTTGCATCGATAATCAGCCGAAGTTCGACGTCCGTGTTGCAGGGTACAGCACCAAACGGTTTACGATAATAAAGCTGATGAGAATCATGGAAAAGCCAATCAGTAGACAAGTCTGCCACCATCCTTCATTCCTTACCGGCTACTTCATCATCTAGCCGGAACTGCCAAATATCAGTTGCATATTCAGTTGTATCTATTTTTTACGTTAGCTTGCCCGCCGCTATTAGAAGTATGCCATCAGGCATTCAGCAATTTGCTTTCCAGCCGGGCTATTATTATACTATGCCCGAAGTTTGGACTTTCCATTGGTTATATTTACATAAATTATTTCTCTATCGTAATATAGCTTTAATGCCTGTGCTACGGCTTCCAACAAGGCGCCGGGAGTATAGGAGGAAAAACAAAACCCGTTCCCTTCCCCTGTGGTTTCGGAAAATGGCGTTATAGTATCCTTTAGTCCTCCCGTCATCCTCACAATGGGTATACTGCCATACCTAAGAGCCATCATTTGACTTAACCCGCAGGGTTCGTGCAAAGACGGCATTAAGTACAGATCGGACGCGGCATAGATACGATGGGCTAAATTCTCGTCAAACACGGTACTTACCGATACACCTTGCGGATTTTTCGCCGCCGCCTTTCGGAAAAATTCCTCATAATGTGCTTCCCCTGTTCCTAATATAACAAGCTGTACCTTCATACAAAGAAGCTTTTCCAAACTTTCGGTCAGAAGGCTAAACCCTTTGGCATCCACCATCCTGGATACCATGGCGATAAGCGGTATAGTAGCATCTACAGCGAGCCCTAG
>JAGGAE010000040.1 GCA_017889725.1 Bacillota bacterium | reverse complement strand
CCGATAATGAAAATACCCAATAAGCCTTTCCACTTCATAGCCTATACGGTTTTGCATAAACTCTCTCGCCCCTCCGGCCATCAGTTCTGCCTGAAAGAGGGACATAAATTGATAAATTCTCGGCTGTATGCCTAATGAAGAATAATATTCTTACCGGATGTTGTGCCGACAGCATCGCCTTCAAAAAGGTTTCCATCTTTTCGGCTAAAAACTTGCCCAGTATTTCTTGCGTTAACCCCATTCCCTCCAATATCTTCCCGGCAAATTGTCGGCGCTGCATATTTCGCTCATAAACCTTTCTTGCTTCTTCAAACATGGCCCCAAAAAGGTTAACGAACTCAGGTTCATGAGCCAGCCTGATTAACTCAAGAATAATAAAATTAACGATTTTATCAAAATATCCGTTGTCAATAGACCATTTCAGCATCGAGGAGAGCGGCTCGGCCAAGCTAACACGACTCCCGTATTTTCTTGTTAGATCGGCCAAAACATTTGCTGCCTGTTCAACATTGACTTGCGTTATCACTTCATCACTTAGTTTTTGTCCAAATTCCTTTATCTCTTCTTTCCCGCCATACTGTTCCAGATAGCGTATCAGCAGATCTACAATATCATATTTTTTGAGCAACTCTCTGATATTCTCGGTAGTAAATAGTTCCTCTTCCATCATATCAATAATCGCTTGCTCAAACCGTTGGCGGTTGCGCGGAATAATTTCCGTCCGAAACGGAATCCCCAGCGGACGCCGAAACAAGGCCGATACGGCAAACCAATCCGCCAATCCGCCAACCATCGCCGCACTGGAACCACTGGCAATGAGACCACCCCAAAAATTCTGACTAAAAGGATAACTTAATAAAAACGTGCCCGTTACTGCCGCCAGCATCACGGTCGCCTTGTAACCATTGGACATCAAAACACAACCACCTGCCATTAAGGTACTCTATATATTATTATAGTTCACCTCCGGTAAAATCCACTACTTTCTTTTAGAAGAAAAAAGCTCCTATCAGCGGTATACGCCAATAGGAGCTTTCAAGCTTTATTTTAGAACCTTTATTTTTTTACCCAGGACATCATGTCGCGCAGCACCTTGCCTACTTTTTCAATGGGGTGCTGAGCTTCTTTACGCCGGATAGCATTAAATTCCGGACGGTTGGCTTGGTTTTCAAGAATCCATTTTTTCGCAAACTCACCATTTTGGATTTCTGCCAGAACCTTCTTCATTTCAGCCCGAGTATCGTCAGTTATAATGCGCTTACCAATCATATAGTCGCCAAATTCAGCAGTGTCACTAATAGAATGACGCATTTTGGCTAAACCGCCTTCATAGATAAGATCAACAATCAGTTTAACTTCATGCAAACACTCGAAATAGGCCGATTCCGGCTGATAACCGGCTTCCACCAAGGTATCAAAACCGGCTTTAATCAATTCGGTTAAGCCGCCACACAACACCACTTGTTCCCCAAAAAGGTCAGTCTCGGTTTCTTCCTGGAAAGTAGTAGTAAGAACACCTGCTCTTGTACCGCCAATACCTCTGGCATAGGCTAGAGCCAATTCCTTGGCATTTCCGGTATGGTCCTGATGAATGGCCATCAAGCAAGGAACGCCTTTTCCTTCGGTATATACCCGGCGTACAAGATGGCCAGGTCCTTTCGGTGCTACCATGAATACATCCACGTTTTCCGGCGGTAAGATTTGCGTGAAATGAATATTAAAACCATGCGCAAAAGCAAGCGCCGCACCAGCTTTAAGGTTCGGTGCAATATGGTCGCGATATACCTGCCCCTGCTTTTCGTCTGGTAAAAGAATCATTACAACATCCGCGTCAGCAACAGCCTCACTGACTGTTGCAACCTTGAGGCCAGCACTTTCTGCTTTTACCCAAGATTTGCTCCCTTTATAAAGCCCTACGGTTACAGCAACCCCACTATCGTGAAGGTTAAGTGCATGGGCATGGCCTTGACTGCCATAGCCAATGATTGCCACCTTCTTATTCTTAATAACATCCCAGTTTGCATCTACATCATAATACAATTTGCTCATGAAAGTTTCTCCTCTCGTATTGGTGAATAGTATTATCACCCCGGGCCAAACCTACAAGGCCGGTCCGGACTAATTCCATAATTCCGTATGGGGCTAATACCTCGGCAAAAGCATTTATTTTATCTTCATCACCCGTAATTTCAAAAGTTACGGTATGTTCAGAAACATCCACTACGCTGGCGCGAAACACATCGGCTAATTTCAGCACTTCCCCTCGTTTATCCCCTGCTGAAATTTTTATCATGGCCATGCCGCGCCGAACTGCAGAATCTTGCGGCAAAATTTGTATCGCCACAACCTCTACCAATTTTTCCAGTTGCTTAATCACTTGGTCGAGAATACCGTCATCACCGCATACAACTACTGTTATCCGCGAGCATTCCGTATCATAAGTCGTACCGACAGCTAAGCTGTGGATGTTAAAACCCCGGCGAGAAAACATGCCAGCCACCCTTACCAAGACCCCAGGCTGATTATGCACCAGAATGGACAGCACATGTTTCACAGGTATCCCATCTCCTCTCTCCTATGCAAAAGCACCTTAGCTTACATTGTATCCATTATGTCCGTACTTTTGTCATTTGTCAATATACTATGTGAAAATACTGCTATATATTTTACATATCAATATACGCGTTAATCGCGCCCCCCGGATTCGCCATCGGTGTAACCAATTCCTCGTTTGAAATGTTAAGAACTATCACCTCAGGTTGGTTGGAAAAAAGCGCCCGTTTAAATTCTTTGGCAAACTCCTCCGGACTGCCCACCGAAACCGCATGTACGCCGAAAGCGGCGGCAAAAGTCACAAAGTTCATATCCGGCAATGTACAAGAAGTATAATGCTTATCAAAGAACACATGCTGCAGCTGACGGATCATCCCTAATCCGTTATTGTTGATAATTAGGGATACAATAGGAAGTTTATTCACTGCAATAGTATACAGCTCAGCTCCGGTCATTTTAAAACCGCCGTCGCCGGCAACATGAATAACCTTCTTGTCAGGCATGGCAAACTGCGCTCCCAGGGCTGCCGGCAAACCAAATCCCATAGCCCCTAGACCGCCCGACGTAATCCAGCTGCGCGGCGTTTCCAGGCTAAGATATTGAGCCGCCCACATTTGATGCTGCCCCACATCAGTAACAAATATATAGTCTTTCCCCTTTGTCTGCTCAGCAATATGACGAAATATCCATTGCGGCGACAACGCGTCTCCCTCAGAGTCCCCCCTCTCTTCCTGCTGCCATTTTCTTATCATTGCCCACCATGCATCCGGAGTCTTTTGCGAAAGCTGCTGGTTTAATAGCTCCACAATGATTTTGAGGTCGCCGGTGAGCCCAATATGCGCCGCTACATTTTTATCAATTTCAGCCGGATCAATATCAATATGAATAACTGTTTTATCTTCAATATATTTTTCCCGGTCTCCGGTTAATCGATCGCCGAAGCGGCTACCCACCGCAATCAACACATCGGCCTCCCATACAGCATTATTAGCCACCTTAAGCCCGTGCATTCCGGTAAGCCCCAAAAATAACGGATGCGACGCCTTAAACGCGCCCAGCCCCATCAGAGTACTGACTACCGGAGCTTGCAACTTCTCGGCCAACGTTAAAATTTCTTTATCTGCCTTAGCCGTAATAGCGCCTCCGCCAACTATAATGACCGGTTTTTTGGCCCCTTCAATCGCTTGAACGGCGGAACTAATCCGTTTAAGCACCTCTTGACCGACGGCCCAGGAATATTTCTCGATAGACTTAGCCGGTTCAAAATCTACTTGGCCGGTCTGAACATCCCGGGGTATATCGACCAGAACCGGGCCTGGACGACCTGAGCGGGCAATACGAAATGCATACCGGATTGTCTCGGCCAATTTAGTAACATCTTTTACAATAAAATTATGCTTTGTAATAGCCATTGTCATGCCTGTAATATCAATTTCCTGAAAGGTATCCCGGCCAATCATTGAAGTTGGAACCTGACCCGTAATAGCCACTACAGGAATAGAATCCATAAATGCCGCCGCTAATCCGGTTATAAGATTTGTTGCTCCGGGGCCGGAAGTAGCGATACATACACCTACCCGGCCGCTGGCCCTGGCATAACCATCTGCGGCATGTGCTGCGCCTTGCTCATGTACCGTAAGAATATGCCTAAGCGAAGAATCAATCATAGCATCGTAAAACGGTAAAATTGTTCCGCCGGGATACCCAAAAACCGTGTCAACCCCTTGTTCCTTTAAACACTCAATAATGACTTGAGCACCGGTTATCTTCACTAGCCCCACCTCCCATCAGTTAAAATGTAAAGATATATCTCTAAATATATTTTTCTACTAAACGACCCATTTCCTCAGTGGAAACCTTGGTGAGCCCATCGCGATAAAGATCCGCCGTGCGGTACCCTTGAGCCAGTACTTGATCTACCGCCTGTTCTATCCGGGTAGCCGCTGCCTCTTCATTCAGCGAAAAACGCAGCAGCATGGCCGCCGATAAAATAGTTCCTATAGGATTGGCTAACCCTTGACCAGCGATGTCCGGAGCCGATCCGTGAATTGGTTCATACAAACTAGGACCATCTCCTATACTTGCCGAAGGCAGCATCCCAATCGAACCGGTAATAACCGCGGCTTCGTCACTTAGAATATCGCCAAATAAGTTGCTGGTTACAATAACATCAAACTTTTTCGGCGCCAGTACCATTTGCATGGCACAATTATCCACGTACATATGACTGACTTCAATTCCCGCATATTCTTTTACCGCTTGATCAACTACACGGCGCCATAACCTGGATGAAGCCAACACATTGGCCTTATCGACAGAGGTTACCTGCCCTCTGCGCTTTGCGGCTGCTTCACATGCCACGCGAACAATTCTCGTAATCTCGGGAACCGTATAGATTTCCCTATCCCAGGCTTGCTCTACTCCATTTACCGTCTCTGACTCACATTTATCACCAAAGTATATCCCTCCGGTTAGCTCCCGAACAATAAGTACATCTACACCGGCAACAATTTCATTTTTTAACGGGGAATAATCTGTCAGTACTTCAGACACCCGGATCGGGCGCAAATTGGCATACAGCCCTAGTGCTTTACGCAGACCTAAAATGGCTTTTTCCGGTCTGATATCCGGCGACACCTTATCCCATTTTGGGCCGCCTACCGCCCCTAAGAGAACGGCATCACAAGCTCTTACTGCCGACAAAGTTTCTTCCGGCAGCGGTACACCATAGACATCAATTGCCGCACCTCCGGCAAAAGCATTCTGGAATTCCAAATTCAAATTTGACTTTTTTGCAACTGTATCCAATACTCGCTGAGCTGTATCCGTTATTTCCGTTCCAATACCATCGCCCGGAATAACAACAATTTTTTTTACGCTCATGCACGCCCCCCCTTAACATAATTAATTAGACCGCCAGCACTGGCAATTTCCTGAATAAAATCGGGAAGAGGCTGCACTTGGTAGCTCTTGCCTGTAGTCACATTTTTAACAAGGCCGGTATCTAAATCAATTTGAACTGCATCGCCGTTATGTATTTCCGCAACCGCCTCGCCTAGCTCTATGAGCGGCAATCCAATATTAATGGCATTCCGGTAGAAAATACGCGCAAAACTGTCGGCGATAACGCACGGCACGCCGCTCGCTTTTATCGCAACCGGGGCATGTTCCCTGGAGGAGCCGCAGCCAAAATTTCGCCCGGCAACAATAATATCGCCTACCTTTACTTTACCGGCAAACGTGGGATCGATATCTTCCATACAATGAGTTGCCAGCTCTTTCGGGTCAGCACTATTCAAATATCGGGCGGGAATAATTACATCAGTATCTACATTATCACCATATCGCCAAACTCTTCCTTCCAAAATCATACCTTTACCTCCCAAGGCGCTGCAATGCGTCCCATGATTGCGCTGGCAGCAGCTACAGCCGGGCCTGCCAAATACACTTCACTATCAACATGGCCCATCCGCCCTCTAAAATTACGATTGGTAGTGGCCACAGCCCTTTCTCCGGCAGCCAATATTCCCATGTGACCGCCCAAGCACGGCCCACAGGTTGGAGTACTTACCACTGCACCCGCCTTAATAAACGTCTCAATATATCCTTTTTTCATGGCCTCCAGGTACACATCCTGACTACCAGGAATCACAATGGCCCTGACTCCCGAATGAACCTTCTTGCCGTCTAATATCTCCGCCGCCTGCTCCAAATCTTCTATCCGGCCATTCGTACAAGAACCAATCACGACTTGGTCGATAACCGTTTCCTTCACTTCGCCTATAGGGCGGACATTTTCCGGTAAATGAGGTAACGCAACCACAGGCGTTAATGAATCCAATGCGATAGTAATCACTCTTTCGTAGCTGGCATCTTCATCCGCTTTCACTGTGACATATTCGCGATCCACCCGGGATGAAATATACTCAAGTGTTGCATTATCTACCGGGAATATTCCGTTTTTTGCCCCCGCTTCAATCGCCATATTGGCGATCGTCAGCCGGTCCGTCATAGATAACGCCGACACACCGTCACCGGTAAATTCCAAGGCTTGGTAACGAGCGCCATCAACACCAATTAAACCGATCAGCGTTAAAATAATATCTTTCCCGCTTACCCATCGCGGCATTTTTCCGGTTAGGATAACCTTAATACTGGAAGGTACTTTGAACCAGGTATCCCCGGTAGCCATAGCCGCCCCCATATCCGTTGAACCCACCCCGGTAGCAAAAGCTCCCAACGCTCCGTACGTACACGTATGAGAATCGGCACCGATTATCAGTTCCCCTGGTGCTACCAGCCCAACCTCCGGCAAAAGCACATGCTCAATTCCCATTCTCCCAACCTCGAAATAGTTGGTTATATCATGTTTTTTGGCAAACTCCCGCATGATTTTTGCCATCTCGGCTGATTTAATATCCTTATTGGGAGCAAAATGATCAGGAACTAAAGCTATTTTATTCTTATCAAACACAGGTCGACCAATACGTTCGAACTCTTTTATCGCCGGCGGAGCCGTAATATCATTACCTAGTACCAGATCCACTTTACATTTTATCAACTGGCCTGGCACTACCCGGTCCAATCCGGCGTGGCGGGCAAAAATCTTCTCCGTCATCGTCATTCCCATAATCTCAATTCCCCTCTGTATCTATATTTGTGCCTGACCGGCTACCCATAGTTAAAATCTTATTAAGCGCATTTACATATGCTTTGGCACTAGCCTCCAGTATATCTGTGCTTAACCCCCGGCCGCTTGCGACCCTTCCCTCTTTTTCCAGCCATACAGTTGCCTCGCCCAATGCGTCTTCACCGGAAGTGACCGCTTTTATCTGATAGTCCTTGAGTGTAGTATTCATTTCCGTGGCAGCTTCAATTGCCTTAAAAGTTGCATCAATCGGGCCATCGCCGCAGGCCGCCTGCTTTACAATACCTTGATTGCTCTCAATCTCTACGGAAGACGTTGCTGAAGTATTACTGCCGCTCATAACCTGATGGAAGACCAAACGGTACCATTCCGTCTGATTGTTAGCTTTTTCCGTAATCAATGCCTCAATATCGCGATCGAACACCATTTTTTTTCTATCAGCCAACGCTTTGAACTTTGTAAAAACTTCGCTGACTTTGTCACTACTGAGCTCATAACCCATATCCTTTAAACGATCTTCAAAAGCATGCTTTCCTGAATGTTTTCCAAGAACAAGCGCATTGCGATTCAATCCTATATTCTCCGGTCTCATAATTTCATACGTTAAAGGATTATTCAGCATCCCATGCTGGTGAATTCCTGACTCATGAGCAAACGCATTCTCACCCACTATAGCTTTATTCGGCTGCACGGCAACACCTGTTAAAATACTTACCAGGCGGGAAGCCTTATAAATTTGCTTACAGTCAATAGCTGCCGTTGCCTTGTAATAATCCGGCCGGGTGTGAAGAGCCATAACAATTTCCTCCATCGCGGCATTTCCCGCCCGTTCACCCAATCCATTAATTGTACATTCTACTTGGTTTGCTCCATTTTGGATAGCAGCCAAGGAATTTGCAACAGCCATCCCTAAATCGTTATGACAATGAACGCTAATAGCCGCTTTATCAATATTGGGGACGTGTTGGCGAACATATCGAATCAACCCGCCAAACTCCTCCGGAGTGGTATAACCAACCGTATCTGGAATATTAATAGTAGTTGCACCGGCACGAATCGCACATTCTATAATCTGACATAAATAATCCCTATCCGAACGGGAGGCATCTTCAGCCGAAAATTCCACATCCTCCACGTATTTCCTTGCATACCGTACTGCCGCTTCTGCCGCCTCTAAAACAGCGGCTCTTGTCATTTTAAGCTTATACTCTAAATGAAGATCACTGGTTGCAATGAAAGTATGAATTCTCGCTGCTTCTGCGCTTTTTAGCGCCTTGTAGGCGGCATCAATATCCGCTATATTTGCTCTGGCTAGGCCTGCAATGGTTGGCCCCTTAACTTTAGCGGCGACTTCACTTACAGCCGCAAAGTCCCCCGGCGAAGCAATAGGGAACCCCGCTTCAATAATATCGACTTTCATTTTCGCAAGTGTCTGAGCAATCTCCATCTTTTCCGCCGTATCAAGGCATACGCCGGGCGTCTGTTCGCCATCTCGGAGCGTAGTATCAAATATTTTAATAGTCCGTTGTTCCACCTTATTCTACCTCCTCTTTATAATAAAAACGCCCCTATTGACACTTCGTCAATAGGGGCGTTTACTCGCGGTACCACCCTACGTTATACTCGTTACACCACAAAAATTGCGGCTTCCGGTTAACGCCCGGCAACGTTTCCGCCTAAAACATGAATCACATGCGCTCAGCGGAAAAGTTCATGGGTGAGATTTCGCAATAACCTCCGCGCCGGTTTCCAGCAACCACCGGCTCTCTGTAGCGGTCTATAGTTATTACTTTTAACCCAGTCATATCTTTTCTTCAAACTAAATTTTAAGAAAGACCAAATAGAAAAAACTCTAGGGAAAATTCCTACATCGACTTACATCTAAGAAACTTTCCGCAGAGTTTTTTATACTCACGGTGTAGTGCTTATGCACTTAGCATCGCTCGGTCCAGACCTGCTGCCAGCGGAACCCTAGATGCACTTTCTTACGATTAGTTAATAACCAATATATCAGGCAAGTAATATATTGTCAATACCCTTCTTTATATTTCCAATATTCAAAACATATTTGAAACTTATCCTTTCACAACAACTCG
The DNA here is from genome assembly GCA_017889725.1 of Bacillota bacterium. Classification (GTDB taxonomy): domain Bacteria; phylum Bacillota; class Negativicutes; order Sporomusales; family CTSoil-080; genus CTSoil-081. The sequence goes on along the minus strand of JAGGAE010000040.1, from coordinate 1,708 downwards.
GAGGCATTTTCCTATAATAAATATATTTAAGCAGATTGCCGATTATACATAACCAAGCTAAATAAAATTACGTTTTAGACAAGTAACAATTAAACACAAACTGCCCATCACAAAGTGTTTGAGAGGAACGGCCTATCAGTATAATACTTATCAAATTAAAACGCCTTGGACCAGCAAATCAACTCCCTGTGGGTTCAGAGCTATTTTTATAGCATTCGAGGTCAAAAAATTTTCCTACAGTCACGATCCATTAACCATGTACTAATTGAAAAAGGCATACACAGGGTAAGATAAAACCCAAGAACCGGGAAAGTCGCGTATTTCTTAGGTTTTGTAATTTACGGAATGGTCTTTTATCGGACGTTATACTTCGTCTCACTGGCAATGTCCACTCCGCTCAACGCTTCCTCGATAATTTGTAAAATATTCTCATTTTTGCTATAATTCATATTAAGTGCCTCCTGTAGTTTCGAGATTTGTGCTGGCTGGTCCGCGCTTCTCAATTCTACATTGGGATTCTTAACGAATTTGGATATCGGCTTAATCGGCGTAAGGTCAAAAATCAGCATTTCGATCATTTTCTTAATTGTTGTTTGTTGGCTCCACCTATTACTTATCCTAAAAAGTTAAATTTTGTATATGGAGGTTTGCTTTATGAATTTAATCTTGAAAGTTTGTTTTGGTTTATTTATTGCTTCTGCCATCCTTATGGATTCTACTCTATCTTTCGCAAAATCATCAGATAAGAATTCTACTAATGAATCTCTTAAAAATGGAAGTCCTCCTCCAGAATTTCTTGAAATGAGCAAAAAAGTTCTCAATAAAGATCAATTCTTGAGAAAATGGCTTGATGTCTCTTATGCAAAAGACTCAAAAAGTCAGGTTTTAGATGTTTATTTACCAGATACAGGAAATGGACCATTTCCTGTACTTGTTGTTATTCATGGTGGTGGTTGGGAAATGGGAGATAAATCCGATTTTCAAGTTATAACCATTATTGAAAGTGCTGTTGCAAGAGGATATGCAGTTGCTTCTATTAACTATCGTCTAAGTGGTGAAGCTATTTTCCCATCACAAATTTATGACGTTAAGGCAGCTATTAGATTTTTAAAAGCAAATACAAATGAATACTCATTAAATCCTGAAAAATTTGCAGCTTGGGGCAATTCAGCCGGAGGACATCTAGCTGCATTAGTTGGCACATCCGAAGGCGTAAGTAGTCTGGAAGATTTAAGAATGGGAAATTCCAACCAATCCAGTAGAGTAAATGCGGTTGTTACCTGGTTTGGAGAATTTGAGTTGTCAAAAACGGACTTTAGTCCACCTCTAAAGAAACTTTTTGGAGGAAATCCTGAACTAGTAAAACTAGCTGATGTGAATAAATATATTACGAAAGATGATCCTCCTTTTCTAATCCAACATGGAAGCAGCGACGATATTGCTCCAGTAACTCAAAGTGTACAATTTGCAACTGATTTATATAAAGTCTTAGGAAAAGACAAGGTTACATTAGATATTTTACTTGGAGAACCTCATGGCGGCTCGAGATTTGAAGCACCTGAAAATATAGAAAAAGTTTTCTCTTTCTTAGATTCAGTTTTAAAATAAGTAATGACTACTGAACGAAAGGCATATTTTCATGGTCATTCGAAAAGAAGGGCAATAGCAAATATCTTCTTAACAAAGCCAATAAAAAGGCGCAAAAAAC
>JAGGAE010000039.1 GCA_017889725.1 Bacillota bacterium | reverse complement strand
CTTAATTATTTGCGACGAAAACTAAAATAAGGAGTAAACCAATGAGTCAATATAGGTTTTCAACCAAAGCCATTCATAGCGGTCAGGAGGCAGACAGTGCAACCGGGGCGATTATGACGCCGATTTATGCGACTTCCACGTTTGTGCAGCAAAGTCCCGGAATACACAAAGGATACGAATACTCAAGAAGCGGTAATCCCACCCGAACAGCCCTGGAAATCTGCGTGGCCGCTTTGGAGGAAGGAAGCGCCGGGTTTGCATTTTCTTCCGGGCTGGCAGCTGAGTCGGTTATTCTTGATACACTGGAGTCGGGATCGCACATTATTGCCACAGATGACTTGTATGGGGGAACGTTTCGCCTGCTGGAAAAGGTAAAGAAGCCTTCGTATAACCTGGAAATATCTTATGTTGATATGACCCAGCCGGAAGCCATCGAAAAGGTGATAAAAAAGAATACACGGATGATTTGGGTGGAAACTCCGACCAATCCTTTGTTAAAAATTATTGATTTGAGGAAAGTGGCAGGGATTGCTTCCAGGTATAATCTGATCAGTGTGTGTGACAATACGTTTGCATCTCCCTATTTGCAGAAACCGTTAGGGCTGGGATTTGATTTGGTAGTTCATTCCGCCACGAAATATTTAAACGGTCACTCGGATATTGTGGCGGGCGTCATTGTTACCAAAAAGGATGATGAACTAACGCAGAAAATTAAATTTTTACAAAATGCTGTAGGTTCGGTGCTTTCGCCTTTTGACTCTTTTTTGCTTCTTAGGGGCTTGAAAACATTGTCGGTCAGAATGGCGGCGCATTGTCAAAACGCAAAGCAAGTGGCCGGTTTTTTAGCGCAGCACGAGAAGGTAGATCAAGTGCTTTATCCTGGATTACCTAGTAATCCGTACCATGAAATAGCAAAAGCTCAGATGAAGGATTTTGGCGGAATGGTGTCCTTTTTTATAAAAGGGGGAGCAGCGGAAACTCGGTCCTTTCTGGAGAACACAAAGTTATTTGCCTTGGCGGAGAGTTTAGGCGGTGTGGAAAGCTTGGCAGAAGCGCCGGCATTAATGACGCATGCGTCAATTCCTAAAGAAATAAGGGAACAGAACGGTATTTATGATAATCTCGTACGCTTGTCTGTGGGGCTTGAAGATAGCGAGGATTTACTTCATGATCTGGAGTATGCCTTGGAAAAAGTAAATTCTTCTTAAAAATGGTCTTTACATGAAAAACGTTACGTGGTAATATAGTAAAAATAGTAAAACTGCTTTTAAGCTAATCAGAGAAACTGAAGGCTAAAAGATTTCTTCTGTGAAGAGTCTTTTAGCTTTTTATTTTTCGATAGTTATGAACAGCAGGGCTATTTACTTTAATATTGTAGCTGACTGGCTGATTAGCCAGAGGCTGGATCGGTACCCTTACCTTTAAGGGACTGAATCCGGCCTTTTTTTATTATCTACAATGAGAAAAGGTTGTAGGAGGTCTAAGAATGAGTGTGATCAGTCTGAAGGAGCCGGAAGTTGCCATTCGGGAAGTGCGCCTTGGCTCTATTACCGGCTTTGAGGGTACTGCCGGGGAATTGGTACAGTGTGCGAGAACAGGAAAATTGCAAGATAACGCTAGGCAGTTCAGCCAATGTATGGGGTGCAGTTCCGGTAATGCTTTTTGTCAGTTGTCTATGATTCAGGATGCGGTAGTGGTCAATCATGCGCCTGTAGGCTGCGCCGGTGATGTGTTTGGTTTTAATTTCGTTTACCGGGTAGGACAAATGGAGAGAAATCTGCCGCCGGTAATTGGCCGGTATTTTAATACGAATATTGAGGAACAGGATACCATCTTTGGGGCGACGCAAAAGTTGGAGGATACCATTCGCGAAGCCTATACAAGGGTAAAGCCGAAGGCGATTTTTATCACTACCTCTTGCGCTTCGGGTATTATCGGGGATGATGTCGAAGGGGTTGCGAATGCGTTGACTGAGGAACTGGGCATACCCGTTGTCGCCTGCTTTTGCGAGGGGTTTAAATCGAAGATTTGGACGACGGGGTTTGACTCCGCTTATCATGCGATTGTACGAAAAATTGTTAAGCCGCCTCTAAAAAAAAGCAATAAGGTCAATATCATTAATTTCTGGGGCAGCCATATTTTTGACGATCTATTAAAACCGTTAGGTTATGAACCCGATTATATTGTGCCGTTTTCTACCGTAGGTCAATTGGAGCGCATTTCTGAGGCTGTCGCTACCATTCAGGTTTGCCCTACTTTAGGCAGCTACCTGGGGGCCGCTTTAGAGCAGGTGTACGGAGTACCAGAAATCAAAGCGCCGCCTGCATATGGGTTAAGGGGTACGGATAACTGGCTCAGGGAATTAGGCAGAGTCTTAGACAGGGAAGATCAAATCGAAACTTTGATTAATAAAGAACATGCCCGTGTGTTGCCCCTACTGGGAGATTACCGCAAACAGCTGGAAGGAAAGACCGCGTATATTACGGCAGGCGCTGCGCACGGCCATGCCTTGATTGCTCTTCTTAGGGAACTAGGAATGACAGTTCAGGGGGCGGCTATTTTTCACCATGATCCGTTGTATGACAATGGCGATACTGCCTCCGATGCCTTGGCCCATGCGGTAAACACTTATGGCGATATCGCAAACTACAATGTTTGCAATAAGCAGGCGTATGAATTGGTTAATATTTTAAACCGGGTTCGACCGGATATTATGATTGCCCGGCATGGGGGCATGACGTTATGGGGGGCTAAATTAGGTATACCGACGTTGTTAATTGGTGATGAGCATTTTAGTTTTGGGTACCAGGGATTGTTAAACTACGCCGAAAGAATCCTGGAAACGTTGGACAATAAAGAATTCGTCACAAATCTTGCAAAACATAGTACCATGCCCTATACAAAATGGTGGCTGGAGCAAAATCCATTTCATTTTCTCGGGAGGAACGTCCATGTCGAAGTATATTGAGCAGCCTAGATATTCTTGCGCGTTAGGCGCGCAACAGTCTGTAGTGGCTATAAAAAGGGCAGTTCCTATTCTGCACGCAGGGCCGGGGTGCAGCGGCAAGATCAGCAGTCTTATTGGTCAAGGTGAGGGTTATGCCGGGGGAAATACCATTCCTTGCACCAACGCCAGCGAAGCGGATATCGTATACGGTGGAGAAGGAAAACTGCGAACGGTAATTGACGGAGCCTTTCAAGTTATCGATGCCGATTTGTACGTCGTGCTTACGGGCTGCACCTCCGACATTGTGGGGGATGATGTCGGCAGTGTGACAGGCGAATATCAGGAGCAGGGCAAGCCGATTGTCTATGCGGAAACAGGCGGTTTTAAAAGCAATAATTATGTCAGTCATGAAGTGGTGATAAAGGCCATTATTGACCAATATGTAGACTGCTATAAACAAGCGGGCAAAAAAACGAAAGGCTTGGTCAATGTATTTTCCACCATTCCTTACCAAGATCCCTATTGGAATGGAAATTTAGAAGAACTAAAAAGAATCTTGTCCGGCATCGGTTTAACCGTCAATATTTTGTTTGGAGCCGATTCCGGCGGAGTAGAAGAATGGAAGACCATTCCGGAGGCTGAGTTCAACCTGGTTGTCAGTGCTTGGGCAGGACTAGGAATCGCGAAGCATTTAGAGGAAAAGTACGGAACACCTTATTTTCACTTTCCGTACCTGCCGGTAGGAGGGCTTGAAACCTCTAAGTTTTTAAGGCAAGTTGCTGAATTTACCGGGGCGGATAAAGAAAAAACGGAAGCGTTCATATGGAGCGAAGAAGAAAAGTTTTATATGCATATCGAAAGAACCGCTGATTTTATGCTGGAATTTCGTTATGGTATTCCTAGGCGTTTTTATTCCTTGCTGGATGCGTCGTACGCCATCGGTTTTGCCAAATATCTCTTAAACGAATTAGGGATTATTCCCGCCAGGCAGTATATTATCGACGATACGCCCGAAGAGTTTCAGGAGGCCATTCGGGAGCAGTTTCACCGGATATCGGATCAGCGTTCCGCCGAGGTGCGTTTTATAGTTGATGCAGGGGCGATACAACAGGAAATCCGGCAGGATGCGCACAAACACCGCTCGCTAATTTTGGGCAGCGGGTGGGAACGTGATCTGGCAAAAGAAATAGGGGCCGATCTTCTTATTTTAAGTGTTCCGGTAAGTTACCGACTTGTGCTGAATTGTGGCTATACCGGTTATCGGGGGGGACTTCGTGTTATTGAAGATATTTATGACCGGGTATTGGACACTTATCGGTAGATTATCCATAAAGGGAGGCTGGTCTAAGTGAACCGGAGAATAGCGGTGGCCAGTAGTGACGGGAATACGATTGACCTGCATTTTGCTCAGGCCTATCAATACTTTATTTATGAATTGCAAGACGATGCTTATGTTTTCCGGGAAGTAAGGAAAACTCGTATAAGTTTAACTCATGATGAAAATGAGTTTGATAGAATTCTCGCTTTGCTAAAGGATTGCACCGCCATTGTGGTCAGCCGGGTAGGCTATGGGGCGGCCCAATATGTCGTCCAGCGCGGCAAGAGAATTTTTGAAGCACCGTATCTTGTAACGGCGGTGTTGAATAAATTCGTCGCCAAAAAGATACTGTAGCATTTTGGGAAATGAAAAAAGGAGAAGGAAGGGATATGTATGGCCCAGGAGCAGTTCGCGTTCGATACGCTAAAAGTAAGGGGGGGTTATAATCCAAAAGAGCATAATAACGCATCTTCCGTACCCATTTATCAAACCGCTTCCTATGAATTGGGAGATACAGAGCGAGTAGCCAGACTGTTTAGCTTTTCCGAACTTGGTTACTTGTACACCCGAATCGGGAATCCCACGGTAGCCGTGTTGGAACAGCGGCTGGCGGCTTTAGACGGCGCGTCCGGTGCGCTTGCCGTTGCCTCCGGTATGGCGGCGGTAACTTATACCTTGCTCAATTTAACTGAAGGCGGCGGGCGGATATTGACGACACCGCAGCTGTATGGGGGGACTTATGACAGCTTTAAGAAAGTATACGCAACCTTTGGGGTTGGTATAGACCTGGTGTTAGACCCCACGGATCTGGACCAATTCCGAAAAGCCATCAGGCCGGAAACGAGAGCTATCTACGTCGAATCTATCAGCAATCCGAATGCCGTGGTAGCCGATATTGAGGCATTGGCGAACCTTGCCCATGAGTACAATATTCCGCTGGTTGTGGATAATACAGTGGCTACGCCGTATTTGTTCAATCCGCTTCGTTATGGTGCAGATATTGTTGTATATTCCGCAACGAAAGCGTTGGGGGGACATGGGAATGCGATTGCCGGTCTGATTGTGGAAAGCGGTAAATTTAACTGGGGTAGCGGAAAATTCCCGCAGTTTTTACAGCCTCATTATACCTTGCGGGATGCTGGCGGTAAGGAAAGAAGCATTCTGGAGGTATTTCCGGACGCCCCGTTTACCTTCCGGGTGCGATTGAATTATTTAGCGTACTTTGGTGCGGCGCTGAGTCCGTCGGATGCCTATCTAATTTTATTGGGTGTGGAGACTTTGTCGGAACGGGTACAAAAGCAAGTAGCCAATACCGAAAAAATTGTTGCGTATCTGGAAACCCAACCAGGCGTATCCTGGGTAAAACATCCGTCGGCTAAGGCCAGCCCTTACCGCAGGTTGGCGCAAAAGTATCTGACGAAAGGGGCGGGGTCACTACTGAGCTTCGGCTTTAACGGCACAAGCGAACAGTTGAACTTGTTTATTGATTCTGTGCGTCTCTTTAGCTATCAGGCGAATATAGGTGATGCCAAATCTTTAATTATCAATTCGCCGAAGACTACGCATGGCGAATTGACGGCGGAGGAGCAGCGGTTGGCCGATATTTCGCCGGAGACCATTCGGCTTTCCATTGGGCTTGAAGATCCGGATGATCTTATAAGAGATCTACAGCAGGCCTTTGATAAAGCACTGGCAGTATAAAAAGTCCGTATACAAGTGAGGAGGGGAGCATGGATGAGTTACGCGGCAAGCCACAGGAGTAAGGAGAGTGAAAATATTTCGGATACTAGCAGCTTTATAACTGTAAAAGACCTCTATAAAACTTTTCATACTCCCGAGGAAAAGGTGGAGGTATTAAAGGGAATTAATCTTACGGTTAGCAAGGGGGATATTTTTGGCATAATCGGCTTCAGCGGAGCAGGCAAGTCAACTCTGATTCGCTGCCTAAACCGGATGGAAATTGCTGATTCAGGCGTGATACGTATTGGTGAGCATCAAATACAAGACTTGCCCAAAAAGGAACTGAATTTATACCGCCAAAAGATAGGCATGATTTTTCAGCACTTTAATTTGTTTGATTCCAGAACTGTATTTCAGAATGTGGCGTATCCCCTTGAAATAGCAGGCTACAGTAAAAAGGAAATCAAGCATCGCGTGGAAAGCATGTTAGAGCTTGTGGAACTAGGGGATAAAATTAACAGCTACCCCGGACAGCTAAGCGGCGGACAAAAGCAAAGAGTTGGTATCGCCAGAGCGCTGGCGAATCAGCCTGATGTATTGTTAAGCGATGAGGCAACGTCGGCCCTTGACCCTCAGACCACTTTGTCAGTACTTGATCTTTTAAAAGATATTAATAGAAAACTGGGTCTTACTATACTGCTCATCACCCATGAACTAGATGTTATTAAATATACCTGCAATACTATGGCGGTACTGGAAAAAGGTTTGATCGTCGAAAAAGGGCCGGTCAGGGACATCTTTTTTAACCCTACCAGCGAGACAGCAAAATTGTTTGTAAAAATAAACGCAAATTTTTCTGCTAAACAATGGGTTTTTGAAGGGGAGGCGATATGAACTTGCATAACAGAGGTGGTTTTGAGGTCATAAAAAGCGCCTTTGGGCCGGAGGTATGGGCTATTGTTGCGCCTGCCATTCTTGATACGCTCTATATGACGGTACTGACCATGATATTCACGCTTGTGCTGGGATTATTCTTAGGTATTGTTTTGATGGTTACGGCGGAGGAGGGGCTGCAGCCCCGGCCCTTGTTTAATAAAGCACTGGGTGCCGTTGTTAATGTGCTTAGGTCCTTGCCGTCAATGATTCTCATTATATTAACGCTGCCGTTATCACGACTTTTTATTGGGAAGGCCTATGGACCGGAGGCTTGCATCTTTGCTTTGGTAGTAAGTTGTGTGCCGATGTTTGCCAGATTAGTGGAAAGCAGTATTTTAGAAGTTTCAAAAGGAAAAATTGAAGCCGCTAAAGCCATGGGAACACCCAATATTCCGCTCATTACCAAAGTGTTGATTCCCGAAGCATTGCCATCACTAATACGTGCCTATACTATAGCGGTGATTGCCATTATTTCTGTTACTGCTTTGGCAGGGTCCTTTGGAGCCGGAGGGCTGGGTGATGTGGCGGTTCGCTTTGGTTATTCCAGATTTAAAACGGATATATTGATTGCGGCGGTGCTTGTCCTGGTGATACTGGTTCAAGTGGTTCAATTTATCGGGGACGGACTGTCTAAGTATATTACCAAGAAAAGATTTCTTATATAAGATTGAAGTTTAGAGGAGGCGGGTTAAATGAAAAAAGGATTTATATTTATAGCTATGCTTTTACTCACGGCGGCATTTCTACTTAATGGATGCGGTTCAAAAGAGACTAGTGGGAATACGGAAAATTCCGGCGGGCGGGTGACGCTTAAAGTGCTGGCGGATCAAGTGCCGCATGCCGAGCTTCTTGAGTTTGTGAAACCGAAGCTGGCGCAGCAAGGGATTGATCTTAAAATTACTATATTACAAAACGACCATGGCAATGAAGATACCGATAATGGCGAGTTTGACGTAAATTTCTTTCAGCATCAGCCGTATCTTGATTCGGTAAAGAAAGAAAAAGGATATGACTTAGCGAATGTCGGGAACATCCATGTGGAGCCTATCGGTTTATATTCCGCAAAATATAAAAACAAAGAGGAATTCCCGGCCAATGCCGTTATTGGCATTCCAAACGATGTGACAAATGAGTACCGGGCTTTAAAGATACTGGAAGCTAATGGTTTTATTGTACTTCGCCCGGGCCTTGAGTCTCATGCGGCTACGGTTAAAGATATCGCGCAGTATGTAAAACCGGTTATTCTCAAGGAGATTGATTCTGCGCAGCTCATCCGGTTAAAAGAAGATTTGGACGGCTACATTACCAACACCAATAAAATATTAGAAGCCGGAATTGATGCGAATACCGCGCTGTTTAGAGAAGGGAAAGACTCGCCTTATGCCAATATCCTTGTAACTAAAAGCAGCCGGGTGAATGAACCGGCCATTGTTGCCCTGAAAAATGCGTTACAGGCGGATGAAGTGAAGAAATTTATTGCGGAAAAGTATAAAGGTGCTGTGATACCGGCATTTTAATTAATTTAAAAACATAATGATTCTATAAGGATTGACATTCCACTCTATTAGTGATACTATTTACCTAATTTACCGAGCTGACCGTAGATGCGGAGGCCGAATGTATTGGAGTGATGCCATACATTCGGCCTTTTGCGCTTTTACGAAAAGGCGCAGGTGAATAAAGAAGAAGAGAGAGGTAAAATGATAGGAAAGTAAACGAATATGGATAGTGCTGATTAGTGAACGAGCTAAAGGCCATTGAGACATTCTTTGGGGATGTTTCTTTGGCCTTTTATTTTTGAAAACTAAAGGGGGATCACCAAATGAGTAAAAAAATTAAGCAAATTGCAATTTATGGTAAAGGCGGAATTGGCAAGTCAACCACTACTTCCAATATTAGCGCCGCATTGTCTAAACTGGGTCTGAAAGTCATGCAGTTTGGCTGCGACCCTAAGGCGGATTCGACGAATACACTTCGGGGCGGCACGTATATCCCGACAGTACTTGATACTATGCGGGAAAAAACGCAGGTTAAGGCGGAGGATGTGATCTTTAGGGGGTTCAACGGAGTGTATTGCGTAGAAGCTGGCGGGCCTGCTCCGGGGGTTGGCTGCGCCGGACGGGGAATTATTACGGCGGTACAATTATTGAAACAGTTAAAGGTATATGAAGAACTGGACCTGGATGTAATCATTTATGATGTTTTAGGGGATGTGGTGTGCGGCGGTTTTGCCGTTCCCATACGCGAGGGAATTGCTGAGCACGTATTTACCGTGTCTTCGGCAGACTTTATGGCAATTTACGCCGCCAACAATTTGTTTAAAGGAATTAAAAAATACTCTAATTCGGGGGGCGCACTACTTGGTGGACTGATTGCCAATTCCATCAATGCTCCTTACGCCAAAGAAATTGTGGATGACTTTGTTGAGAAAACCCAAACTCGGGTTGTGGAATATGTTCCGCGTTCGGTTACGGTAACCCAAGCGGAACTGCAAGGGAAAACGACGGTGGAAGCGGCACCGGACTCTCCGCAGGCTAAAGTCTATAGCAACCTGGCGCAAAGGATTATAGATACTACGGAATCCAGAGTTCCGGCACCGTTGGATACAACGGAACTAAGAGAATGGGCAGCGAAGTGGGCGGATCATTTATTAGCTCTTGAAGTAGGAGAAGTACGCGGCAAAGCCGCAGGAATTTAAGCTTAAAAGAATGCGAAAAAGAAAATGAGGTTAAGCTGCTGATCAGAATAACTGAAGGCTGCAGAGTATTTTTCTGCAGCTTTACTTTTTTGCAGGACCAAGTGGAGAATAAAGGATGGTGAAAAATATGACTTGCGGGTGCCTGGAAGTAATAAATCAAAAGCTTTTGCAAAAAACGAAAAAACATCCTTGTTATTCTGCCGACGCGCATAATAAATATGCTCGAATCCATCTTCCGGTAGCGCCTAACTGCAATGTGCAATGTAATTATTGTAATCGTAAATTTGACTGCGTGAATGAGAGCCGGCCAGGTGTGACCAGCGAAGTACTAACACCGGAGCAGGCCAGGTTTAAAACTCAATGGGTGAAAAAGGAAATTCCGGAACTGAGTGTAGTGGGCATTGCCGGGCCGGGAGATGCATTGGCCGAGTGGCAGGCTACTAAGGAAACTATTCGCGCGATTCAAGCGGATAAGCATGATTTACTATTTTGCTTGTCGACCAATGGCCTGGTATTGCCGGACTATGCTGCGGAAATTGTAGAGCTTGGCATTAATCATGTGACGGTTACCGTCAATGCGATTGACCCGAAGATTAGTGCTAAAATCTACAAACATATTTTATATAAAGGAAAGCTCTATAAAGGCGAAGAGGCCGGGCAGATATTGCTGGATAATCAACTAGCTGGAATTCGATATTTAACGCAGCATGAAGTGTTGGTTAAGATTAACATTGTTATGATAAAGGGGATTAATGATACGCATATTCCTGATGTGGTTAAAAAGGTAAAAGAGTTGGGGGTGTTTGTTACTAATATCATGCCGTTAATTCCGGCACCAGGCAGTGCTTTTGAGCACTTCCCGCAGACCAGTATGAAGGAGATTAATGATTTGCGGAATATTTGCCAACTGGATATTCAGCAAATGCGGCATTGCCAGCAATGCCGTGCGGATGCCATCGGGCGTCTTGGGGAAGACCGTTCCCAGGAGTTTAGGCTGACCGGCTGCGAAGCCCCATCCCTATCGTTCAAAAGTACTGGGAAAAAGCGATATCGGATTGCAGTAACCTCGAAATATCAAAAACTAATTGATTTGCATTTTGGGCATGCAGATGAATTTATGATTTACGAGGGGGATGGGGAAACCTTTACCGTTATGGAACGTCGACAAGTTAATAAATATTGCGCCGGAATGGCCGAATGCGAGGAAGCTGAAATGAAACGGGATGCGATTTTGGATACTCTTGCAGATTGCCAGGCGGTGCTGACCATGCGCATCGGTTATCATGCCAAACAGAAATTGGCCGAGCGCGGTATTTTAAGTGTAGAGTATTGTGATGCAGTTGGGTCCGGCCTAAAGTATGCGGTGGAACAGTTGCTGGAAAAGATGGTAGCGGAGGGAAGACTGGCATGAAAGAATATATCGGTTATTTCACGCTATTATTGCGTTCACAGTTTCGATCAAGTGAGAAAATACGGTTAATAAGGAGGAATTTTTATGACGATAACGAAGGAACAGTCTATCTTCGAAATTGTGGGGAAATTCCCACAAACACAAGAGGTTTTTCGCCGGTATGGTCTTGGATGCTTAGGGTGCGCTGCTGCCCGCTATGAAAATCTTGAAGAAGGTGCGCTGGCGCATGGCATTGATGTTGACGCGTTGGTGGAAGATCTTAATAAAGCCAAGTAAAATAAAGTTGACAGC
>JAGGAE010000002.1 GCA_017889725.1 Bacillota bacterium | reverse complement strand
TTATTGCCAATAGTATTGTTCGCGTGTAAGACGCAAACGGTGAAAATCTCCTAGCAGGAAGGTTATATTCAGAGCTTGATAAACCGACCGGAAAGTCTATTGATATTACGAAGGTTAGTATTAGAGGAAGATAACAAACAGATGAAGTGTCGGAGTTACTGGTGTATTTATATTAAAATAACCGGTTTTTAAGAAAATAAGAAAAATTTGATTATATTAAGAATGTTTAGGGCATACTTTTGGTATAAAGATATAAGGAGGAAAAACCGTGGAATTCTCATTTAATTTATTTAAACCCCATAGAGAAAGGAAACCGAAGAGTTCAGAGCCGTTGGTAGCAATAAAACCTAATGGGCGAATCGTTTTCAATAGTCAAGCCACAGAGCTGCTAGGCAATCTAACGTATTGTATGTTAGGCTATGATACTGACAACAAGGCGTTGGGAGTTCTGCCGCTGCAAACTCAGGAAAGTAACGCTTTTCCTATTAGGTATGCATCAAAGGGAGCTTATATCGGCGCTAAAAAATTCTTTAGATACTTTGGGATATTGCCGGAGCGGCTGATTGAAGAACATCCGATTAAACAGGGTGAATACATTGGGATAAGAATGTAGAGTTAATGCCGGGTTTACAGTGAAGCGAAAACTTCTTCTGTCCCCGGCATTTTGTTTGTATTAATGTTCAGTTTTGTTTGAATAATAATAATTTTCTAATTATCGTTACAAGAATGTAATATAACTGAAACAACAATGTAACTATTTATTGGTATAGTAAAGGAAGGTGAACTAAGAAATTAAGGAGCAAATGATTATGAAGAAAATATTGGTAGCAATGTTCATGGGTTTATTTATTTTTGCGGGAGCGGCAAGCTTAAATGTTTGCAATGCGTCAGGTACTCAAGACATGGTTCAATGGTACTTTCAGAGGTCAACAATGCAAGCAAGCATAGCAAATACTATAGCTGTTTCTCAGGATGTTGTCGCGTATTTTATGGAAGAAGGGTATGCACCAAGAGATATAGTCATGGCTGGATTGTTGGCTGGTCAAAATAATAGTATTAATGTTCATGTAAGCAATATTAATGAAATCCTGGCTAAGAAGACTAGTAATAACAGTTGGCAGGACGTAGCTAATGCTATGGGGGTAGATCAAGCTACTTTCAAACAGTGCGATACAAAGGCAAATGAAATAGTCTAATAATTATTAGTATGCCGTAGGTGGTATGGTGTAACAGCCGTATACTTTGCGGTTTTTTGCTTTGTTCTTTCAGGTTAATTTATTTGGAGAACATGTCTGGTAAAAGAAATGCACTTAAAAAGAAAAAGGTCTGGGTATCCAGACCTTTTTCTTTTTATTCCGCCTAGCAAGGCGGAATTGGAGAAATAGGAGGAGAGGAAGAAACGGGAGAACAGTCGTCAACCGCCCAGAACAAGAGAAGGATGATTATGATAACAACTGCAATAATACTTCCACCGCCTCTGCAGCCACAGCTCATTTTGGACGACTCCTTTCAAGTTTGTCGATGTATGGTATGCAGGGACGACTGGGTTTGCTATTCGTTCTATTTTACCGTTTTCGGCGGCCTATAGGCAAAAATAAGAAGATTTTCCTAGAAGGTTAAATAAAAAAAGCACTTTTTGTACAGAATGCGCTTAACCGTGATGGCGTTACAAATATTGTCTATGCCAGAGTGGCAGGATGTTGCAGATTAGTGTCAAATTAGATAGTAAAATGGTATATGGGGATAGTGCTCAGGTTCAGGGTATGGAATATCTAACTTATGGAGGGGTAATTTTTGAAGTTGGATTGCAGCGTAGTCGAAGGAGAAGTTAAGGTAGCACTTGGTGGCAATCTGTACTCTGAAGACGCTCAGTTCTTTAAAGATAAGCTGCTAACCTATCTTAACAAAGGTCATAAACGGTTTGCAATTGATATGTCGGAAGTGGCGTATATGGATGATTCGGGGCTAGGGGCTTTTATTACAGTACATCGCCGGGCGGAAGCCAACGGTGGCGGGATCACAGTAAAAGGCCTACGTGGTTTGGCGAAAGAACTTTTTGTGGCTGCGCAGTTGCAAATGGTATTTCCGGTGGGGTAAGGGAAAATAGCATAATAAGAAGAGACCCGCTAAGCAACCCGCTAGGGGAAAATTTTAATTTATTATACAAAAGCGGTAATACTGGAATAACTGCCGCTGAAATTGGCATTCAATATGCGCTTACCGATAATTTTGCTTTGACTGCAGGAGGCGTCGATGGGCATAACGTAACCAATGCCTCAAATAACAGCCTTCAATTAAAACATGCTTATGGGGGCTTCATCTATAACCAAGCAATCAGTGATGACCTACTAGCTTATGCCATGTATTTAAAAGGACCAACTCTAGAAGATTGTAAAGTAGGAACTACTTTTAATTTAAGTGACTCACTCTATCTTGAAGTAGATTATCGTTACTACAATTATAATTCTAACGTCTATAGTAAAAAATTCAATGGCTTTGGTGCCGGACTCGGCTTTAAGTTCTAATACTCTACCTAAATTCTTTGATTGCTACATGTATAAGATATAATAAATTTCGTTGAATAGACATTAGCCAATTGGCTAATGTCTATTTTTTTTGAAATAAAAACTAATAGTCCTAGAAAGAACCTTAACACGATCCATGTGATAAGGGAATGTCGCATCAACCACTTTATCACCACAACATTCGCTAATTTCCGCTAATCACCTACCTAGATTTGAATATATAAGTACACTTTTTTCTGGACAGCATTCAAAAATTAGGAAAGAAAAAAAGTCCTTTTCTCAAGAAAAAGACTTATAAAAGTGGAATAATATCTAGTATAATTCTGGGTCTCTTTTTCTTATGCTATTTTCTTAGGTGATAGGGAATGGTTGTAACGACGACGTTTTCTTTTAGAATTAAGAGTGTGCGAAGAATCCAACCGGTTTGATTATGGAGCAGAAGATGCCACCATTTTTTTGTTTCGAATTCGGGAATAATTACTGTGATATAGTCATAGTTGCATTTGTGGATTTCCAGTTCGCTGATAAAGTCTAACACTGGTTGAATGACTAAACGGTAGGGGGAGTATACGGTTACCAGTTCGACTCCTGGGTTCCACGAGGCCCATTTTTCTTCGGTTTTTTTGCCTTCTTCTTCGTTGGTGGTAATATGCAGCGCGATTACATTTTCGCTGAGGGAACGGGCGTAGCGTAAGGTTTCGGCGACTACTCGGGTAGGGCTGGCGATAGGCACGACTACCAGATTGGTTGCTCTCGGCAGGGCGAGTATTTCTTCGAATCTGCCGTTCGAAAGGGACAATTGCTCGGCCATGTCATTGTAGTGGCTGCGGATGGCTTTGAATATTTTTATCATGATGGGTATAAATACTAATACCATCCAGGCACCGTAGAAAAACTTGGTTATGGCGATTATCAAGACGACAATGCCTGTTACAACAGCGCCAAAGCCGTTAAGAATAGCGCGGCTGTGCCACCATGCCCCTTTTTCTTTGACCCAGTGTACTACCATGCCACTTTGGGCGATGGTAAAAGAAAGGAATACACCAATGGCGTACAGTGAGATAAGATGTTCCGTATCTCCCTGGAAAATAACAATGAGAAGTGCAGCAAAAACACTAAGCAGTATAATGCCGTTGGAAAAGTTTAGCCGCTCGCCGCGGGAACCTAGGTAACGAGGCATGTAACCATCTTTAGCTAGAATGGAAAGAAGCGGCGGCAGGCCGTTGTAGGCGGTATTAGCGGCGAGATATAGTACTAGCATGGTAGTAAACTGAATGTAGTAATACATGAAACCGCGACCAAGTATGTTTTCGGCCACAACCGATAAGGCAGTGACGTTTTCCTCGGGTAGAATATGGAAATGAATAATAAGAAAGGATATGCCGATGAACATAACGCCTAACATACCGGACATATAGTAGGTAGTATGGGCGGCGTTTTTAATTTGAGGTTCTTTAAACATGGGAACGCCGTTCGAAATGGCTTCAATCCCGGTCATGGAACTGCAGCCGTTGGCAAAGGCTCTGAGTAATACAAAAAAGAGAGACCAATCCAACTGTTGTTTTGCCAGTGATTCCGGCGGAATGACTGGCACATTGCCGATTAAGGCGTTATAAAAACCAAATCCAACTAGAGCGAATATGCCGAGAATAAAGGCGTAAGTCGGGTAAACAAAAATCTTGGAAGAGTCTCTTACCCCGCGTAGGTTTACCAGCATGAGCACGAAGAAGAGAACAACAAGGTCTATATGTACTTCATAAGGAATGAGTTCAGGAAACGCTGATATTATGGCGGCGGTACCGGCGGATACGCTAACGGCAACGGTTAGCGTGTAGTCAGCGAACAGCGCGGCAGCGGCAGTGAGAGCAGGAAACTCTCCGAGATTGTGGATGGCAACCGAGTAGGAGCCGCCTCCCCCGGGGTTGGCCCGCGCAACCTGAACATAGGAAACGGTTACAACGGCTAGTAGGATTAATATTGCGATAGCCACCGGCCCTAAGTAGCCATAAGCAAGAAGACCCGGTATCGCGAGTGTCAGCATAATCTGTTCCGGCCCGTAAGCGACAGAGGAAAGGGCATCGGAAGAAAAGGTAGCCAAAGCCTGCCACTTTGGTATTTTTTCATGAGACATTTCGTGATTGTGCAAAGGCCGGCCGATCAACAGCCGACGGATAAAGCGCATCATTTAAGTTTAAAAGCCTCCTAAAAAGTAAAATATGAAGCATTTAGGGTTATAGAACTATTATAGTATTTACAGAAAAGAACGAAAGGCTGGAATTCGGCAGAAAAACTCAATATTTTCCCATAATCCGGGTGTAGGAGTTAAGGCTATAGGTTTTTGTGGTCAAGCTATTATTATCTCCATATCTATGGTAAATATAGGGGTTAAGATCTGGTTTTTTAGAAAAACTATCGAATGTAGGGGAGTAATAAAGGAAAGTATTCCTCTGCAGAGGGGGTTTTTGCTAAGGCGAATACGAGGAGACCGCATAAGCAATAGAAGGTTGTATAAAAATATGATTGTAAACATTGTCATTTGTAAATTGATTTGTTAAAATAGAAAGGTATAAGAGGTGGGGGGTGTACACTTGATTACAGGCTTAATGATTCTTGACGCGATAGTATCAGTGTTTTTGATTGGTGCTGTAGTATTGCAGTCAGGAAAAAGCGCAGGTATGTCCGGATCTATTGCCGGCGGTGCTGAGACAATCTTCGGCGGTAAGAAAAAAGGGATAGATGAGTTGTTGGCTAAGGTGACAATGATTTTAGGTGTGTTATTTGCTATAGTTACTTTAGCGTTGGTAAAGCTGACACAGTAGGGTGTTTAATACCTCAATGGTCACATTGAGGTATTTTTGAGCCATAATTTAAAGGAGGAAAAAGCAAAAATGGATTTAGTTTTTATTGCGCCGCTTGCAGGCCTTGTGGCATTGTTCTTTGCGGCTTACCTTATGGTCAGTGTGCTTAAAGAAGACCAAGGTAATGATAGGATGAAGGAGATTTCGCAGGCGATCTTTGAAGGGGCTATGGCCTTTTTAAATCGTCAGTACAAAACGCTTATTCCGTTTACTGTAATTATTTTTATCATTCTTTTTGTAGTTGGTACATATCAACTGGCGATATCTTTCCTGGTAGGGGCAATTTGCTCGGCCATCGCCGGTTATATTGGTATGAGTTCCACTACTAAGGCGAACGCTCGTACTACGGAAGCGGCTCGTACCAGTCTGAATAAGGCACTAGGAATATCTTTCCGGGCCGGCGCCGTTATGGGTATGTCGGTAGCCGGTTTGGGCCTTCTTGGTGTATCGGTTCTCTACATAGTATTCCGCGATCCTGTAGTTATTAACAGCTTTGCCTTCGGTGCAAGCGCGATTGCTTTCTTTGCCCGTATCGGCGGTGGGATTTATACTAAAGCGGCCGATGTAGGCGCTGACCTTGTTGGTAAGATAGAAGCCGGTATTCCGGAAGATGATCCCCGTAATCCTGCCGTTATCGCCGATAATGTAGGTGATAATGTAGGTGATACCGCAGGCATGGGTGCCGACTTGTTTGAGTCGTATGGTGCTACTGCTATTGCCGCTATGCTTATCGGCAATACTCTTTATGGTGTTAATGGTGTGCTTTTCCCTCTTCTTATTGGGGCTGCTGGTATTATCGCTGCTATTATCAGCACTTTCTTTGTACGTACCAGTGAAGATGGAGATCCGCAGGCCGCTCTTAACCGCGGTTTATGGGGAACCAATGTTATCACTGCTGTAATTGCATATTTCTTGGCTACCAGTACTTTTGGTACCAGTGAAGGTCAACATATTTTTGTGGCTATTGTTTCAGGTTTAATTGTTAATGTCCTTGTCGGTGCGATTACTGAGTACTATACTTCGAATGCGAAACCTCCTACTCAGCATATTGCGGATTCTTCGCAAACCGGTCCCGCTACTAATATTATTGCCGGTTTGGCTGTAGGCCTTCGCAGCACCGCGCTGCCAATGATTGTTTTCGCAATTGCAACCTATGTTTCGTTCAGTTCAGCCGGTATTTACGGTATTGCTATGGCGGCCATGGGCATGTTATGCACGGCCGGTATGGTGGTTGCTGTTGATTCTTTTGGCCCTGTAGCGGATAACGCCGGGGGTATCGCCGAAATGGCGGAACTCGGACCTGAAGTGCGCAAAACTACCGATAAGCTGGATTCGGTCGGTAATACTACTGCGGCGATAGCAAAAGGCTTCGCTATTGGTTCGGCAGCACTTACTGCTCTTGCTCTCTTTACTGCTTTCGGTGAAGAGATTGTAAAGAATCCTAAGCTTGCTGGTTTGGTCACTGGTGGACATTTAGTTATCAATCTCACTGACCCTGTTGTTATTATCGGCATTTTCCTTGGTGCTACGCTGCCGTTCTTGGTTTGCGCATTCACTATGGAAGCTGTAGGTAAAGCTGCTTTTGAAATGATTGGCGAAGTTCGCCGCCAGTTCCGTGAAATCCCTGGAATTATGGAAGGCACGGGTCGTCCTGATTACGCTCGCTGCGTGGATATCAGCACGAAAGCCGCTATTCGCGAAATGATTTTACCAGGAGTTTTTGCCGTTGGTGTACCTCTTCTTGTAGGTTTCGGCATGGGTGCTAAGGCTCTGGCCGGTTTCTTGGCTGGTGCTACCGCGGCTGGTGTATTGATGGCTATTTTCATGGCTAATGCCGGTGGTGCCTGGGATAATGCGAAAAAATATATTGAAACTGGAAAATACGGTGGAAAAGGAACTCCTACTCATGCCGCTGCTGTTATTGGCGATACGGTAGGGGACCCCTTTAAGGATACCTCCGGTCCGGCAATGAACCCGCTCATTAAAGTAGCAGGTACGATTTCGCTTATCATTGCTCCGCTGTTGTTCTTCTAATTACCTGGCGCCGGCTTTTAGCCGGCGCTTTGTTTATAACCGCTCCTTATACCGGTAGGTATGGGGAGCGGTTTTTTGCTGAAGGCTATTTTGTAATAAGTAACTAGAGAGCTCTGCGAGTGAGGATGCCTATAATTTGATGCTAATAAATGGTATACTAAGGGAAGAGAAGGAAAAGGGGGAGACCATTGCCAATTATAAGTGGAGCGGAACCGTTTTTTTTACCTGGCGGACCGGAAGGCGTGCTTTTGGTTCATGGTTTTACCGGATCACCGTCCGAGATGTTGCTGTTGGGAGAATATCTGAACAAATTGGGATATACGGTGCTAGGTCCCAGGTTATGTGGTCACGGTACAACGGTGGAGGACATGGCTAAAACTAGGTGGCAACATTGGTATAGCGCCGTCGAAGACGGGTATCATATATTAAAATCTGTCACTAGGGAGGTGACGGTGGCCGGCCTGTCTATGGGCGGTTTATTGGCATTAAAACTGGCGGTGGATTATCCCGTAGGTAAAGTAGTAACGTTAAGTGCTCCTGTTTTTCTCACAGAAAAGCGGCTTAGGTTTCTACCTATTTATCAATTATTTCGAGATTATGTCCCTAAAAAGCGAAAAAAGCTACCGGTCGATCTCCGGTATACTATAAATTATGAGGCGGCACCGCTTCGAAGTTTAAGCAGTTTAATTGAGTTTATCAAGCATGTTGACGGACTGTTGCCTGAGGTTCGTGTGCCGGCTTTGGTCGTACAGTCGCGAGCCGAGCATACGGTCAAGCCGGAAAGTGCCGAACATATATATGAGCGATTAGGCAGTGAAAGTAAGAGTATATTTTGGTTGGAACGGTCAGGACATATTGTGACTCTTGATCGCGAAAGAGATGCGGTTTTTGCTGTTGTAGCTGATTTTTTGGCGAATTGCCACCAGATGGAGGAGAGAAAGAAATGAATCAAGAAGAGCGCAATGAATGGTGTTTTGCCTGCGGAAAGCTTAATCCAATCGGTCTAAAAATGCAGTTTTCCGAGCAAGAAGACAAGTATGTCGCGGAATTTACCCCAGGACAGGAACATCAAAGTTATGATGGTATTGTACATGGGGGTATTATAAGTACGTTGCTGGATGAAACTATGGGAAGATACTATTATATCAAGGGGTTTCATACGGTTACTGCAAAGCTGGAAGTTCGTTTTCGTCACCCTACTCCGATTGGGCAGAAGATTACGGTTATAGGCTGGGTAACGAAAGAACGGGGAAAAATGATTGAGATGGCAGCGAAAACTGTGTTGCCGGATGGAACGATAACTGCGGAAGGGAAGGCTGTGCTTATGATTGTTGGTGAATTAGCATCATGACAGTAAGGGATAAAATTCTGAATTTCATGCAAACAGAAGCCTATAGGCCGCTTGCCGCCGAGGATATCGCGCAAGAGTTGGAGCTGAAAGGCAAGGAACTGTCGGAGTTTTGGGATACGTTGGATGAACTGGAGGCCGAGGCGGCAATCATAAAAACGAGATTTGCCAAGTATGGTGTGCCAGCGCGTATGAACTTGGTAGTGGGAACTCTGTCAGCCAGTGAAAAAGGATATGGCTTTGTGTTGCCTGTTGTTCAGGATGAGCCGGATGTTTATATTTCTGTTGACGCTATGAACAGTGCTATGCATGGGGATAAGGTAGTGGTACGGGTTCACAATCGCAAAGAAGTGGCCGGGAAAACCAGGGAAGGGGAAATCATCCGAATTGTAAGTCGGGCGAATACCCGGATTATCGGTAATTTTGAAAACAGCCGTCATTTTGCTTTTGTAACGCCTGATGAAAGCCGGATACGGCAGGATATATTTATACCCAAGGGTGAGTTTAACGGAGCGAAAACCGGTAGTAAGGTTGTTGTGGAAATTACAAAATGGCCGGAAAAGAAACGCAATGCCGAAGGCAAAGTTGTTGAAATTCTTGGTCATAAAGGAGACCCCGGACTTGAAATACTGTCCATTATCCGGCGGCATAATTTACCGACTGTTTTTCCACCGGAGGTAGAAAAAGCGGCGCGCAGCGTAAAGGCTGTTATAGCACCGAAAGAACTTGAAGGGCGCCGGGATTTACGTCATTTGCCGGTGGTTACGATTGATTCGGAAGATGCAAAGGATTTGGATGATGCTGTGTATGTGGAGCGGCTTAAAAACGGACGGTATCTTCTGGGAGTGCATATTGCGGATGTAAGTTATTATGTGCGGGAAAATTCGCCGCTCGACAACGAAGCCAGCGAGCGGGGGACCAGCGTTTACCTGGTAGATAGAGTTCTTCCGATGTTACCACCCAATCTGTCTAATGGGATTTGCAGCCTTAATGCCGGGGAAGACCGGTTGGCACTGTCGGCGCATATGGAAGTGGATCATAAGGGCAAGGTAGTTGACTATGAAATATTTTCCAGTATCATTCGGGTGCAGACCCGCCTTTCTTATAACGTTGTGCGTCGTATTCTTATTGATAATGATGCCGAATTAAGGGAGAAGTATCAGCTGGATTTAGAGCATATTGACAGGATGGATCGATTGTGCCGTATTCTCAGAGAACGCCGGATGCGTCGCGGCGCCATTGATTTTGATTTTCCGGAGATTAAGGTGAAGTTGAACGACCAGGGGCAGCCGGTAGAGATTGTTAAGAGAATTCGAAGTGTGGCGGAATCAATTGTTGAGGAATTTATGCTGCTGGCGAACGAAACGGTGGCGGAACACATGCATATGTTGGGTGTGCCAGTAGTGTTTCGGGTGCACGAAGAACCTGAAACGGAAAAAATGGTTAAACTGGACAACCTGTTGCATAACTTTGGTCAGTCCTTGGGAAAAACGGAGCAAGTCAGCCCCAAGGTATTGCAAAAAATTCTTGGGCGTATTGCCGGCAGGCCGGAAGAACGTATTATCAGTACGGTTATGCTCCGCTCTTTGAAACAAGCACGATATGAATCAGAAAATTTAGGGCATTTTGGTCTGGCTGCACCGTATTATACGCATTTTACTTCCCCTATCCGGCGTTATCCAGATTTAATTGTACACCGGATTTTGCGGGAGACGTTTACCGGTGGTGAAATTTCAGCCAAGCGGCGGCAAAAATTAGCGGCTCTGCTGCCGGAAATTGCGCTTCATTCCTCTCAGAAGGAACGGGCGGCGGCGGAAGCCGAGCGAGAAACCGTTGATCTGAAAAAAGTAGAGTATATGGCGCAGTTTGTTGGAGAAGAATTCGATGGCAATATTAACTCGGTAACGGCATTTGGGCTGTTTGTTGAGCTTGATAACGGAATCGAAGGATTAGTCCATGTATCCAGTATGGATGACGATTATTACCGGTATGCCGAGGACCAGTATTCTCTTATCGGTGAACGCAGCGGAAAAACGTATCGACTAGGTGACGGGGTGAAGGTTAAGCTGGTTCGGGTCAATCTTGAGGAACGAAACATTGATTTTGAAATTAGCCGTGATGATAGGGAACCAAGTGTTAATAAAAATACAAAATCCCGGCGCTCCGCGGCGCCGGAGAAAATGGCGTCCGGTAAAGATGGTCGCAAAAAAGCGGCAGGAGCACGGCGAAAAAGGAGATAAAATTATATAATATTTATGAGCCATTAATTCATATTGATGGCTCATAATAGTTTGGAGTTAGTAGACTATGGATAGAGTATGCGGAACAAATCGTAGACAGTAATTTGAATATTATATATAATAATTATGCACTAATCAATAAAAAGGTTACACAATATCGTTGAATATATCTCGTGTGTAATTAAAGGATTTAGGGGGGAGGCTTTAATTTGAAAAGTAAAGTGGAGGTTTCAAAGGCAACGGTGGATCGGTTACCGTTGTATTTTCGTATGTTGCGTCAGATTCAAAATGAGGGGATTGAAATAATATCTTCGGAGGAACTGGGACGTCGCATCGGAGTAACGCCGGAACAAATCCGGAAGGACCTTGCCTCGTTTGGCGAATTTGGCAAAAAAGGTGTAGGCTATTATGTGCAGGAACTGATGCGTAATATAAATGAAATTCTTGGGCTTCACCGGAATTGGAATATTGCAATAGTTGGTGTGGGGCATTTGGGTTGGGCTCTGGCTAATTACCGCAGTTTTAACAGCATCGGGTTTACGGTAGCTGCGTTGTTTGATAATGATCCGGCTAAGATAGGGCAATATGTAAATGGAATCGAGGTTTTAGACATCGACTGCGTGGAAGAAACGGTAAAAGAACGCGATCTGCATATTGGCGTAATAACGGTACCTTCGCGGATGGCTCAATTGGCGGTTGATCGATTGGTGGCTGCGGGGGTAAAAGGAATATGGAACTTTGCTCCTGTCCTTATCAAAGTACCGGAGGATGTTTGGCTGGTGAGTGAGGATTTATCAGTAGGCTTGAGCAGTCTTTCGTATTATTTATCACGTTCTGCGAAAGAATAGTAGCGTAGTGAATTTGGAAGTTTGTGAGATAAAAGCAGGAATTTTTGGCAGTGCACAGAATGTAATATATGTTAAGCATGGGTGTATGCTGAGTACCGCGTGGCGAAAAGCCAGTTTCATTAGTCTTCCATGTGGATGAAGCTATGCGTATACTAAAGATGAAATCGATTGCTGAACGGAAATGCGTGGTTTCGGCGGTTGAAAAAGGTGTGCATCTGGCGTTATTTTGCGTAGGCGAAGTAGACCAGATGCATTTTATTTGTTTGGGCTTATCCTAATAATTCAAGACCGAGCACTATGTCTTTAGGTAAACGGGGTATACAGGAAATGTTTTGGAGGTGCAAGAATGGCAACGGTTAAAGAAATGATTGAGGATTTGGATGAACGACAAAAAAAGCTGATGCTTGGCGGAGGAGAGAAAAAGATTGAAAAACAGCATGCCAGTGGAAAGCTGACAGCACGTGAACGGATTAATCTTCTGCTGGATGCAGGTTCGTTTGTAGAAATAGATCAATTTGTGCATCATCGGTGTACGAATTTTGGCATGGAAAAAGATCAGCCGGCCGGAGATGGAGTAGTTACGGGCTATGGCGCGATTGACGGGCGTTTGGTGTACGTATTTGCGCAGGATTTTACTGTGATCGGCGGTTCGCTGGGAGAAATGCACGCTAATAAGATTGTTAAGGTGCAGGAGCTTGCGCTCAAAATGGGGGCACCTATCATTGGATTGAATGATTCCGGCGGAGCCCGTATCCAGGAAGGCATTGATGCTTTGGCGGGCTTTGGCAAAATCTTTTTCAGAAATACCATGGCGTCAGGTGTCATTCCACAGATATCGGTTATTATGGGGCCTTGTGCCGGCGGTGCTGTATATTCACCGGCGCTGACGGATTTTGTTTTCATGGTAAAGAATACCAGCCAAATGTTTATTACCGGACCGCAGGTCATTAAATCCGTTACGGCGGAAGAGGTAAGTGCAGAAGCGCTAGGGGGAGCCATGACGCATAACAGCGTTTCAGGGGTTGCTCATTTTGCGGCGGAAACCGATGAGGACTGCATGAAGCAGATTAGATATCTTTTAAGTTTTTTACCTGCCAATAATTTAGAGGATGCCCCGATGGTAGAAACAGGTGATAATCCTAACCGATCCGGTCAGGAACTGGTGAATCTTATGCCGGATAATCCCAACCAGCCCTATGATATGAAAGATGTTATCGTCAATATTGTCGATAATGGAGAGTTTTATGAACTGTTAGCGTATTTTGCGCAAAATATCATTACTTGTTTTGCCCGCATGGACGGGAAAACGGTGGGGATTATCGCCAATCAGCCTAAAGTTATGGCTGGTTGTCTGGATATTAATGCTTCGGATAAGGCGGCCCGGTTTATCCGGTTCTGCGATTCGTTTAATATTCCGCTGGTTTCGCTTGTTGACGTTCCTGGCTTTTTGCCGGGAACCGATCAGGAGTATGGTGGTATTATTCGTCATGGCGCTAAGCTTCTGTATGCGTACTCGGAAGCAACGGTACCTAAGGTTACCCTTATTACACGTAAGGCTTATGGGGGAGCTTACATAGCCATGTGCTCCCAGCACCTTGGCGGTGATCAGGTGTTTGCTTGGCCTTCCGCAGAGATTGCGGTTATGGGTCCGGCCGGGGCTGCTAATATAATTTTCCGGGGCGATGCAGATGCGGCGGCAAAAACAGAAGAATATGTTACCGAATTTGCCACGCCTTATAAGGCTGCGGAACGCGGGTATGTAGATCAGGTTATTGATCCGAGTGAAACCAGACCGAGGATTATCACGGCATTAAATATGCTGGCAACCAAACGGGAAACACGTCCGACGAAGAAGCACGGCAATATTCCGTTGTAATCGGATTTAGAAGGGGGAATAAAAATGGTCTTTTCTGATTCCAAGAGTGGCGGTAGAAGAATGCCGTTATCGGGAGTGTATGGTGTAAAACCGGAAGTCTTAGCAGCAATTAGCGCCGGTTTGAGTATGACGATGGGTGAAATGAGTGCCGAAGAAGTGGCAGCCGTTACTGCCGCTATTGTTCATGAGGTTGGGTGCGGAAAGGCTATCCGGTTTAAACAGAGCGGAAGTGCTTGGACTTCCTATGGACGACAGAAAATTATGGATAGTCGTCAGATGCTTTAGTGCGAATGAGTAAAACGGAGGGTTAATAAAATGAGAAGATTTAAAGTCACAGTGAATGGCGTTAGTTATAATGTTGAGGTTGAAGAAGAGGGAGGGGCTTTTTCGACCGCGCCTTCTCCGGCAGTACGGGCGCATGCTCCAGTTCATACGCCAGTTCAAACGCCGGTAATGACTCCGGCAACGGCTCCCAAGAGTGCGGCTAGCACTCCGCCGGTAGAAGTGGCCGCTGGTGACACGCCGATTGTATCACCTATGCCGGGCAAAGTAATTAAAGTAATATCCAAAGCCCAGGATAAGGTGAATAAAGGCGATGTACTAATGATTCTAGAGGCAATGAAAATGCAAAATGAAATTAGTGCACCCGTAAGCGGTACTGTTAAATCCTTGAATGTGGAAGAAGGACAAAGTGTAAAACCTGGTGAGGTAATGGCGGTTATTACCGCCTAATAGGAATAAGTCTTGTGTCGATGTAGGCACAAGACTTATTCCGTTAATTAAATAACTTAATAAAAAGCCAAATAGTAAAGTTTTGTATATAGATTAACCTTTTAAAATTTGCTATGATAGGTAAAGGCAGATTTGTGTGTGGGCTTTGGTGGAGGCAGTTAGACTCGAAAGGGGTGTTTTTTATGCAGGGAGAACAGGAAGGCATAGTGATTGCGGTTGAGAATGACCTGGCAAAAGTTAAGACCAGCCGCCACAGTGACTGTGAAAACTGCGGCAGTTGTCCGGGTAATACCGCGATGGTGCTTGATGCCCTTAACCAGGCAGGTGCAAGGCCGGGCCAGCGAGTTTTGATTCGTGTCGCCGAGGTCAGCATGCTTAGATCGGCATTTATTGTTTATATGGTGCCGTTGTTTGCAATTTTTGCCGGAATTATGCTCGGGGGTTATGTGGCCGAGCGCCTGGCTTTAACTCCAGGTTGGTTTCAGGTAGGTGGTGCGATCTTGGCGTTTGCCGGGTCTGCGTATTATATAAGAAAATTTGATCGCAGCGCTAAACAAAATATTAAAATGCAACCTGTGGTTATACGTATATTACAAGAGTAAATGGTTGCATGAATTACTAGGGGAGGGAAAATATGGCTAGAAGTTTTCGGGGCGGAGTGCATCCAGATGATCAAAAAAGATTCACGGCCGCCAAAGCAATTGAAGCAGCGCCATTGCCGGAGAAGGTTGTGATTCCAACCAGACAGCATATCGGGGCGCCCTGCACGCCGCTGGTAAAGGTGGGCGATTTGGTCAAAAAAGGGCAGATAATTGCTCAGGCGGATGCGTTTGTCGCCAGTCCAGTGCATGCTTCCATTTCTGGAAAAGTAGCAGCTATTGGTGAATATCCTCATCCTGTATTCGGCTCTTGCCCGGCGGTTGTAATTGAAAGTGACGGCCTTGATGAATGGGCCGAAGGACTTCCGCTTAACCGTGATTGGAATGCCTTAGAGTCAGATGAAATCAAGGAAATCATACGGCAAGCCGGTATTGTCGGTATGGGCGGGGCAACATTCCCTACCCATGTTAAGCTGGCTCCTCCGAAAGAAAAGACCATTGATGTTTTTATTTTAAACGGGGCCGAATGTGAACCGTATCTGACGGCAGATCACCGCGTGATGTTGGAATGGGCAGACCGCGTTATAAAGGGTATGCTGATTACAATGAAACTGCTGTCGGTTAAAGAAGGATATATAGGAATTGAAGAAAATAAGCCCGATGCTATCAGTGTTATGCGCCAAGCTAGTCAAGGCACTGGTATCACAGTTACTCCTTTGCAAACCAAGTATCCGCAAGGGGCAGAAAAAACGCTGATAAAAGTAGTGGCTAACCGGGAAGTTCCTTCCGGTGGTCTGCCCATGGATGTTGGCGTGGTTGTACAAAATGTCGGAACTATGGTAGCGGTTGCCGACGCCGTAGAAAAGGGCATTCCGCTTATTGAGAGGGTTACTACAGTAACCGGTGGAGCGGTTGCTGAGCCTAAAAACTTACTGCTTCGAGTTGGGACAACTTTTGTAAAGGCTATAGAATTGGCAGGCGGATTTAAAGAAGAACCGGCCAAATTGATTATGGGCGGCCCTATGATGGGGATGGCGCAGTGCTCGATCGAAGTTCCGGTGATTAAAGGAACTTCCGGTATTTTGGCGTTAAGTGCTTCTGAGATAAATGCCGGGGAAGAACGCCCCTGTATTCGTTGTGGCCGTTGTGTAGAAGCTTGTCCTATGGGCCTTGTACCCAGCATGTTAAGCATTCTTGGAGAGCGAGGCCTTTTTGCTGCAGCTAAAGAAAAATATGATTTGCTGGATTGTGTAGAGTGTGGTTCTTGTGTTTATACTTGTCCGGCTAAACGTAATATTGTTCACTATGTCAAACTTTCTAAAGCACAAAACGCGGCTATGGCCGCTAAAAAGTAGGAGGTGGCGGTATGACGGAAGCAAAGCTTGATTTGGGAAAACTTTCTGTTTCGGCGTCGCCGCACATCCGTTGTGATGAGTCGATTGCTAAAATTATGTGGATGGTTAATTTGGCATTGGCACCGGCGGCTTTGTTCTCGATTTACCGGTTTGGGTGGTCTTCTTTAACTATTATGGTTTTATGTATTGTAGCCGCTGTAGTTACAGAATATGCAATTCAAAAATGGCAGGGAAAACCGGTTACCATTAATGATGGCAGTGCCTTTTTGACGGGATTGCTTTTGGCCATGAATATTCCTTCAACTCTTCCCTGGTATATGCCGGTGTTTGGTTCGATTGTCGCTATCGCGATAGCCAAGCATACCATGGGCGGTCTGGGATTCAATATTTTTAACCCGGCGTTGGTCGGAAGGGCTGTTTTGTTAGCGTCCTGGCCAGTAGCGATGACTAAGTGGCCGACTATGACAAGTCAGATTGACGGCATGACTTCGGCGACTCCACTGGGTATTCTTAAATTACAAGGGTATGAGAAGCTTGTGGAAGTGTTCGGCGATAAGATGACGATGTACAAATCGCTCTTTCTTGGCAGCCGGAGCGGAAGTATGGGGGAAACCGCCGCCATTCTGCTTATTTTGGGTGGTGTTTTCCTCATTTATCGGGGCTATATCAAATGGCAGGTTCCGGTGGTTATGATTGGTACGGTAGGCGTGCTTACCGCCGTGTTTGGACAAGATCCGATTATGCATATGATGTCAGGCGGACTCATTCTGGGTGCGTTCTTCATGGCGACTGATATGGTAACTATACCTATAACGGTTAAAGGACAGGTGGTCTTTGCGGCTGGCGCCGGGGCGCTTACTGTTCTGATCCGGTTGCTGGGCGGGTATCCGGAAGGGGTTTGTTATGCCATCTTACTGATGAATGCCGTAACACCGCTCATTGATTTAGGATTTAAACCCCGTAAATTCGGAGCAAGGAGGTAACCGGTATGTCCCATGATACGCATAATGAAAAAGACAGTAGTATGCTGAAAGTCGCGATGAATTTGGCGATTACCTGTTTTATCGCCGGGGCGATTATCGCCGGTACGTACTCCTTTACTGAGCCTATGGCTGTACAACAACGGGTAAAGCTAAAAAATGACGCCATGAAAGAACTGGTAAAGGATGCGGATTCCTTCCAGGCGATTGAGGGTAGAACCGATTGGTATAAGGCGATAAAAGGAGGTAAGGTAGTTGCCTACGTTGTTCCCGCCGAAAGCAAAGGCTACGGCGGTGCTATAAAAATGTTGGCAGCTGTAACCCCTGACGCAAAGCCTATCGATTATAAAATTTTGTCGCATAATGAGACACCGGGGTTGGGGGATAAAGCTAGTGAACCCAAGTTCAGGAATCAGTTTGCCGGTAAATCTGTTGAGGATTTGGTGGTAGTGAAAACTCCTACCGATAATAATATCCAGGCGTTGACCGGGGCGACAATTACGTCCCGCGCTGTTACCAAAGGCATTAAGGAAGCCGTGGAGGCAGTAGCTGAATATACGGCCGGCCTAAAGGAGTGAGGTAGAGGATATGAATTATTGGGCTATATTTAAAAAAGGCATTTTTGAACAAAATCCCATATTCCGTTTGGCACTTAGCCTGTGTCCGGCGCTGGCGGTAACGTCGAACGTATTCAGCGCACTTGGCATGGGTATGGCGGTAATGTTTGTTATTACTTCGAATAATGTTATTGTATCCATCGTTCGCCGCTGGGTTAATCCTAAAGTTCGAGTACCTGTGTTTATTACCATTATTGCGACCATTGTTACGCTGACACAGCTTCTTTTAGAGGCGTTCCTACCGGCTTTATATAAAGAACTGGGTATTTACTTGGCTCTAATTGTAGTGTTCGCTATCATTTTAGCCAGAGCCGAAGTGTTTGCTATGAAAAACGGTATTGTACCGTCTTTCTTTGATGGACTTGGAATGGGAGCCGGATTTGCTTTGGCAATGTTAGCTGTAGGCACTATCCGTGAAGTGTTTGGAACAGGGGCTTTTTTAGGAATTCCGGTTTTGCCAGCGTCCTATAACGGGCCTCTCATTTTAATACTGGCTCCGGGAGCGTTTATGGTTATAGGCCTGATGATTGGTATGTTTAATGTCATCGGCCAGTGGCAGGACAAGAGGGCGGAAGAAAAAC
The DNA here is from genome assembly GCA_017889725.1 of Bacillota bacterium. Taxonomy (GTDB): domain Bacteria; phylum Bacillota; class Negativicutes; order Sporomusales; family CTSoil-080; genus CTSoil-081. The sequence continues at coordinate 26,011 of JAGGAE010000002.1, read as the reverse complement.
AAAAGGCAAATCAGTTAACCGTGCAAAGGGGTGAAGCGTAATGGAATATTTTACCCTGTTTATGGGAGCGGTTATTGTCAATAACTTTGTCTTGACCCGTTTCCTGGGCTTATGTATCTTTTTCGGTGTGTCAAAAAGCTTGGACGCTTCTATCGGTATGGGCATGGCAGTAGCCTCTATTTTAACAGCGTCATCAGCGCTGGCTTGGGCTGCCTATAATTTTGTTCTTGTACCCTTTGACTTAAAGTTTTTGACACTGCCGGTATTTGTTATTCTTATTGCCGGTTTTGTGCAATTTCTTGAAATTGTAATCAAACGGTTTGCTCCGGCGCTTTACAACATGTGGGGCATTTATCTGGTTCTTATTGCTACGAACTGTGTAGTATTGGGCGTACCGCTCATTAATGTCGAATCCAATTTTACTTTTATTAAAAGTATTGTGAACGCGTTTGGTTCGGGAGTCGGATTTGCTTTAGCTATTGTTTTGATGGCTAGTTTGCGGGAAAAGCTGCAATATGCAGATGTTCCTAAGTCCTTGCAAGGACTGGGGATAGCCTTTATCATTGCTGGCATGCTGGCACTGTCGTTCTTGGGCTTCTCCGGCATGATTCCAATGTAGTAATAGGGGGAGAAAGGAGCGGAGAGGAACCGTGGAAAAAGCAGTATTAATTATTACGGTATTAACAGGAGTAGGTATATTGTTTGGGTTCATATTGGCTTATGCGAACAAAAAATTCGCACTGGAAGTTAATCCTCTGATTCATATTGTAGAGGACGTGCTGCCTAAGGGCCAATGCGGAGCCTGCGGCTATGCCGGTTGTATGGCGTATGCCGAAGCAGTGGTGCTGAACGCGGATGTACCGCCTACACTTTGTATACCTGGCAAGGAACCGGTGGCAAAAGCGGTGGGGGAACTTACCGGGAAAGTAGCTGCGGCCATGGAACCGCGCATTGCGCAAGTAAAGTGCGCCGGCAGTAACGAAAAAGCAGTATCAGCTTATGCGTATCAAGGGATTAGTGACTGTGTAGCCGCCAACTTGCTGTTTGGCGGGCAGAAATTATGCAAATACGGGTGTCTGGGGTTAGGTACTTGCGTCAAGCGTTGCCCGTTCGGTGCGCTAACTATGAGTGATGCCGGACTGCCTGTGGTTGATGCTGTGAAATGTACCGGCTGCGGCGTATGTCAGGGAGTTTGCCCGAAAGGGGTTATTACTATGGCACCTTTAGATGCGCATGTTCGGGTAAACTGTAACTCCAAGGACAAAGGTCCGGTTGCCCGTAAAGCCTGTACTACGGCTTGTATTGCCTGTACGCTTTGTCTGAAGGAATGCTCGTATGGTGCAATAAAAATGGAAAATAATCTGGCGGTAGTGGATGCTAAAATATGTGCCGAACAATGCTCGGAGGCCAAATGTCTGACTAAGTGTCCGACAAAGGCTATTCGCCCCGCTATTAAAGGGGTTGTTCCGGGTACGGAGGACAAGAGTCCCTGTAGCGTCTGTACTCAAGAAAAAGTTCAAGTTCCGGACCAGAACGTATTGACGCAGTGACGGATTATTGATAAAATGTTATTTAAAATATTATATCAATAATAGTTATGACGGAGATAAGTAATTGATAAGCAAGCTTTTAGAGAGTCGGCGGAAGGTGAAAGCCGGTAGCGTGCTATGAATGAAGATCACTCCGGAACTGCGTTTCTGAAGGGAGTAAGAAACGCCGGATTAGCCACGTTATTTGGCGTAGGTTTGTTTGAACCGAAGAGAGGCATCTTTATGCAAGTAAGGTGGTAACGCGGGTTATGCTCGTCCTTGATTTTTCAAGGGCGAGCTTTTTATTTTAGTATTAGTCAGGGAGGCAGAAGGATGAATGAGGGTAAAAAAAGTTTCTCTTTGCCAGGGGGCAGGGTAGTATCGCTTGAGGATGTATACGGTGCTGCGGACAAATTGCGATCGATTTTGAAAAAGACAGAGTTGATTGAAAGCCCGGTGTTCAGTAGCGAATGCGGCAATAGTGTGTTTATAAAGCCGGAAAATCTTCAAGTAACCGGTGCGTTCAAGATCCGTGGGGCATTTAATAAAATCAGCCAACTGACCAATGAAGAAAAAGCGCGCGGTGTCATTGCCTCCTCGGCCGGCAACCATGCTCAGGGCGTCGGCTATGCCGCTCAACTGCTAGGGGTAAAGGCTACGGTTGTTATGCCGGCGACTACGCCAATTATCAAGGTGGAAGCCACAAAAAGTTTCGGAACAGAAGTCATACTTTATGGTGACAGTTATGATGAAGCCTATAAGAAAGCACTTGAACTCCAAGCTGCGCATAACTACGTGTTTATTCACCCTTTTGATGATGTGGACGTGTTGCTGGGACAAGGGACTCTAGCTCTGGAAATAATAAACGAACTGGAAGATGTGGATACTATTCTTGCGCCTATAGGCGGGGGCGGGATAATCAGTGGTGTTGCCTTTGCGGCTAAAATGCTTAAACCAAGTATTAAGATCATCGGGGTTGAACCCGCAGGCGCCTGCTGCATCAAAGAGTCGTTAGACAAGGATTGCCTGGTGGAATTACCAATGGTGGACACTTTCGCCGATGGGGCAGCGGTTAAGAAGCCGGGTACACTTACGTTCGAGTTCATAAAAGAGTTTGTCGATGAAGTGGTTGCGGTTTCGGATTTTGAAATATTGGAAGCGATTTTGCTTTTGATGGAGAAACATAAGCTGGTAGCGGAAGGGGCCGGTGCGCTTTCTTTGGCGGGGCTTAATAAGATAGGTGCTCACGGCAAAAAGGTAGTATGCTTAGTTAGCGGCGGCAACATTGACATTTCGACCATTTCGGCCATTATCAACCGGGCCTTGATGGCCAGGGGACGCTTATTCTGTTTTACTGTAGACCTGCCGGATAAGCCGGGTGAGTTGTTACATGTAGCAAAAATTCTTGCCGATCTCAATGCAAATGTAATAAAATTAGACCATAACCAGTCTAAGGTGATGGATAGTTTAAAACAAGTGGAACTCGAAGTTACGGTCGAAACCAACGGGAATAAGCATGTAAAGGAAATCGAAGCGGAATTTGGCCGACAGGGAATCAATATTCACAAAGTTTATTAAATAATGAGTGAAAAAACTCTAAAAGTAAGGTGGCCTGCATGCGTCTGACACTGGCGGATAAATGGCTGATTGGCGGATTGCTTTTATTGGCTGGGCTGGGGATTGGTTGGCATATAGTCTTAGCCAGTCGTTTACCGGGTCAAAAAGCGGAAATTTATAAGGACGGCAATTTGGTCGAAACGGTACCCTTGCGGAACGGTTATCGCCAAGTGATACGATTAGGCGATCGGGACAGTGAATACAACATTGTCGAGGTACAGGATGGAAAGGTCAGAATCGTAGAGGCCGACTGCCCGGATCAGCTCTGTGTGCGAATGGGGTGGGCGAGTGCTGCGCCGACCGAAATCGTGTGTTTACCGAACAAGGTAGTCGTAAAGGTGGTATCTGTCCAGCCTGCTGATATTGATGAAATTACAAGATAATGGAGCGGATATGAGTATCAGGCGTACAATACTGTTAGGTCTATTTGTCGCGGTGGCGGGTATACTCCATGCGGTGGAGTATTGGGTTCCTATCCCTTTGCCGGTTCCTGGTCTGAAATTGGGGCTTGCCAATATCGTGAACTTGGTTGTGATTGTTCTTTTTGGCTGGCGGGATGCTTTGGTGGTAGCCCTCTTAAGAGCGGTATTAGGTGGTGTGCTGTCGGGGATGTTTCTTGGTCCGACTTTTGTAATGAGTGCTTCAGGGGCAATGGTAAGCACTATGGCTATGGCGTTAAGTTATTCTTTTTTCCGGCCTAAGCTTTCCTTGGTCGGGATAAGCGTGATTGGCGCTGTAGTGCATAATTTGTCCCAGCTTTGCGTGGCGGCGGTAGTTGTAGTTTCAAGCGGAATATTATGGTATTCCCCTTATTTGGTGCTAATTGCAGTTCCTACTGGTATTATTACAGGATTTTCGACAGCCTATTTCCTTGAAAAATTTCCCCAAACTGCTATTTTATAAAAAAAGTCCTTGCATTCCGCAAGGACTTTTTTTATATCCTGTAGAAGTTTATTTAGTCAATTACCAAATAATTTACCGGAGTACCGGTAGACTAATTATTGATTGGGACTATACGGGGGGAACGAAATTGCGAAATGGCAGTAGTCGAGGAACTTGGATGCTCATACTATTCTTACTTACAGGCGCCATATTAGGTGGAATTCTGGGAGAGGTAGTTGCCGATTCGTACTTGGGGGGATTTGCGCAATATTTGATAAAAACTGTTCCTATTTTTGATTTGCCTCCGGTTACAATTAACCTTTTTGTGGTAAAATTTATTATAGGGTTTTCATTGCACCCCAGCCTAATAAGTATCTTGGGTGTAATATTGGCGTTTTGGCTGTTTAATCGTGTATGATGAAAGGCATCACCACAGGGAGGATACCATGGCGTTAATTTTAGCTTCGGGATCTCCGCGCCGCAAAGAACTACTGCAGCAAATAGGCTGCGCCTTCCAGGTGGCGGTCAGTCAATTTGAAGAAGACAATAGTCTGGCGTTACCACCGGTCGAACTTGCTGTTTATCATGCAAGGGAAAAAGCCCTAGCATGTTTACAAAATGCTCAAGCGGAAGATATTATTATAGGTGCCGATACGATTGTAGTATTGAATGGCCGTGTCTATGGAAAACCCATTGATATAACAGATGGCCGCCGTATGCTTATGGAGTTGTCGGGGCGTGAGCATCAAGTGATAACGGGAGTTGCGGTTGTAACTCCCGGGGGTGTTTGGTATGACAACGCGGTAACCAAGGTGTTATTCAGACAGCTTGCTCCAGAACAAATAGAACGGTACCTGGATACCGGTGAATGGGTGGATAAGGCTGGAGGATATGGCATTCAGGGCCGGGGTGCGTTATTGGTTGAAAGTATAGAAGGTTGTTATAATAATGTGGTAGGCTTGCCGCTCACCACGCTTGATGCGCTTATGAAAAAAGCCGCGGGGGTTGGGCTGCTATGAGCGAATATCTGGATAAGTCGGTAATGATTAAGGATTTGCCTGCGGATGAGCGTCCACGGGAAAAACTTTGGTCAAATGGACCTGAAGTAATGAGTAATGCGGAACTTATCGCCATATTACTTCGGACAGGTACTAGGCAGGATTCTGCTGTAAGGCTGGCGGATCAATTATTATCCAAATACGGCGGACTGTCGGGACTGGGTGCGGTATCATCCAGGGAGTTATCCAGGATAAAGGGTATCGGAACGGCTAAAGCAGGCGCGGTATTGGCTGCCGTGGAACTGGGCAAAAGGATGGGGATGCAGGCGGGTGCCGAGCGTTTTACTATTTCGACGCCTCAATCGGTATGCGATTTGTTAATGCCAAGATTGAGGTATGAGAGTAAAGAAAAGTTTATCGCAGTTTTACTTTCTACGAAGAATCATGTATTAGCAACACCTACTGTTTCGGTGGGCACGCTAACCGCATCGCTTGTCCATCCACGAGAACTTTTCCGCGAAGCGATTAATTATAGTGCGGCAGCCGTAATATTGGTGCACAATCATCCCAGTGGTGATCCGACTCCCAGCCGTGAGGATATTACGATAACCAGAAAAATATTGGAAGCGGGAAAACTCTTGGATATTTTGGTACTTGATCATGTAATTATCGGTGATGGCAAGTATGTAAGTTTAAAAGAACAGGGAATACTATAATAGTTGTTTATTGTCCACGAAAGGGGTCATATTTACTATGAATATATTTAGGTCATTATCTCGCGACATGGGGATTGATCTTGGCACCGCTAACACGTTGGTGCATGTGAAAGGCAAAGGCATTGTGCTTAATGAACCGTCGGTTGTGGCGATTCAGCGCGATACCGGTGAAGTGTTGGCGGTAGGGGAAGAAGCCAAACAGATGATTGGGCGTACCCCTGGAAATATTGTGGCGATTCGGCCGCTTAAGGATGGCGTTATCGCTGATTTTGACGTGACCCAGGCTATGCTTAAGTATTTTATTCGTAAGGCTATTTCTTCTCAGGCGTTTATTCGTCCCCGCGTTATTGTCGGAGTACCTTCCGGTGTTACTGAGGTGGAGAAACGGGCGGTAATTGATGCCACCATTCAGGCGGGTGCCAGAGAGGCGTATCTTATTGAAGAACCCATGGCGGCTGCTATTGGAGCTGGATTACCTGTACATGAGCCTACCGGTAACATGGTTGTCGATATTGGCGGTGGGACAACAGAAGTAGCGGTAATTTCGCTGGGCGGAATTGTAACCAGCCGGTCGATTCGTATTGGTGGCGACGAAATGGATGAAGCGATAGTTCAATATATTAAACGTACTTATAACCTGATGATTGGCGAGCGTACCGCCGAAGAAATCAAGATTAAAATCGGCTCGGCTATTCCGCTTACCTCGGAAGTGACCATGGATATACGCGGACGTGATATGGTCAGCGGTCTGCCTAAAACGTTGACTATCAAAGGACATGAAGTGCAACGGGCGCTTAGTGAACCTGTGTGTGGAATTTTAGAGGCGGTAAAAATTACTCTGGAAAAGACTCCGCCGGAGCTTGCTTCCGACATTATGGATCGTGGGATTGTCATGACCGGTGGCGGCTCGCTGTTAAGGGGGCTGGATACGTTATTAAATAAAGAAACCGGTATGCCGGTCTATGTTTCAGAAGATCCACTAGTTTGTGTGGCAAGTGGAACAGGCAAAGCTTTAGATAGCATCGATTTGCTGAAAAGAGTGTTGATGACGCCAAGAAAACTGGGATAGAGAGGAGCCGAAACAGTGCGGTTTATTAACAAAAAGGCGGCTGTCCTGGTGGTTGCTGTATTAACCGTCTTTTTGCTTGCCAGTTCGGCGGCACGTGATAAGTACCGCTTTGAAGTAAGTAAACAGATTATTAACGTGGCCTTTTCGCCGATAGAGTCTGTTTTTACACAGGTTGGTTACAGCATTAGACATTTTGGTATGGGTATCAGTGATATGATCACTCTTTATAAAGACAATCAGGTTCTTAAAGATCAGAATGAAGAACTTCGGGCGGCCATAAATAAGACTACGGAAATAGAGGCTGAAAATACCCGGCTGCGGGCCTTGCTCGATTACAAAAAAGCGGCGCCGCAGTTTGGTTTTGTTGTCGCTACTGTAATAAACCGTGATCCCAATACCTGGTCGAGTGTCATCGGCATCAATCGGGGGACGAATGATGGTTTAACGAAAGACATGCCGGTGGTTACACCTCAGGGCTTGGTGGGAAACATTGTCGAAGTGTACACTAACAGTGCTAAAGTACAGTTAATACTTGATCCGCGCAGTGCCGTGGGATCCTTAGTACAGCGTACGGAATCAAGAGTTGCGGCGATTGTTGAAGGCAGCGGTGCCAAACCGGCGACTCCACGTATGGTTAACCTGGCCCGAGATGCGGATGTGATAAACGGGGATATTGTTATTACTTCGGGTTTAGGAGGGATTTATCCTAAAGGCCTTTTAGTGGGGGAGGTCGCCGACGTTGTCGATGAAGCGGGCGGTTTGTTAAAGTATGCCGTGTTAAAACCGGCTGTGGATTTTGATCGGCTGGAAGAAGTTATGGTCATAGTGCGTCAGCCTGTACTGCCTCCGCCTTTGCCTCCTGCTACAGTGCCTCAGCCAGAGGTGCCTGCTCCGCAGAAGGGAGCTCGGTGATGAAACCGCTGGTTTTTGGAATTGGCATTGTTGTGGCATTTATTATTCAAACTACGTTATTACCGCTTATTTCTATAAAGGGAGTTCAACCGGACCTCTTATTGATTATAGTTGTATCGGGAGGATTGCTTGTCGGCAAAGAGCAAGGTGTAGGCCTTGGCTTTTTTTCCGGGCTGGTGCAAGATTTAGCCTCCGGAACTGTTTTTGGTGTAAATACGCTGTCGAAGATAGCGACAGGTTATGCGGCAGGTACCTTGGAACGCAAAGTGTTCAAGGAGAAATTTTGGCTTCCGGTAATAGGTGTTTTGGGAGCAACGTTTTTTAATAACTTTCTGCAGATATTTGTATTGTCTTTATTAGGGTATCCGTTAAACATAAATGAGATCATTACGACAATATTGTATCCGGTAGGCTATAATATCGTACTGGCGTTGCCGGTACATTTTCTGGTGCTTAAATTAATTAGAAAGTTAGACTAGAGGTACGGGTAAGTTATTGGTGGAGAGGAAGTTGGCATCGTGGATGAAAAGCGTTTCGGCCATCGTGTAGACGTATTGGCGTTCCTTGCTGTTATTGTGGTTGTGGCATTAATAAGCCGACTTGGTTACCTGCAAGTGGTTGAAGGTAAGTTTTATGGAAATCTTGCTGATGGTAACCGTATCCGGCTGATTCCTGTAATGGCACCGCGCGGTACCTTCTACGACCGAAACGGAGTTACACTTGTTTCTAACCGACCCGGATTTACGGTTTCACTTGTACCTATTTCAGGACCTATCCAGGAACAAGTAATTAATAAGCTGTCTGGAATCATCGGGGTAAGTGCCGACGAGATTAAGCAAAAAGTTTCCGGTCAGACAGGTTCGTTTGAACCCATTCGAGTTAAGGCAGACATTGGTCAGGATGTTGTTACCCGAATTGAAGAGCATCGCGCGGAACTTCCCGGAGTAGTCATTGAAATACAGCCGATCCGTAATTACGTTTATAATGAATTAGCTGCTCATGTATTTGGCTATGTTAGTGAAATTAACGATGTAGAACTGGCAGAGAATAAAGCGGCAGGATATCGGGCGGGGGATATCATTGGTAAGTTTGGATTGGAAAAAGTATATGACCGAGAGATTCGCGGTGTGGATGGCGGGGGGCAGGTGGAAGTAGATGTTACCGGTCGTCCGGTTCAGGAACTAGGCAAAAAGGAACCGCAGCCGGGAAACAATTTGGTGTTGACGCTGGATTACCGGATTCAAAAGGCGGCGGAAGAGGCAATAGCCGAACAGCTTAAGTACCTACAGGGAACTATTAAAAGGACAAACGCGAAGGCGGCTGCTGCTGTTGTCATGAACCCCAATAATGGTGAGATATTAGCGATGGTGAGTTGCCCGGCGTTTAATCCCAATTTCTTTTCAAGTGGAATTTCCACAAAAAATTGGAAAGCGCTTAATGATAATCCGTTTCATCCTATGGATAACAAGGCAATTTCCGGTATGTACCCTCCGGGTTCGACGTTTAAGATTGTAACGGGGACAGCGGCGCTGGAGCTAGGTAAAGTGACACCGGAAGAGAAAATTCTTGATACAGGAAAACATTGGTTGATCCCCAAAGGAAATGATGCCGGTGAGGCCTTGGGCTGGATTGATTTTAAAGTAGCCATGGCTAAGTCGGATAATGTATATTTCTATGAAATGGGAAATCGACTGGGCATCGATAACTTGGAAAAATACGCTAGATTGTTTGGTCTGGGTGACTATACCGGAATTAATTTGCCGGGAGAAGCGGACGGATTAGTTGCTAACCAGCGTTATAAAGAAAAAGTGTACGGTGAAGATTGGTACTTATCGGAGACTTTTGACGCCGCAATAGGACAAGGCTTTCAGTTAGCAACTCCTCTCCAGATTGCTTCTGTGATGAGTCAGATTGCCAATGGAGGACATCGTTACCGTCCCTATCTGGTGAGTAAGATTGTTACTCAGAGCGGAGAGCCGGTCAAGCTTTTTGGGCCTGAAGAAGTTGGTAATATAAAGATTTCGGATAGAACGTTAACTCTTATTCGGGAAGCCTTGCGTGAGGTTGCTACGGAACGCGGTACTGCAGGGCAAATTTTTAAAGATTTTCCAATCCCTATTGCAGGTAAAACCGGTACGGCGGAAAATCCTCATGGCGACGATCATGCATGGTTTGCCTGTTATGCTCCGTATAATAATCCCAGGGTAGTTGTGGTTGTTGTGGTAGAGCAAGGCGGTTATGGAGCGGAAGCATCGGTACCAATAGCTCGTAAAATACTGGAAGCGGCGTTTAATATCAACCAAGCTCCGATTGAAAATGCGCAAATGTATATTCCGAAAACGGCTTTATAAAAAATCCCTTTGGTTTTTCAAAAACCAAGGGGATTTTTTATCGATAGTTAAGCAGGAAAGAAGGATAAAGTGGCAGCTGGCGAGAAATTTGTTAGCAGAAAGAAAAGCCGAGTTCGTTCCAGTTTAGATTCAAGGACAAAATGTATGAAAAAGGCAGGGAAGTTCTAACTGAGGCAGGATTCTGAAGAGACAAGGCGAATTAGTGTGAGAAAAACTGAGTAATAATGGTGATGTTTCCAATTGTAAATACGGGAGAATAACATGCGTGAGGCTGTAGTATTTAAAGGTGTAAAAGGTGAACTGCAATTAGTACTTAATGAATCAGCGGAATTCGGTGATGTTGTACGGCAATTAAAGGAAAAGTTGGCCTCTGCAAACGAATTTTTTAGTAAAAGTACGGTGATTAATTTACCGGACAGGCTAACGGAAGAACAGAGGCACCGACTGACCGGCGTGTTAACCGAGTATGGTTTGGCAGCTAGAGAGCAAGAGATTGATAAGGCTGTTAAAAAAACTGAAAAAGGGACTTATTCAAAGGCGGGTTATGAAACCAATGCTCTTGTGGTTAACCGTACACTCCGCAGTGGACAAAAGGTGGTCTATGAGGGGTCCATTGTCATTATCGGGGACTTGAATCCGGGAGCGGAGGTCGTGGCCGGGGAAGATATTATTATTATGGGAGCCTGCAGGGGGCTGGCGCATGCAGGAGCAAGCGGCAATCAAGGGGCGACCATTACGGCAAACCGGATACAGGCTACACAACTTCGGATTGCCGAGGTAATTGCCAGGGCACCGGATGATTTGGATAAATCCGCGCGAATAGAAACAGCCAGAATCAAAGACGGATACGTAGTAATAGAACCGGCAAACCGGTAGTGAAAGGAGTTTGATGGTATGGGAGAAGTCATTGTAATTACATCTGGTAAGGGCGGAGTAGGCAAAACCACCACTACGGCTAACATAGGAACCGGGTTTGCTTTGCAGGGGAAAAAGGTGGTGTTGGTGGATGCCGATATTGGACTTCGTAATTTGGATGTAGTTATGGGCCTGGAAAATAGAATTGTCTATGACCTGGTTGACGTAACTGATGGGAATTGTCGGTTGAAACAAGCCCTTATCAGGGACAAGCGCTATGATACGTTATACTTATTACCGGCCGCACAAACCAGAGATAAAAACGCGGTTAATCCTGAGCAAATGAAACTTTTGTGCAAGGAGTTAGCCGAGGATTTCGATTATGTATTAATCGACTGCCCGGCGGGTATAGAACAAGGGTTTAGAAACGCTATCGCCGGTGCTGACCGTGCGGTAATTGTTACTACCCCTGAAGTTTCCGCAGTTCGGGATGCTGATCGAATTATTGGATTATTAGAAGCGGAAGGAAAACATAATCCTAAGCTTATTGTTAACCGTATCAGGCCAAACATGGTGAAAAAAGGCGAAATGATGGATATTGATGATATTATTGAAATCTTAGCGGTAGATTTACTGGGGATTATTCCGGAAGATGAGTATATCGTCATTTCAACTAACCGTGGGGAGCCGGCCGTTGTCAATCCGGCATCAACGGCTAGTAATGCCTATAAAAACATAGTAAGACGGTTAAGCGGGGAAAATGTGCCGTTTATTAGTTTTGAATCGGATAGCGGAATTATGAGTAGAATTAAACGGTTATTTGGTTTCGGGGAGTGATGAGGATGTTGGATTTAATTCAAAAAATGCTAGGAAAAGAAGCGGGGTCAAAGCAAATTGCCAAGGAACGCCTGCGCCTGGTTCTGGTGCATGACCGCGTTAATGTATCCCCACAATTTATGGAATTACTAAAGGAAGACATGATAAAAGTTATTTCGAACTATATGGAGATTAATGAACGGGAGATGGAAGTAAATCTCACCCAGACCAATTCTTCTGTTGCTCTTGTGGCGAGTATTCCTGTAAACAGGATGAAAAGGGGTACTGTGCCTGTTGAATAAAAGAGTATGCGGCAGCTGATATAGATGCCGCATATATTTTTGTATACCAGGGTACTGTAGTAGCAACCCAGTTTGTACTTTTTTAAAAGTATTGAGGAGGCTGCTATAGTACCGGATTAAGCTAATGGAAGGTAGAGCAATATGTTAAGCCGACGTCTATTGAAAAATTTGGATTTTACTATGATTGGTGTAACGTTACTTTTGATATTGATAAGTCTTGTCATTATAGGCAGTGCGACTCATGTCAACAGTCCCAGCGAGGAACGTTATTGGTTCGTGGAACGTCAAGGCCTTTTTGCGGTGGCGAATATTGTTTTTGTGTTCCTCATGTTGCATTTTGATTATAAGTCGCTGGGGAAATATGCTAACATATTGTACGTGCTTAACCTGGTTATTTTGCTGGCTGTAATGTTTGTAGGCCAGTCGGCATTAGGCGCGCAGCGCTGGATTCAGATTGGGCCTATTTCTCTTCAACCGTCGGAGTTTTCGAAGCTGATTATGATTATTTCTTTAGCTCATATGCTTGACAAGAGAACAGGAAAACTCAATACATTTAAAGAAATAATCCCGGTTTTTATATATGTGGGAGTACCATTTCTACTTGTATTAAAGCAGCCGGACCTTGGTACGTCATTGGTATTCCTGGCAATTCTGCTTGGCATGGTTTTTGTGGCGGGTGTCAGTTTAAAGCATTTCGGGGCGCTGCTCGCGGTAGGAGCGGCTTTTATGCCGATTTTTTGGCACTTTTTAAAAGATTACCAGAAAAAAAGACTAACTGTTTTTCTCGATCCGAATATTGATCCGTTGGGTTCGGGGTACCATATTATTCAATCCAAAATTGCTATTGGGTCAGGTATGTTATTTGGCAAAGGTCTGTTTGGCGGAACGCAGAGTCAGTTAAATTTTTTGCCGGAAAACCATACGGATTTTATTTTTGCGGTAATTGGGGAAGAACTGGGCTTTATCGGTGCCAGTATCATTTTGATACTGTATTTTGTTCTATTGTATCGGGGTGTTAAAATTGCCGGAGCGGCCCGTGATAATTTCGGCGTGCTGCTTGCGGCCGGGATTTCGTCCATGCTCATGTTCCATGTCTTAGTTAATGTGGGCATGACGGCCGGTATTATGCCGGTCACTGGTATTCCACTACCGCTAATGAGCTATGGGGTTAGTTCTCTTACCACCAATCTGGTGAGTATTGGAATCCTTTTAAACATTTATATGCGAAGGCAAAAAATCATGTTTTGATAAACTAAACGGAACTATCCTGAAGCGCCAAGCTTAGCTTGTGCGCTTTTTTTGTTATGATTTACCCCCCTTAGGCATATATTGGGAGCAAAGGATAGTTTGCAGCCTTAGGGGGGATAAGATTGCCTGGACAATGGAATAATTGGGGGAAAACTCAGTATTGGGATAATCAAGAGGGATGGCAGCCATACGGAGAGAAGGAAGCAAACTATGGTTGGCTTAAGAAAACATTGATTGCTTTGTTGGTGTACGCTGTTATGTATGGGGCCAGCGTATCCGGGACCCGCGCAGGTAATTTTATCACGAACGAGCTAAAGTACCTTTTAACGGCGCAAACCGATTTTACATACCTGAAGGAACAGGCAGAAAAGTATGTTCCCCTTGATACGGATGTGGCGGTGTTAAAAAAGATTCGGGATACGGTTACCAAATCAGCAGACCCGCTTTTGTATATGGCGAAACCGGTTGATGGTAAGGTGAAAAAGGTATACGGCTGGTATACCGATCCGGGGACAAAAGAAGAAAAGTTAAGTGACGGAATTACCTTTGAGGCAGCTGCCGGTTCGGTGGTAAAAGCGGCGGCGCAAGGCAAGGTAAAGGCTGTAACTGAAAGTGCACAGTATGGGAAAGTTGTAATTATTGAGCATAGCCAGGAAATAGATACTGTATATGGTAACCTGGGAGAAGTGCTGGTAAAAGCGGATGATGCCGTCAGTCAGGGACAGATAGTAGCCAGGGTGGCAAAGCCTGTCGGTACGGCGAATCCGGAACTTTATTTTGAAGTACGGGTAAAAGGAAAAACCATTGATCCGTTAACTCGGATAAGAAACCAAACTCCGGAGAACGAAAGGCAGTGAGCGGTTTGCGGGCCGGAAAAATAGGAAGTGTGCAATTTATTCTTAATAATTGGTTTTTAGTGTTACTGCTCACTTTTTCCCTCGTGGGACTGGGGCTAAAGGCGTTGGGAGTATTTCTGTCGGTTTTATGGCATGAGGGAGCTCATGCTCTGGTCGCCATTGCATTAGGTTACGAGGTGCGGGAGATAGAACTTTTGCCTTTTGGGGGAGTGGCCCGTATAGAGCGCATGAATGAGGCCGGTTCCATAAGTGAAATAGCTATGGCGGCTGCCGGACCGTTGGCAAGCTTGGTCGCGGCAGCTGCTTTTTGTTTTTTGAGAAAATGGACGGATGGCGGAGAAGAAATATGGGGGTTTTTATACCAAGCAAATTTCATGCTGGCGTTGTTTAATCTGTTGCCTGCTTTGCCGTTAGATGGCGGGCGTATTGCTAGGGCCTGGCTAGCGATGCGGTTAGAGTATGGCAAAGCAACGCTAATGGTGGTACGTATGGGAAAGTTTATCACTTTGGGAATGCTTTTGTGGGCGGGGTGGGATTTTTGGCATTCCTCCTCAATTAATCTTTCGGCGTTGGTGGCTGCCGGTTTTTTTTATGTGACGAGTAAGCAAGAAAACGCATTAGCCAGGTTTCGGCATATGCGCATCATGGCGGGGAAAAAAAGGCGGCTTATTGACCGAAGTATCCTGCCGGCTGCGGCGTTGGCCGTAACGAATAATGCCATACTGCGGGATATCGTTAAAAGTATTAAGGCGGAGGGATATTACCTATTGGTCGTTATCGACAAGGATCAAAAGATTGTGGGAGTACTTACCGAGACTGAGGTATGGGAAGAATTGCCCAAAAGGGGTTTGTATGCAAGAATTGACGAATTTTTGTAGCCGTGGCAGGATTTTTAGCCATAACCAGAGAACAAAACCAAAGACATATCCGACACGGGACAAGAGAATTTACCTAACCGGGCTGCTAAAAAAGACTGGAAGGATATTAAGTCTTTTATGAGCAGCTTTTACCATGTGAAAAATGGACAAGGATTGTTTGGGGAATAATAATGCAATGCACTGAAGTAACGGAGGTTTGAATAGAGGATGGTTAAACTTGAGGCGAGTTGGCTTGACCAGGTGACCAAACCGGCAAGGTATACAGGAAATGAACTTAACATGGTCAAAAAAGATCTTTTAGCGGTAGAGACAACCTTTGCACTGGCTTTTCCTGACGTGTATGAAGTAGGAAGGTCTAATTTAGGATTAAAAATCTTGTATCACATACTTAACTGCCGTGCTGATATTGCCGCAGAATGGGTTTTTGCTCCTTGGACCGATATGGAGTCCATTATGCGGGAAAATCATGTGCCCTTGTATACGATTGAGAACATGCAGCCTGTGGCTGATTTTGATGTATTGGGCTTTACGCTGCAGTATGAAATGAGCTATTCTAATATCCTTAACATGCTTGATTTAGCAGGGATCCCTTTGCTTGCCAAAGATCGGGACGAAACCCACCCTTTGGTTATTGCTGGCGGGCCTTGTGCTTTTAATGCAGAGCCATTGGCCGATTTTATCGATTTCTTTGTACTAGGAGAGGCGGAAGAATCCATTTTGGAAATAGCTGACACTGTTATTTCCTGGAAAAAATCAGGGCGGCAAGGCGGAAAGAGTGGAGTATTAGCTAAGGTAGCCGCAATCGGAGGAGTATATGTTCCCTCTTTTTATACAGTTGCTTATCATGAGGATGGAACAATAGCCAACATAACTCCCAACCACCCGGCGGCAAAACCGATGGTTACCAAACGGATTGTGGAAGATTTAGACAAAGCGCCATATCCCACCAAGCCAATAGTCCCTTATCTGGATGTTATCCATGACCGGGTGGTGCTGGAACTGTTTCGGGGCTGTAGCCGTGGCTGCCGCTTTTGCCAGGCCGGAATCATATATCGTCCGGTGAGGGAACGCAAGCCGGAGACATTACTAAAGCTAGCCAAGGAGATTGTCGATAATACCGGTTATGATGAAATATCCTTAACCTCACTAAGCTCAGCGGATTACTCTTGTCTGCACCAGTTAGTCGGCAGTTTAATGAACCAATTTAAAAGCCAAGGCATTAGTGTATCCCTGCCATCCTTACGCATTGACAGTTTTTCCATACAGTTGGCGCAGGAAGTACAGCAAGTACGGAAAAGCGGACTGACTTTTGCACCGGAAGCCGGTACGCAACGCCTTAGAGATGTCATCAATAAAGGTGTTACGGAGCAAAATCTGGAAGATGCGGTAAGTGCGGCATTCGAGTCCGGATGGTCCACTGTAAAATTGTATTTTATGATTGGTTTGCCTACTGAAACCGACGAAGATGTAAAAGGCATCGCCGACCTTGCTTATAAAGTGCTTAATCTATATAAAACCATAAAAGGGCGGCGGGGGGCCAAAGTAACGGTCAGTGTCGCCTCCTTTGTACCAAAACCGCATACAGCTTTCCAATGGTTTGGGCAAAATGCGCCGGGAGAACTGGCGCGAAAACAACAACTTTTAAAATCTCTGCTCAGGGATCGCAGCATTTCTTATAATTGGCATGACGTGGAAATAAGTTATTTGGAAGGCGTATTTTCTCGGGGAGATCGTAGGTTAGGGGCGGTGCTTCTGGAGGCATGGCGCAAAGGTGCTAAGTTTGACAGCTGGTCGGAACATTTTAAATACGACGTATGGATGGAGGCGTTCCGGCAGACGGGCGTGGATCCGGAGTTTTACAATCTAAGAGAGCGCCAAAAGAATGAAGTGTTGCCCTGGGCCCATATAAGTTCAGGAGTAGACCGGCAATTTCTGTGGAAAGAGTACCAAACGGCAGTAGCTGAGGGCTTTACAGCAGATTGTCGACATGGTCAGTGCAGTGACTGTGGTGTCTGTCCGACCCTGGGGGTAGAAGTAATCGACTGGGAGGGCAAGGCGTAATGACTAAGTTTCGGGTAGAAATTACAAAAGGGGAAGAAATCCGCTACATATCGCATCTGGATTATGCCAGGACTATCGAACGGGCCCTAAGACGGAGCAAACTACCTATGGCCTATTCCGAGGGGTTTAACCCGCATATGAAATTTTCCTTCGCTTCTGCGTTGTCGGTAGGGGTAGCTAGCCAAGCCGAATATATGGAAGTGGAACTAAAAGAGCCCATGGATGCTGCTGAATTTAGTGCGCGGCTTGCGCGTACGCTACCGCCCGCCATCACTGTTTGTAGAGTGAAGGAAGTGGTGGGCAAGCAGCCAGCGCTCATGGCAATAGTTAACTTAGCCGTATACCATCTGGCTGTTCCGCTGGAGAATAAGGATGAGGTCGAAAGAGACGGGATTAACCGGGCGATACGGGAATTTAACGCCGCGCTGGAAGTGCTTTATGTAAAAGAAAGCCCTAAGGGGCGTCGTGAAATAGATGTCAAGCAATATATGGCTGAGGATGCCACGGTTACCGTTGGACAAGAGAAAGCGGAGATTATGTTCTCAATACGAATCACGCCGCAGGGAAGCGTTAAACCGGGAGAGGTTTTAAAGGTGCTGGTTAAGGAATTTCAGTTTCCTGGCAAAAGCGAAGCAGCGGTAATCACCCGTTTGGGCTTGTATGTGGAAAAAAGCAAGACTCGTTTTTCGCCGCTGGAAATGGGGTAAAAGCATGAGTACAACAATGCTTGTCAACAGCATGCCGGAAGAAACCCGCATGGCCCTGCTCGAAGATGGAAAATTGGTCGAAGTGGCTGTTGAACGATCAGAAAGCGGCCATATTGTGGGGAATGTCTATAAGGGCAGAGTACAAAATGTATTGCCGGGTATGCAGGCGGCGTTTATTGATATCGGATGGGAAAAAAACGGCTATTTGTATTTGGGTGAGATGGCCGAGACGGGAATACAAACTCCGCTAACGGCCGGACAAGAAATTATCGTCCAGGTAATCAAAGACTCCATCGGTACCAAGGGACCGAGGCTTACCGCCAAACTAACGCTGCCAGGGCGGTATGTTGTTCTCATGCCTACTTACAATTATATCGGGGTGTCCCGGCGCATTGGTGAGAACCAAGAACGAAATCGCCTCAGACAGGCTGCCGAAACGTTAAAATCGGACGGAATGGGACTTATAGTTCGTACTGTGGCGGAAGGAAAAAGTTTAGAGGATTTAAAACGGGATTGTGAGTATCTCACGAATCTTTGGCGAACACTATCGGCCAGGGCTAAAAGAGTCAAGGCACCGTCACTCTTATACCGGGATGTTGATATGGTAATTCGGCTAGTGCGGGACTATTTCAGTCCGGTGATACAAGCCTTTGTCATCGACAATGCGGAAGCGTTCAGCCGGATGAAAGACCTGCTCAACTTTACTGATCCTGAATTGGTGCCAAGGCTGGAACTATACAATGGGCAAGAGAATATCTTCAGTTGTTATAGAGTAGAAGAGGAACTGGATAAACTGGCTGAGCGCAAAATATGGCTAACATGCGGCGGGTATCTTGTGATTGACCGGACCGAGGCATTAACGGTTATTGATGTGAACACCGGAAAATATATAGGACACAGCAGTTTGGCCGACACGATTTGGCATACTAACCTGGAGGCGGCGGAGGAGATTTCCCGACAAATCCGGCTTCGCGACATTGGCGGCATCATTATTATTGATTTCATAGATATGGAGGAAGAAGAACACCGACAGTCTGTGCTGGCTGCATTAAGTCAAAGTCTAAAAAAAGATCGCACCAAGACCAACGTGCTAGGTTTGACACAGTTGGGGTTGGTGGAAATGACCCGGAAAAAGGTTCGCCAGGATTGGGAGAACATTGTATATCAAGATTGCCCTTCTTGCAGCGGACGAGGACGGGTCAGTTCGCCGTCCACGGTGGTAAATAACGTGAGTCGCAAATTACGGCAACTGGCTGTGAATGGTAAACTTAAAGGAAGAATAACTGTGCAGGTACATCCTCAAGTAGCTGTGGTGCTAAAATGTGAAGTTTCGCGTCTAAGCAGGGAAGTAGCAAAACCACTGACGCTCGAAGCTGTACCCACTATGAAATGCGAAGAGTATGTAATATTGTCAGGGCGGGAATAAAACGATTTTCAGGACTTTTACATATATGAAAACGGTAATTTATTGACATATGGCAAGCAGTATGGTAAAATTTTATCCTGCAGGTTAGTATCTGCAGAAGGTATCCCAAACCGCTCGAAGAAGGTTGGCTAAATCTTAATCTGCTTAGGCGATTTCGCCGCGACGGATGAGTACCGCATTCGGCGAGTACCATTGACAGGGAGGTGTAAAACGAATGTACGCAATTATTGAAACCGGCGGCAAGCAATATCGTGTAAGTGAAGGCGATGTGGTAACCGTGGAAAAGCTTGAAATTAACGAAGGCGACGCTGTAGAATTTAACCGTGTGTTGCTTGTAGTAAAAGAAGGCGAAACTACTTTTGGTCAACCCGTTGTAACAGGCGCAAAAGTAACTGGCAAAGTACTGCTGCAAGGTAAAGGTAAGAAGATTCTGGTCTTCAAATACAAGGCTAAATCCAACTACCGTAAACGTCAGGGGCATCGTCAACCGTTTACTCGTGTGGTTATTGAAAAAATCGAAGCGTAAGCTATGATTAAAGTGAAAATTTACCGGAACAGTTCCGGAACAATAACCGGGTTTTCCGTCAATGGTCATGCCAATACGGCACCACACGGACAAGATATTGTCTGTGCCGGGGTAGCTGCATTGACGCAAACGGCAGTGTTAGGATTGGAAAGGCATTTGAACCGGCAGTTTCGTCTGGATTTTGCGGAAGGTAAGTTAGTTATTGAATTAACGGATGCGCCCGATGCGTTAACCGACGCAGTGTTGGAGACCATGCTTCTCGGATTGATGGAAATCGCTCAAATAAGTCCTAATGGTGTTCGAATCTCCGAACACAGGAGGTGAAAGTAATGTTTAAGTTTGATCTGCAATTATTTGCACATAAAAAAGGGGTGGGCAGCTCACGAAACGGTCGTGACAGCGCGGCCCAACGTCTTGGCGTTAAGCGGCACCAAGATCAGGTTGTAACAGCCGGAAGTATTCTGGTTCGCCAACGTGGAACCCATTTCCATCCTGGTGTAAATGTTGGTATTGGCAAAGATGACACTTTGTTTGCCAAAGTGTCCGGCCGTGTTTCCTTTGAACGCAAAGGCCGTGTAAACCGTCAAATCAGCGTATACCCGTTGGAAGAAGCGGTTATGTAATAAATAAACGCCTGCGGCGATTAGGCCGCAGGCATTATTTTTGCCTATCTGACAGGAGTTTCTTCACAAGGCGCGAAATTTATAAGCAATACTCTTGATGGAGGCTATTATTATGGATACGCCAGTATGCGAAGAACTCGCAAAAGCGCTCAGAGATCAGAGACATCAATTTATCAATCACATTCAAGTAATATATGCTTTGGTGGAGCTTAAGCGTATAGATAAAGCGTTGCAATATATGGATGAGCTCTCCAAAAGCCCGGAACTTTTAACCGATCCTTTAAAAGAGCATGATGGCTCAAAGTGCCAGAACAAAAAAAGTATGGATTGAGTATTGGATGTTTATTACGGTATATAAAAACATGTCTTGAGGCATATATTACATATAGTTTGTACTCTAATTGTTGACTTCTTAGTCAAAAGGAGTTTCGATCATGTTTATTGACAGAGCAAAAATCAGTGTAAAAGCCGGTGACGGTGGCAATGGAATGTCCAGTTTCCGGAGGGAAAAATATGTTCCCAAAGGAGGCCCGAGCGGCGGTGACGGCGGTCGAGGCGGAAATGTTGTTCTTGTAGTGGATGAAAATCTGAATACGCTTATCGATTTTCGATATAAGCGTAAGTTTAAGGCGGATTCAGGGGCCCATGGCCAAACGTCGAATATGTATGGACATCAGGCAGAAAACTTATATATTAAAGTACCGCCTGGAACATTGGTCAAGGATGAAATAACAGGAGCCATTCTGGGTGACTTAACGTTTCACGGGCAAGAAATGGTGGTGGCTAAGGGCGGCCGTGGCGGCCGTGGTAATGCCCGCTTTGTCTCCAGCGTTCACCGGGCACCGACCATGGCGGAAAATGGCGAGCCGGGACAAGAGTTTACACTGCAACTGGAGTTAAAAGTATTGGCGGATATCGGATTGGTAGGATATCCCAGTGTAGGTAAATCAAGCATCTTAGCGACGGTATCAGCGGCAAAGCCGGATATTGCAGCTTATCATTTCACGACTCTGTCGCCAGTTCTTGGAGTAGTTAGTCTGCGGGAAGGACAGAGTTTTGTTTTGGCGGATATCCCGGGGCTTATTGAAGGCGCACATGAAGGGAAAGGCTTGGGACATGACTTTTTGCGCCACGTTGAACGTACAAGAGTTCTCATTCATGTTTTGGATGTGTCCGGTATGGAAGGGCGCGAGCCGATAGAAGATTATCATAAAATTAATGAGGAACTAAAATTATATAATCCCAGGCTGGCTTCCCGACCGCAAATTATCGCTGCCAATAAAATGGATTTGCCGGAGGCTCAGGAGAATATTGCGGCCTTGAAGGAATTTATGGAAAAAGAAGGCCGGGAGGTATTTCCTGTGTCGGCGGCTACCGGAGAGGGGCTGCAGGCTCTTATGGAACGTGCTGCTCAAGTGTTGGCCCAAGTGAAGCTGGAAGAACCGGAAGTTGTTGAAATGCCGGTATATCAGGCGGAACAAGAAGCTGAATTTACTCTCAGCCGTACCGATGACGGGGCGTTTGTAGTGAGTGGCAAAGGGATAGAAAAACTGGTGATAATGACAAACTTCGATAATGATGAAGCCCTTCGCCGGTTCCAGGTTATTTGGAGAAAACTTGGACTGGATGATGCTCTCCGCAATGCCGGTATCAAAGAAGGCGATACCGTGCGTATACGGGAAATGGAATTTGAATATAAAAATTAGGAGGCACCTTAATCCTATATGTTAACATCAAAACAAAAACGCTATCTAAAATCGTTGGGCAGTGTACTCGATTCGGTGGTTCAGATTGGTAAAGCCGGAATCAACCCGAGCGTTGTAGATGGCGCTGAGGCGGTTATCGCTGCCCGTGAATTGATTAAAGTACGGGTACTGAAGAACAGCCCGGCGGAACCTAGAGAAGCTATTGAAATGTTGTCAAGGACTGTGCAGGCGGAACTGGTACAGGTAATCGGGCGTAACGGCCTGCTATATCGGCGGAATGAGGAAAAACCGAAAATCCAGTTACCGGAGTAAGGAGGAAATCTAAATGGGTACCAGGCAGGCGCTGGCTGAGGCGAAACGAATTGTAGTTAAAGTCGGTACAAGTACAATTACGTATAGTACCGGCAAACTAAACTTACTGCGCCTGGAAAAACTGGTGAGGGAGCTTGCCGATCTGTCTAACCAGAATAAAGAGATTATTCTCGTAACTTCCGGGGCGGTTGGTGCGGGCGTTGCCCGGCTGGGGCTTGCAGAAAGACCCAAAACCATACCGGAAAAACAAGCGGCGGCAGCAGTAGGACAGGGAATATTAATGCAGACCTATGAAAAGCTGTTTGCGGAATATGGTCAGGTAGTAGCTCAAGTGCTTTTGACCCGTGAAGATTCCAATCATCGCAAACGATTTATCAATTCTCGCAATACCTTGTCAACCTTGCTTTCCATGGGAGTTATTCCTATCATCAATGAGAATGACGTTGTTGCGGTAGACGAACTGAAAATCGGAGATAACGATACGTTGTCGGCCACGGTGGCCAGTATGATTGACGCAGATCTTTTGATTATTCTGTCGGACGTGGACGGTTTGTATACAGCAAATCCCCAACACGACCCTGCGGCGAAGCTGCTATCTGAAGTGTCCGATATAACCCCGGAGGTGGAAGACTTAGCAGGAGGACCGGGGACGGTGCAGGGGACGGGTGGCATGTTTACCAAGCTTCAGGCGGCTAAAATTGCGATAAATTCGGGAGTAACCCTGGTTATAGCTTCCGGTGGCCGGGATGGTATTATCCGTGAGGTTTTAGATGGTGCATCGTTAGGGACTATTTTTTGGCCGAAAGAACACACCTTGGAGGTCCGAAAGCGCTGGTTGGCCTTCGGTAATCGTGTAGCTGGAGCCGTCACCGTAGATCAGGGGTGTGAACAAGCGTTGCTGAACAAGGGCTCCAGTCTATTGGCTGCAGGGATTACCCGGGTAGAAGGAAGCTTTGGTTTTGGCAATACGGTTCGAATCCTTTCGGTGGAAGGAAGAGAACTGGCCAGAGGTCTTTCAAATTATAGTGCCGATGATCTTCGTCGGATTATGGGAGCACACACCAATGAAATCATTGCTATTCTAGGCACGAAACTTTACGATGAAGTCATTCACCGTGATAATATGGTGCTTTTGGTGTAAGGAGGAAGAAATATGGATTATACCGCTGAACTTCGGGAAAAAGGTAAAGCCGCGAAAAAAGCGGCCCAGCAGCTGGCTATTACTTCGAGCACGATAAAAAATGCGGCACTGTCCGCGATGGCCGACGCTTTGGAGAAACAGGCGGCCGCCATTATTGAAGCCAACGCCCTGGATTTAGAAAACGGGCGAGCGAAAGGCTTGTCGAATGCGTTGCTTGACCGACTGCTTCTTAATGTCCCACGAGTCAAAGCCATGGCTGATGGCTTAAGGGAACTGGCCGTACTCAAAGACCCTATTGGCGAAGCCATTAGCGGGTGGAGGCGTCCCAATGGGTTGGAAATTACCAAGGTAAGGGTGCCGCTGGGCGTTATCGGCATTATTTATGAAGCCAGGCCTAATGTTACGGCTGATGCGGCCGGATTGTGTCTTAAAACCGGAAATGCTGTTATTTTACGTGGTGGTTCTGAAGCCCTGCACTCTAATATGGCGATTACTCGTATATTAGCGACGGCCGCCGAAACAGCCGGTATTCCGTCAGGCGCGATTCAGCTTATCGAAACAACCGACAGGGAAGCCGTTAATGCCTTGATGCGATTAAATGAATACCTGGATGTAATCATTCCTCGCGGCGGCGCGGGACTTATTAAAACCGTACTCGAAAACAGTTCTGTACCTGTAATTGAAACAGGTACAGGGGTTTGTCATACCTATGTGGATGTATCCGCCGATTTGGACATGGCGCGTGCAATTGCCTTCAACGCTAAGGTGTCCCGACCCGGGGTATGTAACGCCATGGAAACCTTGCTGGTGCATAAAGACGTGGCTGGGGAATTCCTGCCGATGATGCTTGCGGAATATGATGCCGCCGGGGTCGAACTGCGCGGCTGTGAAAAAACCAGAAACTATCATTTCAAGGTTAAACCCGGTAGTGAAGAGGACTGGGCTGCGGAGTTTCATGACCTTATTTTAGCGGTAAAAGTGGTAGACAGTATGGAGGAAGCGCTGGCGCATATTAGAGCTTACGGAACCCACCATTCTGAGGCTATAGTAACCGGGGATTACGCCCGGGCCCGCCGTTTTCAACAGGAAGTGGACGCGGCTTGCGTATATGTAAACGCATCCACCCGGTTTACTGACGGCTTTGAATTTGGCTTTGGGGCGGAAATCGGTATTAGTACGCAGAAGCTGCATGCTCGCGGCCCTATGGGGTTGGAAGAGTTGACCAGTGTAAAATATCTTATAAACGGAACCGGCCAGATACGATAAGAATGGTAACCGCGAAGCATCTTTCTGAACCCAAGCGTTCAAAAGGGTGCTTCTTTGCGTATGGCTGGACACCTAAGTAAGAACAATAAAGACAAATGACAACTGCTAAGGGAGGGGCCTTGCCGTGGGGTACTTATATTCTCTCTGGAACTATCTAAAAACTGAAAAAGCCAGACGAGATTTCCTGGATTATATCAGGGCGATTATTATCATTGCCGCTGTCATGGCTATGGTGCGAATTGCGTTGGATCTGGTGCGCCACTAACTTGGGTTCTGGCCTAATGATGGGCGGTCTTTTTTTATAGAGGCTCCTTTGATATAATAATACAATACGAAACGTTGATAAGAAATAAGGTGGGAACATGGTAAAATGGCGCAAGGTAGGAGTTATGGGCGGAACTTTTGACCCTATTCATGTTGCTCATTTAATAACAGCAGAGACGGTACGCATGGAGTATGAGCTTGACGAGGTACTCTTTATACCTGCGGGCAATCCGCCGCATAAACAAGATGTGGAAGTGACACCGGCATTTCATAGGTATATCATGACAATATTAGCGACTAGTTCCAATCCATACTTTACTGTTTCGGATATAGAAATTGAGCGGCCAGGTCCGTCCTATGCCATTGATACGTTACGAACGCTACGCACTCATTATGGCGAAGAAACGGATTTTTATTTTATTACCGGAACGGATGCTGCAAGGGATTTGCCTACCTGGGAAAATAGCACCGCAGTATTGGATTTGTGTTATTTTGTTGAGGTATCACGTCCTGGCTGTGGCAGTGACTATGCTGAAGTGCTAAGAAGAACTTTTGGCGATAAAGCCAGTCGTCGCATTTATCACTTAACGGCGCCAGAATTAGATATTTCGGCTACGGACATTCGGGAGCGGATAAAAAAAGAACGGTCTATCCGGTACCTTGTGCCTGAAAGTGTGGAAAGCTATATTTATAAAAATGGTTTGTATCGCTAAACCAAGCTGCTATTTCCCAAAAAAATTATAAAAAAATATTAATAAAAAAAGGGAAAAAGAGAAATATGTAGAAAAACTATATTAGTAAAGTATAATTAATAGTAATGAATAATTTTTATTAATCAGGAGGAGTCTGGCATGATATTGTGGAAAGAAGAATTTAGGATTGGTATACCTGTGATTGATGAGCAGCATCAAAAACTACTGGAAATTGCTAACAGGGCATATGATTTACT
>JAGGAE010000092.1 GCA_017889725.1 Bacillota bacterium | reverse complement strand
AACGAATTCCGTCGGCACTTCATTGTGAATACTGTTTAATTTACGTTTATTATAAATCCAAAAGGAGATTGTTGCAAGAAAAACTATATGGAACAAACTGAATTTAAGGTGAATGGTTTATCTAGTTAGTTTTAGTTTTGCTTGGTTAATGACGAAAAAAGGGGGGAAACTAGGACGCGGGGAAGAAATAATTTTAAAGTTATAGGACGAAGTGTATGGTTTATAAGTGTTTACTTGAAATAATCTAAATTTTACAACTGTTTATTAGGGTATTGCGGGAGGATTGGTAGCATGCTATAATCAACACAATAAAACTAACTAGATCAACTAAAACTAATTAATTATTGTGGTTTGACTTAAAATGTTTGAATAATTTAGATTTAAAACGGTTTTCCTTGTAAGCGAGAACTATAGATGTTTGCTTGCAGAAAACATAAAACGAGACGGCAAAGACGCCGGTCCTATAGGGACTGGCGTTTTTACTTTTTTGGAGGTGAGAGCAGCGGGTTCGCGATAACTTAGTTGGAAATGAATCACAAAAAGAGAAAGGGGTTTTCTGGATTATGAGAAAGATTGCGATTTATGGTAAAGGTGGAATTGGAAAATCTACGACCCAACAAAACACAGCAGGCGCTATGGCTCATTTTTATAATCAAAAGGTATTTATACATGGATGTGACCCAAAGGCGGATTCCACTCGGCTTATCCTAGGTGGTATGAATCAGAAGACCCTGATGGATATGCTGCGGGATGAAGGGGAAGAAAAGATTACCGTTGATAGAGTTGTTAAAAGCGGTTATAAGGGAATTCGCTGCGTTGAATCCGGCGGTCCTGAGCCGGGAGTAGGCTGTGCTGGCCGTGGGGTAATTACCGCCATTGACCTTATGGAGAAAAATGGGGCATATACTTCGGATTTGGATTTTGTGTTTTTTGATGTTCTTGGGGACGTTGTCTGCGGCGGCTTTGCGATGCCGATACGGGATGGCAAAGCACAGGAAGTGTACATTGTCGCTTCCGGGGAAATGATGGCTATTTATGCGGCCAACAATATTTGCAAAGGCCTTGTAAAGTATGCAAAGCAAAGCGGCGTTCGCCTCGGCGGGGTTATTTGCAACAGTCGCAAGGTGGATCGGGAAAGAGAATTTTTGGAAGAATTTACGGCTGCTATCGGGACCAAGATGATTCATTTTGTGCCCCGCGATAATATTGTCCAAAAAGCAGAGTTTAATAAAAAGACCGTAGTTGAATATGACGCGAATTGTAACCAGGCGAAAGAATATGGGGAATTGGCCCGTAAGATTATGGAGAATAAGGATTTTGTAATTCCCAAACCGCTCCAGATGGATGAATTGGAGGCTATGGTTGTTAAATACGGTATTGCGGATTAAGAACCAAAGAACAGAACGAAATAAGGAGCGGATGAAACTATGATTATGGTTAGGGCCATCGTTAGACCGGAAAAAAAGGACGTTTTGCTTGGGGAACTTTCGGATGCCGGGTTTCATGCAGCCACTGTGGTAGAGGTGGTCGGCCGCGGGAAACAAAAGGGGATACAAATTGGCGATCTTATATATGACGAAATCCCTAAAACGCTTATTATGCTGGCAATCCCCGATGAAGATAAGGATGATGTGATTGGTATTGTTCTAAAATACGCTAGAAGTAGTGGGGGAGGAGCTTTTGGCGATGGGAAAATCTTTGTAAGTTCCATTGATGAGGTGCATACCGTTTCCAGTGGCAAGACTGGTTTATAAGGAGGAAAAAGCATGAAAGAGATTGTGGCTGTCGTCCGTATGAATAAGGTCGGTGCTACGAAAAAGGCGTTGGTGGATGCGGGTATTGCCGGGTTTACGGCGGTAAAGGTTATGGGACGAGGCAAGCTGGTCAAAGACGCTTCCCTTATAGAAGAACGTAAAAAAACGCTGCTGGCATTAAATCCTCATAACACAAGCTGCGGAAAAGAAAAGATGGTTACAGAGTTTTTGGATGGTACTCGACTGTTTCCGCGGCGAATGTTTACTATTTTAGTACATGATGACGAAGTCTCTAAGATTGTAGAAGCGATTATTCAAGTAAATAGAACGGAAAACAAAGTTGGTGACGGGAAGATCTTTGTTCTGCCGATTATGGACGCTATTCGTGTGAGAACAGGGGAAAGCGGAGATGCTGCTTTGTAAATATTTGAGTGGAGGAGGAATGGATCTATGCCATATCATGAGTTTGAGTGCAGCAAGTGTATTCCCGAAAGGAAAAAGCACGCTGTTATAAAAGGTCCGGGCGAAGATTTGACGTCAGCCCTTCCCCTTGGATACCTTAATACAATTCCGGGGTCGATTTCGGAACGCGGCTGCGCGTATTGTGGTGCAAAACATGTTATTGGTACTCCCATGAAAGATGTTATCCATATGAGTCATGGGCCGGTCGGCTGCACCTACGATACTTGGCAGACAAAACGTTATATCAGTGACAACGATAATTTTCAGCTTAAATACACGTATGCGACGGATATGAAGGAAAAACATGTAATTTTTGGTGCCGAAAAATTGCTGAAACAAAATATTATTGAGGCATTTAAGGCATTTCCTAATATTAAAAGAATGACGCTCTATCAAACCTGCGCTTCCGCGCTGATCGGAGACGATATCAATGCTATTGCGCAAGAAGTGATGGATGAAATGCCTGAGGTAGATATTTTTGTTTGCAATTCTCCGGGGTTTGGAGGTCCGAGTCAGTCGGGTGGGCATCACAAAATTAATATTGCGTGGATAAATCAGAAAGTTGGTAATGTAGAACCAAAAATCACGAGTGACTATGTGATCAATTATGTGGGCGAGTATAACATTCAGGGCGATCAGGAAGTCATGATAGACTATTTTAAACGAATGGGCATTCAGGTTCTTTCTACTTTTACCGGTAACGGCTCTTACGATGATCTGAGAGCTATGCACCGGGCTCATTTAAATGTTCTGGAATGTGCGCGTTCGGCGGAGTATATCTGCAATGAACTTAGGGTAAGGTACGGTACTCCGCGGCTGGATATTGACGGTTTTGGCTTTGGCCCGTTGTCAGACTCGCTTAGGAAAGTCGGGCTGTTTTTCGGAATTGAGGATAGAGCTCAGGCCATTATCGATGAGGAAACAGCCCGCTGGAAACCGGAATTGGACTGGTACAAAGAACGGCTGCAAGGGAAAAAGGTTTGTCTCTGGCCAGGCGGGTCTAAACTGTGGCATTGGGCGCATGTCATTCATGAAGAGATGGGGGTCGAGGTCGTATCCGTGTATACGAAGTTCGGTCATCAGGGTGACATGGAGAAAGGAATTTCCCGGGAAGTGGCTAAGAAATTGCGGGTTCCATACCTTAATGCTCATGCTTATCATAATGGTCCTTGGAAGGGATATGAAGGCTGGGTCCGGTTTGCGCGGGATATTTACAACGCCATTTATTCACCGATTCATCAATTGGCCTTCGTGGATATCAGCAAGGATGAAATAGCTACGGATACAAAATTTGTAACGCAAAAAATACTTTCGGATGGGAATGTAAGTGAGGAGGTTAAGTCTTCGAACGAATTGAGAGAGTATACCGGTAAATATGATAACCTCACAACTATACGGGAAAAGACGTATCCGGAGTATCCATTACAGAAAAAGCTCTCGGTGGTTTAATGGAGGTGTTGACTTGTGGAGGATACGATGAAAGACAAGGTTGAACAATTAGTTGATTATATTATGAAGAAATGTTTGTGGCAGTTTCATTCCCGATCTTGGGACCGGGAAAGGCAGAACAAGGAAATCCTTACGAAAACTATGCAGATATTGTGTGATGAACCTGTGGAAAAGGAAACTCCGACTGACAAATGTTATTGGGTGGATGCCGTATGCTTAGCGGATGCCTTTAAAAGCCGGTATGCGTGGTTAGCGGCCATGGACAAAGTGGAAATTAAATTACTCATGCAAAAATTAAAGGACCGTATGGATTACTTAACTGTTACCGGATCGCTGAATGAAGAGCTTAATGATCCCCATTATTAAATGACAAATGGACACTAGAACTGCGCCAGTGCGGCGTACGCAGAACAAAACCATAAGAAAAGGAGTAATGCTATGCATTGTGCAGTGAAAGAAAAAGAGCGTGCGGGCGTTATCAATCCAATCTTAACGTGTCAGCCTTGTGGTGCGCAGTATGCCAGCATAGGAATCGAGGATTGTATTGGAATTGTTCATGGAGGACAGGGGTGCGTCATGTTTGTCCGCCTGCTTTTCTCGCAGCATTTCAAGGAAAGTTTTGATATTGCCTCTTCCTCTTTGCATGAGGACGGAGCGGTATTCGGGGCTACGCATCGCGTCGAAGAAGCGGTGGATGTGCTTTTGATGCGGTATCCGGATGTAAAAGTGATACCGATCATCACGACCTGTTCGACGGAAGTCATTGGTGACGATATTGACGGGGTTGTTTTAAAACTTAATAATGAGCTGTTGCCGGAGAAATACGCCGGTCGGGAAGTTCATCTTATTCCGGTTCACACACCTAGCTTTAAGGGGAGCATGGTGAGCGGATATGATGTTGCGGTCAAAGATTTTGTTAGTTACTTTGCTAAGAAAGGAGAACCAAACGGAAAGCTTAACCTGATTACAGGTTGGGTCAATCCTGGGGATGTAGCAGCGCTTAAGCATCTTTTAGCACAAATGCAGGTGGAAGCGACAGTTTTATTTGAAATTGAAGACTTCGATTCTCCTCTTATGCCGAGTGGAAGGGAAGTTTCTCATGGCAGTACGACGATTGAGGATTTGCGGGGGACGGCCAATGCGTTGGGGACAATTGCCCTCAACCGGTATGAAGGCGGTCAGACCGCAGAATATCTGGAAAGTGAATTTGAAGTTCCGGCAATCATTGGGCCGACTCCTATCGGTATACGCAACACGGATATTTTTTTACAAAGTGTAAAAAAGATGACCGGAAAGGAAATACCGCAGTCGTTAGTTCGGGAACGGGGAATTGCTATTGATGCGCTAACGGATCTTACGCATATGTTTTTCGCGGATAAGAAAGTTGCTATTTATGGAAATGCCGATCTGGTTATTGGACTTGCGGAATTCTGTATCGACCTGGAAATGAAGCCTGTACTGCTCTTGCTCGGCGATGACAACACTAAGTATCCGAATGACCCGCGTATCAAGGCGCTTGAGGAGAAGGTCGATTTTAACATGGAGATCATTATGAATGCCGATTTGTGGGAACTAGAAAACAGGATTAAGAATGAGGGTCTTGAACTGGATCTTATTCTGGGTCATTCCAAAGGGCGTTTTGTTTCCATTGACAACAATATTCCAATGGTGCGGGTGGGTTTCCCCACATACGACCGCGCGGGCTTGTACCGCCATCCGGTTGTCGGATATCAAGGTGCGGTATGGCTTGCAGAGCAAATGGCGAACACGTTGTTTACTGATATGGAGTATAAGAAAAACAAGGAATGGATTTTAAATGTTTGGTAAAGGGTTTCGATAGAGTTGTATGTTGAGCAAATAGGCGTCACAAGAAATAAGCGCAATTTTATATGATTCTGCCAGCTTTCTGCAAGTGCGGTGCTGGCAGAATCATAGTAAAAGAGGTAGGAAAAATGGTTGATATAGAGGCGTTTGAAGAAGTCTACCGGAGTGCGAAAATGTACCACTATAGGGCGAAGCAGTTTCAGGAAGAAGGACAGTGTCCGAGTGTGGTATTTAACGTAGCGTCCGTTGCGCTTGAAAATTATCTGATTGCTTTGTGTGCGTTGTATGGCATAGAGCCGGGAAATCACAATTATACCTGCCTGATGGATACGGTGGAAGAAATCATTGATGTTTCGACGGTTTTAAATAAGGAAATACGGTCATTGGATTTATTATTTGGTATTTGTTCTATTGAAAATTATTATCATGGCGAACCTGAACCGGATGATGCGGGGCGAGTCCTTTCCATGTGTCATGGAGTGCAGAATTTATTTGA
>JAGGAE010000091.1 GCA_017889725.1 Bacillota bacterium | reverse complement strand
CCTTATTAAGTAAGTTCCTAAGAATAAAGAAACAGGGCAGCCTCATCGAGGCCGCCCTGTTTCTTTATTCTTATTGAAGTTTGCTTTTAACTATTTCGATAGCCTTATCGAATTGTATATCTTTTTTCGCATCTGCCGGTAAGTCAACTACTACATTTGGCTCAATGCCAATGCCATTAATCGACCGGTCGGCCGGCGTCAGGTATTTGGCAATTGTAAGTTTGATGGCTGTGCCATCATATAAATATTTAATAGTTTGTACCGAACCTTTTCCATAGGTTTTTGTCCCTACCAAAACCCCGGCCTGTGTATCTTGTACCGCTCCGGCGACAATTTCCGAGGCACTTGCACTACCTCCGTTGACCAACACAACCAGCGGATAGGGTACTTCTTCTAAACTGGACTGCATAGTTTCCTTTTCCCCGGTTCGTGAAACTACTGATACAATAGGGCCTTTCGGCACAAGCAGGTTTGCAACTTTTATACACTCTTGCAAAAGACCGCCCGGATTATCTCTTAAATCCAAAATAAGCCCTTTCATTCCCGCCTGTTCAAGTTCCCGGTACTTATGAATAAAATCACTGCCCGTAGTTTCATTAAAGGACGAAATCCGTATATAACCAATGGAATCGGGAAGCATTTTACCTGCAACCGACTTTATTTGGATATTAGACCGTACCAGGGAATAATCTTTTACTTCCTGACCCCGGGTAATAGTTAAGGTGACTTGCGTACCGATCGTTCCCCTGATTTTGTTAACCGCCTCATCCAAGGCCATATCCTTGGTATCCAGTCCGTCAATTTTCGTAATCTGGTCGCCGCCTTTAATCCCGGCCTGCTCGCTAGGAGTCCCTTCTATCGGGGATATGACGGTTAGCACTTTATCACGAACCCCCAGTACTATGCCTACCCCGCCAAAGGAGCCTTCGGTTTCAATCATAAATTCTTTGTACATTTTAGCGTCCATATATATGGAATGGGGATCTCCCAAAGAATTAACCGCGCCTTTTACAGCGCCGTCCATAAGCTTTTCCACGCCAGTTGCTTCCACATAGTCGGACTTGATAATTTGCATTACCTCAAGAAGTTTTAACGCTCCGGTAGCGTCACCGGTTATAGTATGTAGCCAATAAAATATTCCGCCACAAGTCAAAAGAAAAGTGGCGGCCACCAGTCCGATGGCCCCCGCAATAATTTTACGCCGGTCAGACACTAATAACACCTCGCTTTTTTTAGGCGGGACTTCTACTTATAGATAAACTATATGTAGAAATCCCGCACTATATGCACTTTATGGCAAATAGCCCATGGGATCAACGGGAGAGCCGTTTTGCCGCACTTCAAAATGCAAATGCGGCCCGGTTGCATACCCAGTAGCCCCTACCAAGGCAATCACTTGCCCTTTTGAAACATGTTGGCCTTCACTCACTAAAAGCTGGGAACAATGGCCGTACAGGGTTTGAATATTGCCGCCGTGATCAATAACCACCATATTTCCATAACCGCTCCACCAGCTAGCGTCTGAGACTATACCGCCGTCGGCCGCTTTAATCGGATCACCATAATCACCTGCAATGTCGATACCGCTATGATAACGCTGTGTACCAAAAATAGGGTGCGTTCGCCAACCGTAAGGCGAGGTAATTTCTCCTTGAATCGGCCATAGCATCGAACCAGTAGAACCGGCCGACTCCGTAGTGGTACTTCCCCTCCTACGCAGCATCTCTTCTATCCGTCTTGATTCCTCTAATAAGTTTTGATACTCTCGCTCTGATTCATCCCGTTCCTGAACCGCACTTGCAAGCAAGGTTGCCCGTTCCTTTTTGCGCTGGGCGATCACTTGCTGTTTATCTTCTGCCGCCTTTTCCAATTCTACCACCGCAGCTTTGTCCCTTACAAGCTGTTCGCGTTTTTCCAGAATGAGATTTCGCTCGGCTTGAACCGTTGTTATTAAGTTAATATCCTGTCGAATGACGCGTTTAAGTATTTCCACGCGAGTAGCAAAATCGCTAAAGTCATTCGCCCCTAACAAGACATCTAAATAGCTGATTTGGCCGTTTTTATAAATATCCCTCATTCTTTTATTCAAAATCCGGCTGCGTTCAGCCAACGCGGCCTCGGTTTTCTCGAGAATTTCCGTATTAGCCTCAATTTGCTGTTCAGTAATTTTTCGTTTATCCACAATTTCTTTATATTCATTCAGGGCCTTGTCTAAGTCCTTCTGAATAGTTTGCAGTTGATTTGAAAGCGTATCTACCTGCTGCTGCGCCTGCTGTCTCCGGGACTGAAACATAAGTAACCTCCTTACACCTTCATAAACCGCCGAAGCGATATAGTACTTCCCAATGCCCCGATAGCCGTACCAGTAACAAGCAAAAACATGCTTATGCGGGTAAGAAAGGGATATTGGGGAATTAAAGGCAGGAAGGTAAGTGACTCAGTAACTTGTTGTATTAAAAGCCCATATATCTTGACTATAAGGATAACCGAAATAAGCGCTCCGCCAAAACCAAGTATCATGCCTTCAATTAAAAAAGGCCAGCGAATAAACCAATTGGTAGCTCCCACATACTTCATGATTCCAATTTCTTTTCTACGGGCAAATACAGTGATCCGTATAGTATTAGATATGATAAACAATGCCGCCAGGGCTAGAAATATAATTAGCACCAACCCAAATAACCGAATCATTCTGGTTAGAGAAAATAACTTTTCAATAACTTCCTGCCCAAATTTTGCATTCTCGACGCCTTTCATTTTACTGAGGGCACTCGCCACCAGTTTGACCTTTTCCGGCATGTCCACTTTCACTTCAAACGAATTTGGTAACGGATTCGTATCTCCCAATGCGTTTAATAGGCTCTGCTGTTCGCCCAGCCTT
Source organism: Bacillota bacterium (assembly GCA_017889725.1). GTDB lineage: Bacteria > Bacillota > Negativicutes > Sporomusales > CTSoil-080 > CTSoil-081. The sequence goes on along the minus strand of JAGGAE010000091.1, from coordinate 3,485 downwards.
TCCCGAAACCGCTTAAGGGCTTCTTCCTTACCCACTGGGTACCGATTTGCCGCTGCTCATAGTCACTCAGATCATCTTGCAAATAGACCGTGATCTCAACTTTAGACTCTATTGACGAAGCAATTTGGTTAAGATTTAATACCATAATCAAGAATAAACCTAATATCAAAAGGGATAACGCCACCGTGCTAATAGATGCAAAACTCATTAACCCGTTATGGCGCAAAGAAGACACCGCTTCTTTTATAAAATATTCCACGGTTCTAGCTTTCATAGCCATACGCCCCCTTGGCCTGATCACGAACAATGCAACCTTTTTCGATAGCAATAACCCGTTTTTTCATTGCGTCAACAACCGGCTTGTCGTGCGTTGCCATGACTATGGTTGTCCCGCCTTTATTGATTGTTTCAAATATTTTCATGATCTCCCACGAGGTGTCGGGGTCAAGGTTGCCGGTCGGTTCATCGGCAATGACCATTTGCGGTTTGTTGACGATGGCACGGGCAATCGCTACACGCTGCTGTTCGCCCCCCGACAACTGGGTGGGATAGGTGTATGCTTTATTCCTTAGGCCAACCAAATCTAGAACATGATTCACCCGTTTTTGACTTTCCCGTCTGGACGCTTCAATTACTTCCATAGCAAAAGCGATATTATCATAAACGGTTTTATTAGGCAATAACCGGTAATCCTGAAATACTATTCCCAAGCGCCGCCTTAAATAGGGAACTTCCGCCATAGCCATTTCCCCTACATCATGACCATTCACAAAAAGCTGGCCGCTTGAGGGTATAACTTCCCGAAACAGCATTTTAATAAAAGTCGATTTTCCCGCACCACTAGGGCCTACTACAAAAACAAAATCGCCCTTTTGTATTTCGACAGAAACGTCGGAGAGGGCGATACAACCCTTACTATAAACTTTTGAAACACCAAGCATTCTTATCATAAAACCTGCTCCTCCTTTGCAAAAGAATGATCCAATTGGACAGGTCTGACCATGTAAATTTCGACCTTAAACATGAAATACCTCTTTTTATAGCCCACCTTTCTAAACTCATTCATCCTTTCTAATAGAGAATGGAGCCTGCATATATCATTACAATTCCTAATACTGACACCAGGCCAAAATACCAGCAGGCAACCTTAAAACGCCGGTGAAGACTGAGCGCATAGTAATTGTCCCGATTATTCATATCCTCCCCTTTCCATAAATAGTACAGGGATATGACAAAAATAACTAGAACAATGAGATTGCGAGTATAAAAAAATACACCTGCAGCTATAAACCCACCCCATCCCCACATATAAGGAAGAATTGCTGCAGCAATTCTTCCGCCGTCGAGGGGGGCCAGAGGAATCAAATTAAACAGATTTATAATGGCAGCTGTATAAGCCAACACAAGCAATAAAATACTGTCAGTCCAAAAATATCCGGCAAGAAAAAGTAATGCACTGAGTGTCCCTACGGCTGGCCCCCCGACAGCAACGTTTGCCGCCATTTTTGCACTCCTGGGCGGCTGTCTGAGACTAATCACCGCGCCGACAAATGGCACAAAGACCGGAACCGAGGGTCGTAACCCCACCACGTAAGCCGCTATAACATGCCCTAGCTCATGGACAAATAACACTACGATTAAGCCGACCGCAAATCTCCATCCGAAAGCCCACGCATAAAGTGCCAGCGATACCAGCATAGACCCCATCAGCATTCCGGCTGATCCCAGCTTTGCTAAGGAAGCTATACCGACAGCAAAAAGAGCAGCCCGCCGCAACAAGCGGCTGCCTAACCTAATACGCAACCACAGCCCCATACTACCCCTCCACATATAAAGACCCGCTTAAACATATGTTTAGGCGGGTCTTTATATGTGGAGAGAAAAGCTATTTAGCGTTTTTTCGGCTAATAACCTTTTTTGCAGCACTGACAATATCCGAGGCAGTAAGATGGTATTTTATTAGTAGATCCCTAGGAGTACCGGACTCGCCAAATACGTCAAGCACACCAACCCGTTCCATAGGAACCGGGTAATTTTCAACCAGAACTTCGGCAACCGCACTGCCAAGTCCGCCATAAATACTGTGTTCTTCGCAAGTTACAATCGCACCAGTTTCCCGCGCGGCCGCAACCACAGCCTCACGATCAATAGGTTTTATGGTATGAATATTAAGCACTCTGGCCGTTACTCCGGATTTGATCAATTCCTCAGCTGCCAAGCGGGCTTCCGGCACCATGACCCCCGTAGCAATAAGGGTAACGTCTTTTCCTTCTGCCAGTTGTACCGCTTTCCCATAACAAAACGTATAATCACTGCCAAAAACATCCGCCACGCTCATACGCCCGAGCCGGAGATATACCGGCCCCTGATGCTCAGCGGCAAAAGCGACTGCCTGATGAGCTTCGGTAGCATCAGCCGGAACAATCACCGTCATATTGGGGATAGTCCGCATTAGGCTGATGTCCTCAATGGCCTGATGGGATGCCCCATCTTCTCCCACCGTCAGACCGGCATGAGTAGCGGCAATTTTCACGTTTAAGTTAGGATAGCAGATGGAATTACGAATTTGTTCGTAAGCCCGTCCGGTCGCAAACATAGCAAAGCTCGAAACAAACGGAGTTTTTCCGGCCGCGGCTAGGCCGGCCGCCGTTCCCAGCATATTTTGTTCGGCAATTCCTACGTTGAAAAACCGTTCCGGATGCGCTTTCGCAAACAGATTGGTTTTAGTCGATTTTGATAAATCCGCATCAAGTACAACAATATTTTTATTTTTTTCCCCCAGCTCACGAAGTGCTTCGCCGTAGGCCTCACGTGTTGCTTTACCCATTCTTCTCACAACCCCCTAATCGTTCATTTCTGCCAAAAACATCTCGCACTCTTCGGCTGAAGGTGCTTTTCCATGCCAGTCAACTGCATTCTCCATCTTGCAGACGCCTTTGCCCTTAACGGTAGTCGCCACAATCATCGTAGGTTGACCTTTTACCGACTTAGCCGTCTGAATGGCCTGGTAAATCTCTTCATAATCGTGCCCGTCGATTTCAAGAACGTTCCAGCCAAAGGCCCGCCACTTCTCTGGAACTGGCAGCGGCGACATGACTTCCGATACCGGACCATCTATTTGTAAGCCATTATGGTCTACAAAGGCGGTAAGGTTATCCAGTTTATAATGAGAGGCAAACATGGCAGCCTCCCAGACTTGTCCTTCCTCCAGTTCGCCATCCCCTAAGAGCGCATATACACGATAATCCTTATTATCAATCTTTCCGGCCAAGGCCATGCCATTCGCCGCACTTAACCCCTGGCCTAAAGACCCTGTTGACATATCCACACCCGGAATATTCTTCATTTCAGGATGACCTTGGAGCCTGCTGTTTATTTTGCGTAAAGTCATGAGTTCTTCTTGCGGAATAAAGCCCTTCTCTGCCAAAGTAGAATATAAAACCGGTGCTGCGTGCCCTTTGCTCAGCACAAACCGGTCTCGGTCG
>JAGGAE010000038.1 GCA_017889725.1 Bacillota bacterium | reverse complement strand
TTTAGCAATAATCAGTGCCATTTCATATCGGGTAATGACTTTTTTCTTTGGAAAACTATTTTTATCATAGCCATCGATGAGACCGGCCTGCGCCAGTTGAGCGACGGCTTCATATGACCAGTCATCAGCCGGAACATTATCGAACGAGTCTTCCGCCGCTAGCGCAGTGCCGACCATAACCAGCATCACGAGTAGCGTTAAGCATATAACTAAACACTTTTTCATCCCCTGCCCCCCTTTAATGGCAACTTATTTTCTAGAAATACATGGTTATATCGGTACGCAAAGCGTCGTAGTTGTACCGTTAAAAGTAATATCACCCGAGTAGAAAATGTTAGAAGTACTGGCAGCACTAGACGTATTAGTAGCATAGTAGTAGTTATAGCGGAAATCTTGTCCGTTCTCGATTGTTGCCTTGGCTTCATTATGAACATAGTTCAATGTCCAGCCACTCGATTGGGAAATTTCCTTATTGGCATCCTTAAATTTTAAGCTGAATAAATACGCTCTGTTGTTATCGCTATAATTGCTTCTTGCCCAGTCAGCTTTTACTTCCGTAATCGGACTCAACTTGGAACTGACTGCTATTTCCCCGATCTTAGCGGTTTGATAATTCGACCGGTAATTAGTTGTAATATAACCGGCACCATACACCTTCGTTGCCTTGCTTAACGGTATGGCAATATCCGCGGCATACAAGTTAATCCCGTCATAACAGTTGATATAGCTGGCGATGTCTCTAATCAACCCGTTATAGGAAGCAGGACTGGCATTATCCACTTTGCCTACATAGAGAGTTGCTTTGGTTTTATCACCAACCTTGAAACGAACCCCTGAAGTCCAGTCATCGTACACTAAACCATTGATGATAACATCTTCGGTACGGCCTAACGTAGCTTCACCGCCAAACATATTACCTGTAATGGTATAGGTTGATAAGTCCAATCTACCCGGTAAATGATGAATAACAACATCCTCACCTTGTGAGTTTTTCGCCGCTTCAAAGGTAATTTGCATCGTCCAGTTTTCACTAATCCGGGAATTAGCCACCAGTTGCGTGCTATACATAAACGAATCGGGATAGGTAGTGGTTACACCAGAACTTACCGTTTTATTTAAAGCGTTGGTTGGATTTAATAAAGAAGTCTGTCCTTTAGCGCTTATGGTAGAACGCTGATACTGTGCTTTAATATTAGTTCCCGTCCAGTCAATGAGGCTGGGTTCAGCTTGGGCTATTGCCTTTTCCAAGCGTTTTACCCTAATACCCAAGTTATTTAGTTCTTTGTGATATTCCTTGTACATCCTATCAATTGTAGCCTTAGTTTTTTCATCGGCTTTGTCAACGTTTTTCATGGCTTTAGCCACAATAACTGCCATTTCATAGCGGCTCAACACTCTGTCGCCATGAAATTCTCCATCCTCTGCCCCTTCTACGATACCGCTTTTAACCAATTGGTTAACCGCTGCATAGGACCAGTGATCCTTCGGTACATCACTAAAGGGACCTTCGGCGGCAAAAACGCTGCCTGCAAAACTAAACACGAATAAAAACGCAACCAATAAACTCAGGCTTTTTTTCATTCTTGTCTTCCTCCTTACGCGATCCAGGGATCAGCCCTAGATCGCGTGATTTATGATTTTATTTGGTTCCATTGGTATCTCGATATCCGCAAATTATTTCCCAGTCTTGCTTTTATCCGTCTGCGCGTCCGCCTGACTTTGGTCAACATTTACCCCGGTACCGATCACCTTAATAGTTGTACTGGAAGCAGCCTCCTTACCGGTTGTGCTTTGTGCAGCAACACCGGCTGCGTCCATCGTTTTGGAGTCACTGGTTACACCGCTATCCGCATCCGACTGTTCGGCTGTAGTAATCCCCCAGGACCAATTGGCAGATAATTTTCTTGTTGAGGTATGCGGCAAACTTGCTAAAAGCGATTCCCCGGAACTAGTAGGCTCGGTTGCACCTGTAGGTGTTATGTTTGTGGTTGTTATTGTCGGACCGCAACTAAGCAGAGTATAGCTGCTTGTGTCCCAAATGCTTGAACTAAAGCTGGCTATAGAAGATGTTGATGTTATGCTAGTTAAAGTTGTATTAGAATTTGTTTTACCATACGATCCAACACTTGAAGTTATCGTTGTGTTATTTGAAGTAAGCCAATAGCTGTTGGTATATTGCGCCGACGTACTATTCACGTAACCGGTAAAACCGCCATGAGTAGAAGTAGAACTAGAACTAGTGGAAACAGTGCCGGTAGCATAACAATTAGTAATTGTAGCACCGTCATCTTGCCCGATAAAACCGCCAACCCGAGCATACCCTTTTACTGCCCCGGTAGCATACGAATTGGTTATCGTTCCACTGCCCCAACCGACAAGTCCGCCGACCCCATATCCATAAGTGCCAGAAACAGAACCGCTAGCATAACACTGACTAATGGTTCCGCTTTTTAATACTCCTACTAGCCCCCCTAAGCCGTAACCTGTGCTAGTACCGTTTCCCTTTACCGTAGCTGTACTATAGCTGTTACTTGTAGTACCGTATTGTTGCCAACCTATCAAACCTCCAGCCCCGGAGTTTGAATAACCTGTTCCAGTCCACGTCACTGTCGAATCTGTTACAGCGCAATCCGAAATGGTTGAAGAATACGCATAACCCACCAAACCGCCGGTTGAATAATTTCCTGTGATATTCGTACCCGTTGTTGTCGAAGTGCTTGACGAACCTGTTACAGAAACATTTGATATAGTTGAAGAAGCAGCATAACCTGCTAAGGCGCCTGTGTAAGTTCCGCTGGTGTAACTCCCAGTAACTGTTACGTTATCGAGTATTAAATTAGATATAGTTGCTCCAGAGGTATAGCCAAACAGACCAGCATATGCAGTTGTAGTATCAGTAATCGTAAGATCCGAAATGGTATGACCAAAACCATAAAGCTTTCCAGTAAACGCGCTACTACTCGATGTACCAATAGGCGTGAAACTCGATATGGAGGAACAATCAATATTCTGCATCAAGGCATACGTCCCACTTAGGTTTTCACTCATGTTCTGCAAGTCGGTGGCGTCATTAACCATGAGATAGGCGTTATAGGTAGTACCGCTTGCGAAATAAGAAGAATAATCTGTAGTTGTATAGCCGGATGGGTGATAATAAATGGTGGCCGTACCGCTGCCGCCGCTCAGGCTAATGGTATTCCCCGAGCTAATTGTTACCGTACCATAGATACTGCTGGATAAAGTATTATCGGCCAAAAGCACTAAGCTGCCGCCGCCCATATTCGTGATACTGGCATTGATAATGATGCTGTTGTACGCACTTAAAGTCAAAGTATTGGAGCCTGTCCAGGAGATATCGTCATAAACATATATATTGCCGTTCGTACCTGTCGCGCCATTACTTGATAAGATTGTAATGTTCGCCGTTTCAAGCGCGGTTGCCAAATCCTCCGGTGTCATATCTCCATAATCTTCCGCAATAATGAAATTGGTAGGGTCTAACAGCAGCGTTCCGGTTGTGCCGTTAGCAGCAGTAAGATCCGTTGTGCCGTCATACACCAGCTTGGTTTTGCCGGAAACCTCGGCATTACCGCCATCACCGCTGACCGAACCGCCGGTTGCGGTAATATTACCTTTATACGTAGTTGTTCCGTCAGACCACACCACCACTTTGCCGCCATCGCCGGAAGTGATTGCGTTAGCGTTAATAACCGCCGTAGAAGCTACCGTAGTGGTCGTAGCATTTTGCTCCGTCCCCCGCCCTTGGGTATTGCCACCAATTAAAGCTGTACCGCCGCCAGCATCGCCAGATACGTTTATGTAAGAACCATCGTTAAGCGTAACCGTTTCCCCCAGCACTTTGACCGTACCGCCCGTTTGGCCGGACGAGGTACCGGAAGCGTCCAACGTACCGCTGTTTGACACCGTACCGTTAGCGCCGCCGTCAAGAAGTATAGTACCAGTAGTACTGTCAACGCTCTCCGCCCGGATAATGCCGGTATTATTGACCACCGTTCCGGCCAGCGTATCCGCCGATTTTGCCGTCATTACCACTAAACCGCCGTTAGCCTCAATCAGATTGTTATTCGCCGCCAGCGCACTGGCACAGCTTGTATCCACCGACAAACTAATCAGGCTGTCCCCGTCGAAATCCAATGTCACTTGGTTTCCTGCGGCTAACGCAACTGTGCCTTTCTTTGCCACAATGACACCATCATTAGTGACCTGATTGCCCAAGAGCGCTACATAGCCGCCGTTGGTCGCCGTAATAGTTCCTTTGTTGACAACCGAGCCACCGCTGCCGCTGAATACATACTTGCCATTTTCCAAATTGTCGTCGGAAATGTCCAAAGTCGAGGCTACTAAACTGCCGACATTGACCTGCGCACTGGAACCAAACAAAATGCCGTTAGGATTAATTAAGTAAATAATTCCATTCGCCGTGATCGAACCATAAATTGTAGACGCGTCCGTTCCGGTAATCCGGTTGACACAAACGGAAGTGGAGGTCGGCTGGACAAAGGTTACTGATTCATTGGCTGCAACGTTAAAGCTATCCCAGTTAATGGATAATTTACTTGAAGTCTGTGTAACTGTTGTCGTCGTATCTGTCTGACTAATAGTGCCCGACCCGCTGGTGACCGTTCCGCCAGACGGATTGGCATAAGCCCCGGTCATGCAAAACAAAACCATCCCGGCTGCCAGCGGCGGCATTAAACACTTGATTATTTTTTTTGCGGCCACACCTACTTGTAATCGTGAAGTTACCGCTTGACCGGGTGCTACCTGTACACTGTAGCGTTCCCATTTTCGCCGCCATTTTCTTTGCATGTGTTTCCCTCCTTAAACTTTATAGCGCCTATTAGAAGTATTTAACACTTTGCAGCCATACCAAACCATTAGTAGCCTTGTCCCCATATTGGGGGTCGGTTAGCCGCCAAGCAAAATCAAGCCTTACATAGTAATCCTTAGCCTTATTCCAAATAAAGCCGAAGCCTGCACCCGTCAGTTGAGTTGTGTTCGACGTAGTAGTCCACGGTTTCTCATTAAGGGTAATTCGTCCATTGTCAATAAATGTGGCGAACTGAAGATCCGGGTTTGGCAGATCATAGCGGATTTCCCCTGTTACAATGGTTCCGCTATCACCGCTGGCATCCCCCGTCGGGTAAGCGCGAACCCCATTAGGCCCTCCCAGGTAGATTTTTTCTGACGAATCTAAATTTTTATTGGCATGCTGAATGTTTACTTTTGCAAAATAGCTAAGCCGTTTGGCAAAGTACTTTTGTCGCTGAGCATCAAATTTTATTTTATAAAAGCGACCATTAGTATGAGTATAATAATTGTCATAATCCAAAATACTCTGCGTATTTAAACTCAATTGTCCCCGCTCCACGCCCAAAGACATGGAAGTTACGCCACTGCCTTTATCATCATACTTATTGCCAATAAGACCGATACTTAATATATTATCTTCTTTATCATTGGTATAGGGCAGCGTGGAATCTTCTGAGTCCGTTAGGGTGTTTATCCTATCATATAACTGTTTATGAACAAAGCCAATCCGACTATATACATTGAATTTACGAGAGCGTACAATTGGAGTTGCATAATAAAGACTGCTTACATCTGCATATCCAGTAGCTGCTAACGACTTGAAAGGTAAGCAACCTGCAAATTGTTAAAACCGGAGCCGCCGTCTAATTCGCTGATTCTGATTTCATCACCAAAGCCGCTGACATTGCGCCACGCACCATTAATCGAGAGTCGGTCATACCCCAGGTAGCTGTTTCCATAGTTGTCCAGCCCCGCTGAAAATACAATCTTTTGTGTATCGCTCACTTCCACCGTAACATCGGTAGTGCCCGGTTCCTTGCCCGGAGACAACGTAGCCTTGGCGCTTAAACCGCTGACATCATTTAAAATTAACAGGGCTCGCTCTAACAAACTTTTCTTCACATAATCGCCAGTTTTTAGCCTGCTCAAGAACCCGTTAACTTTTTTCGTAGAAAAGTTGGCCTCATTTTTCACCTGAATGCTGCCGTATTTCCCGACAACCACCCGAATCTCCGCCACACCATCTTTAATGCTCTGCGGCGGAACATATGCCGTAGCGACCATATATCCTTGTTCATGGAAGAACTTCGTTACGTGGTCGGCTATTTCATTAAGCTCACTTAGCGTAAGATCTTTGTTATTTGCGTGTTTCACAAGCTTTGCCAGCTTGACTTCGGATATTACGTTTTGTCCTGTAATGCGAACACTGGTAACATGAAATTTAGGTCCCTGATCCTTGGGTGCTTTCTTATCCTTCTTAGCAGGAGCCTTAACGGTTGGAGCTTCTTTCCCCGGCACGACTACCTGATTGTTTTGCAAACTGCCCAGGACCTCGCCAACATCAGGCTGGGCCGCAAAACCCGGTGAAAACGACAATATGGAAAAAACTGTCGTCAGGGCAATCGCCCGTTTCCCATTTTTGGGCAACGTATGTATCACTGTACATCCCTTCTTTCATTTTTTTAATTTAAATAAGTTTCTTTAGCTTTTGGTTCCTCTCTACTCATGCGCTCCGAACTGAAAGGACTAGGACATTCGGCTTAGAAACCTATAAAAAACTTATACTTTAAAACGTTTGGTCATGTGCTGCAGCGCATCCGCCATTTTCGCCAACTCCTGACTGGATGAAGAAACTTCTTGCACGGCTGCCGTTTGATCTTCTGTTGCCGCTGACACAATTTCCGTTTGCTGAACTGCATTTTTACTTTCCCCGTTAATATCCTGTACAGCCTTCACTATTTTTTCACTGCCACTCGTTATATCGGAGATAGCCATCGAAATTTCACGTATCTGATTGGATATTTGCTCAACCATGGTCAGAATTTCGTGAAAATTTTGTCCGGCAACATTGACTACGGCAGCTCCTGTTGTCACTTCTTGTTTTCCGTCTTCCATAAATGAAACCGCACTATTTACTTCCTGCTGAACCTCACTAATCAATCCATCTATTTGCCGGGTCGCCTGCTGCGACTGCTCCGCAAGTCGTCGTACTTCATCAGCAACAACCGCGAATCCTTTACCGCTTTCCCCCGCTCTTGCGGCTTCAATAGCGGCATTCAAGGCTAATAAATTGGTCTGATCGGCAATATTGGAAATAGTTCCAACAATTTCACCAATCTTAATTGATTTATCCGCCAATCGACTAATCGAACTGGCCGTGTCCGCTGTTTTTTGTTCAATGACATTCATTTGACTGATTGCCTTTTCAACCGCCAAACCTCCGTCACTGGCAACCTGTTCGGTCTTTTCTGCTGATTTCGTTACTCTTAGCGTATTTTCAGTAACTTTATGAAGTCTTTGCGACATTTGATCAACATAGTCACTTGCTGTAATGACAAGTTTGAGCTGTTGATCAGCCCCCTCAGCCACTTTGGTTATGGCCCCGGCCACTTGGTTGGAAGATTGCGCCGACTGCTGGGCACTGGCCGTTAGTTCCTCGGAAGATGCCGCTAAATTTTGCGAAGTATTTGCCATTTGCACAAGCAGCGATTTGATGGTTTTACTCATCTTGTCAAAAGCCTTGGTTAACATGCCAAACTCATTCGACATTTGCAAATTTTCCGGCGATACATTCTTAGAAAAATCCCCGTCCGACATCGCATTCAAAAAGAAAGTAGTATCCGAAAGCGGCTTAATAATAAGACGGGCAATACACCAGCCTAGTGCAATTGTGATGATAAGCGCTATGAAAATAGTACCGATAAACAGCCTGATCGCATTTCTAAAGTCTACTTTATTACGATTATTAATTTCGCTTCCCGCATTAGAGTTATAGGCGGATAAGTCGTAGTAGCTGTCATGCATGGCTTCAGCCCGCCCGCGGGTATCCTGCAGAAAAAGCGCATACGCTTCCCTATTTTTATTCTGAGCAACCAGCGTTAGCACTTTATCCCTCGATGCATGATACTCGTCCAAATTTTTATGCAGTGCCTTGAGCGTCTCGGTTTCGGTTTGAGATAATGTTATCTGCTCATACTTTTCTAAATTTTTATTTATTGCGGCATCCCGTTTTGCAATATCCTGCAGTAATTCTTTTTTTCGCTTCTCATCCGTGGTGATCATTATTTCAAAAACGTCTGTGTCAATACCGCGGGACTGTGTGCGGCTATCATTAACCCATTTTACCGGAAGCAGCCGGTTCACATACAGTTCTTCCATATTTGTACTGGCTTTTACTAAGTAATGATATCCGGTAGCTCCTACCGCCATAAGAAATATAACAAAGACTCCGATAAGAACTATTAGTTTGGGACCAATTCGTAAGTTATTAAGCCATTTCATGCCGCTTACCCCTTACTATTAAGAATAGAATCATAGTTCTTTTCATTAATATAAACATTATCGCAGTATAACTCTTTAACATGCTTTAGGAAAAATGGAGATTGTACATTATGTAAGGAACAATTCACCAATTTTATATTCGTAATGGGAGCACGTTCATAGGCACTGAACAGTATACCGGTTTTCCCGCCGTAACTTTCCAGGTTTTCAACAAAAATATTTCGGACGTTGGGAGTAAATTCTCCGGCATCACCTTCTTCGTAATCCATATCAACAATGATAATTTCTTCACCGATGCTTTTTACTACCGTATTTCGAAAATAAATATTTTCTATTACCCCTCCTCGAATGGAATTAGTCTTAAAACGCAGGGCACGATCTAAATTAACGCTATCCATAACATTGTTTTCCGCAAAAACATTGCGAACACTCCCTGAAATTTCACTGCCGATTGTGATTCCTCCATGCCCATCTTTCATATAGTTATTTAAAATCACAATATTTTCACAGGGAATATTGATACGCCTTCCATCGGCATTTCGCCCTGATTTAATGGCGATACAATCATCTCCATTATCAAAGTAACAATTTTGTATTAATACATTTCGGCAAGATTCCGGGTTAAAACCATCGGTATTAGGTCCATGGCCAACAATTTTGACCTTATTCACGGTGATATTCTCGCAAAGCACCGGGCAGATTTGCCACATTGGCGAATCCTTTACAGTAATGCCTTCGATTAAAATATTCTTACTGTTATAAAATTGGATAAAACTGGGCCGCAAGTAGTGCCCTTTACCAAATCTTCTCTCCTCGGCGGGTACGTTCTGTTCAGCCATAGCGAAAAGCTTGTCCCGATCCTGTGCCTGATGAGGTTGCCCCTCGCGCCATCCGTACTTCTCCTGCCCCTTCCAAGGCCACCAGTGGTTATTGTCGGCGTTGCCGTCAAGTATCCCCTCTCCGGTAACAGCGATATTGACCACATTGTAGGAATATAGAAGTGGAGAATAATTATATAGTTCCACACCTTCAAAACGGTTAAGAACCATTGGCAGGTATTTTTCCGGCTCCTGACTGAACTTTATAGTTGCCCCATTGGTAATATGTAAATTGACGTTACTCCTAAAATGGATGGGTCCAGTAAAAAATGTACCTTGAGGTACCACAATCCGTCCCCCGCCTGCCGCGTTAGCCTCCGCCATAGCCTTTATAAACGCGTCGGTACAATCGGTAACACCATCTCCGACCGCACCGTAATCCGTAAGCAGAAAATCCCGATCAGGAAAAGACGGCGGAACAATATTACTTACTATTCCGGGAAGTTGCTCCCACGCTTCTTCTATTTCGTTTTGGCAAATCTGACTCATCCCCATGCTAATCCACCTCAATAATTATTTTATGTTCTTGTTTCACTTGTCTGTTTGCTCTAGCCTTTTGCCTAGAATCTATTGGCCCGCATTTTTACTTCGGTGTAATTACTTCTATGCTCGGTCCGCTTGCCGACCAGTGCCCCAACGCATCAGTCGCATCTACTTTAAATACATACCGGGTATTAGGAGTTAGTCCGTCGATAGTAATTTTATTTACAGGAACGGTATATAAAGGATTGACCGGTGTAAAAGGCTCCCCGCCTAAATTAATAGCCTTACCATCCTGATACACCCGATAACCGGTCACTCCCCGATCATCCGTAGCCGCCGTCCAGCAAAGTGTAACCTTATTTCCGCTTATCTCCTTAACTCTAATATAGCTGTTAGCTTTCCAGCGAGGCACCCCCGCGTCATAACCGGGCGGAGTCGTGACCAAAGGCTTGGCGGAATACCACGAAGAATTTCCATAGACGTCTACCGCTTTAATTGCAAAACAATATCTTGTTGCACCACTCAGCCCACCGACAAGGTAATTATATACATCACCATTGACTATCGCCAACTGGTTATTATTGGCATAAACAACATAATGATTTATTCTACTTGTGGCAGCCGTCGGTTGCCACTTAACGGTTAACCAGGTTGGCCCTACATGTTCAATCTGAACGTCTTTCTCGCTTAAAGGCAAAACCGGAGGATTATGACTTGCTTTGCCTTTTGTAACCAGTTTGCATTCCGGCCCATTTGTTGTAACATTTCCCGTTCTGTCGGCTGCTTCGATTTTGAAATTGTATGTTAAACCAGGTAACACATCCGTTACTTTATACGTTAGCGTTTTTCCCGGAACAACGGCTATTAGCGTGTTGCCGTTCATAATGTTATAACTGGCTACGCCCACATTATCCTGTGCCGGAGTCCAGCTTAGTTCAACCCCCGCATCCTGATAATTCACTTTCAACGAGCTTTCCTTCGGCCAGCTTGGACCAACCATTGCGTCAATTGCCGAATTGTTCATTGTTGTTGCCTCAAACTGTATCCCCGAGCAACTCGTAATTTTCCACGGTTCGCCAATAGTCCCCTCAAAGCTAACGTTCCGGAAAGAACTATTTTTCATATAGCGCAACACCGCAGGTTTTGCGCAGAAAAAACGTACATTTTCAAAAGTGATATTTTCGTGTTCTCCCTTTTGCACACCAGCTACTTCTATTGCCGCCGCCCCCGTACCATCCACTGTATTATTTCTTACTTCGATATTGTAAAACTTTGGTGGAGCTGCAGCTGCCTCATAGTTTAGAACCGCACTCGGGTCCGCATAATCAGATGTAAAAATAAAGGCTTGGCGCTTTATATCTTTTAGCGCGTTATCTCTAAACACAACGTTGCGAACCCCGCCCCCGATCTGCCAATTGGACTTACACCGGAGCCCCGCCTCCGAATGAAAAATCACATTATCTTCAGCCAGAACATTTTCAATCCAGGCTGCGGTATGGCTTCCGGGAACCACGGCACCGTGACCGTGGCGGAAGTAATTATCAAATATCCAAATATTTTTTGTCGAAGCTTCTTTCTGACCGGCGGCACCTAGACCGGCCGCCATATTCATCGAATCGTCCCCTGTATCAAAGAAAGTATCAAAAACCTGTAAGCCATTGCTGCTAATAAATTCAATTCCATCTGCGTTATTGCAGTCGTATGTTTTTAATACAACGTTGTTTACTGCTGCATGGTTGCACTTTATCAGAACTACTGTATGGTTAGCGGGGTTTACAGCGGTAAAGCCGCCGAAATACGCAGTATCAACCCCCCGGAAGGTTATCAGACTGGGTCTTGTATTATAGGCGGATTTGAAATCCATTCCCATCGTCATGGCCTTTTCCACACTGGTTTTGGCAAGTATTCCTATATTAAGGACGTGCTTCTTATCGAGCACATCTCCATTCATAATATTATTGGCGTGAGGATAAATCCGCTGGGTGGGATCATCTTTATCAATTCCTGTTTTTTCCCAGCCATTCCCATCAATAATTCCTTCTCCAACGATTCGGATATTTTTCAGGCTTCCATACTCATAGGTACAAGCATTGATCAGGGAATAAAACCGTTCGCTCGCGGAATAAGGATACAGCAGTTCATGAAAGGCATAATCTTCGCTATTTTCCGACCCCAGCAGCGTTGCCCCCGCTCCTACTTCGAGCGTCATATCACTTTTCAGCCAAATTGAACCCGTCTTAAATACACCGGTTGGAACCAACACCTTGCCCCCGGGAGTACAGGCGTCAATTGCCGCCTGTATCGCTGCGGTATTTACTGTAACCCCATCACCCACCGCACCGAAATCAGCGATGTTAAATACTTCCGACTTCGCGGCGGTTACCTGAACAACTTCCTGACTTGGCTGCGATTCCCGGCCTTCCCTGTCAACCGACGCTACTGTAAAAGTGTGCTTAGAGTAAGGCTGCAATCCGGTAACAGTATAATGGTGGATAGAAATTTTTTGCGCCTCGGCATTGGCCGAATCGGAATAAAACGCATTAATGGACTGCCTGGCAAGTGACAATGCAGCATCATTGGCATATCCGATGAAACCACCATCCATGTAAACCTTATAATTTACAATGTCGGCATACTGTTCAGGCTTGTCCCACACCAAAGTAACTGATGTATCGTCAAACGCTAACGCCGGAACCTGGACATGGCACGGCGATAAAACATCTGCCGCAAAAACTTGCGAGTAACTGCATTCCACTCCTGCCATAGCACCGCCAACGACTAACAGCCCCAGTACTATTCCTAATAATCGTTTTATCAAATTCGCATCCTCCAACCAGCTCACCAAAATAATTTCTCCAGTGATTCTTTAATCCATTGCCAATTTTTGAATAGCTGTATCATATTCCTGAGTGCCGTAGTGCATCTTTGCTAGATATAAAAATCTAGTAAATCCAGGATACCGGTAGGCTATAATTTGTTCATGCTGCCAGCCTCGAGTGTCCAACACATAGGGAATAAAATAGTCTATTGCCGCTTTAATGCTTCGTCCATCAGAACTATGATAATCCCAGAGGTTAACCCCCACCTCGTCACCGATACGTGCTAAAGTTATAAACGCGCATAGGTTAAAGGTTGTATAATTCATTGACTTTGTTCTGGCAAGCTCTTTCGGCATGCTGCCGTCCGGTTCTATTTGCTGATCGATCCTTTTCGATGCAGCCTGCCGCACAATACTTGCCGCAATATCATTGCGACCGACATAAAGTGCATACGCGCCAGCCTGCGCATCATACCAAACACCATGATTATTCATTGCCTGGCTTTCATGAAGCCCGGCCTTACTTGTCATTAGCCATTCCAAATAGCTGGCAAACCATGCTTTCATCGCAGCCTCTACCTCTTCCGTAAACGCTGCCGACTTTTCCAGCATATGCAAATTGTCTATCAATCGAATCAAGCAGGCAGAATCAATAATTCCCGAACCTCGTCCGTCATATTTCCCGGGAATACCTTGGGCAAAATTCAGATTGGGATTCATACGAGTATCCGGATTTACGAAAAATACTTTAATAAACTCAACTGCCTTAGCGGCGTATTCTTCTCTGCCTGTGGCACAGTAGGCCTGGCTAAGTATATTAATATTGCTTGCAGTTCTATCCAGCCGGTCATGGTCATACCTGGCTGGGTCATCCCGTTCCGGATTAACGCGGCCATCTTTGCTCACATACTTGCCTTTCTGCGTCGGATCCGACCACCAGTATGGGCTGGAACTTACATAATCATGCATATCACCCGATATCGGAGCCACCGTTTTATTTACGACACTGTCAGGCGTCTGTTTCATGATCTTATCGGCCGCTCTTATCAGTACCGGAACACTTTCATGAAGTTCACCAAACGACTGGAAAGTTTGCAGACTTTTTATTTCAATGTCATCAAACTGTAACCACCCTGCCGCCTCAATCCCGGAATGCTGCAATAACAAAAAGGCAATTCCCCATAGTACACCAATCCTTTTTAACATACCGGCACACTCCAATCGCGACCATGCTGATAAAGCATCTTTTACCTTTCAACAATATCGCTATTTTCTTCCGCAATATAATTGGGTCCTTGCGCCACTACTATGGTTGTATTACTTGCCTTAATTTGTGCGTTTCTCACCTTTAAGCCAACAGGGGCACTAATCAAAACATCTTTTAATTTCAATCCGCGAATAGGTTGTTCCGGCAACCCCATAATCATCCCAGCCTCACGCTGGGCAGTGGCGTTAAGACCAACAATACTGATATCGGTAAATTTCGGTGTAAAAGCAGTAAGCTTTTGCGCCGCATCTCCCTGCACCGCAGGCTTCGGGTAATAAGCCGTAATAACCACAGCCGAACCTACATCCTCCATAGTAATGTCGCGATAGTGAATGTTCTTTATTACATTTCCTCTGTCTCGTCCCGATTTAAGGCGAATGCCGGTTGTTGTATTTACAAATTTACAGTTTTCTACATATACATTTTGAACCCCGTGATAGGTCTCGCTGCCTATAGATAGTCCATGACCAAAATAAAAGGTGCAGTTTTTTATAAATACATTCTTTGTTACACCATTATGAGCTTTTATGGCAATATTATCATCGCCGGTATCTACAACACAGCCGTCGATATAAACATTTTTACTGCCAGAAGGGTTAATACCGTCGGTATTCGGAGAATTAGAAGGATTTTTGATAGTTACATTACGTATTGCAACATTTTCGCAATTCTTCACCGTCAAATTCCATTCAGGTGAATTGATCAATCTAATCCCCTTTATGTAAATATTGCGAGAATTAAAAAAGCAAATCAATAAAGGTCGCTTAACCTTTCTATCGGTACCTTTGGCTGCCCGCAGTTCCTGCCACCAACGTTCCCCATTGCCCTCAATCGTACCATCACCAATAATTCCAAAATTCATCACACCATTGGCACTGATAAAAGGTTCTAAGCATTCTCTGTTAGGATAATCCCAAGCTTCACCGGAATCAAAACCAATACTTCTCTTTGGATAGTCCTGGTAGGGAACAGCTTTAAGCAATGCCGAAGCTTCCACTTTTAAATAAACTCCACTTTTCATTTTAAGTGGCGAAGACAAAAACGTGCCGTCTTTTAAAACCACTATGCCACCGCTATTAACTTCCGCAGTATCAATAGCCGCTTGAATGGCCGCACCATCATCCGTAAAACCGTCACCCTTAGCTCCAAACGTTTGCGGCTCGAATGTTTTAAACGAGTCGGGAAGAGTTATCTCCGGCTCAGCCGGAATAAATTCTTCCCTCCCTTTACTTGCATTACACACCATAACAGCATTGCATAAAATAAGTAATGCAACCCATAGTACAATTAGGCTGGGCTTTTTAAGCATACTTCGCCTCCGTAGCGTAATAGCATTTAGTTGGCATCAATACTGCTATTTTCTTGCGCAATATATTCCGGCCCCTCTTCCGCTTGAATATGCGTTTGCTGCGTGCGGATTTGAGCGTTACGAACCGTTAATCCTTTCGGTGCTTTTATTTGTACATTACTGAGTGTCATATCTTGTGTTATACATTCCGGCAGCCCGATAATATCTCCCGCGCTTTTAAACGCCGTAGCCACAATACCGCTTATCGTAATATTTTGATACTGAGGTGTCGTAGCCGTTTTTTCCTGAGCGGTATCTTTACCGGTAGCCGGAATTTGCGGGTAATATGCCGTTATCTGAATAGCCCGGCCTACGTTTTCCATGGTAAAGTCGGAATAATGAACATTGTTCACAAGTCCCCCCCGGTCACGAGCCGATTTAATTCGGATACCAGCTTCCGTGTTCACAAACTTACAATTTTTCGCGAAAACATTTTGGACACCCTTTTCAAAATCACTGCCTATAGATAATCCATGTCCGTGAAGAAAAACCGAATTCGTTATATATACATTACTAGTACTGCAAAGATGACCTTTAATAGCGATGTTATCATCGCCGGTATCCAGCGTCACGTGATCAATAAAAAAGTTATTACCAGAGGGATCTATGGCATCCGTATTTGGCGAATTAGCCGGGTTGTGAATGGTCACATTATAAATAACCACATCTTCACACTTTTGCGGAACCAAATTAAACATCGGGGAATTTTGCAAAGTAACATCTTTGACGATAATATCACTGCAGTCAATAAAATACACTAGATAGGGGCGCGAAACATTATTCGGTATTTTCTTTTTGGGTACATCTTCGCCTTCCCACCCTTGGGTACGCCACCACTCCGGACCGTTCCCGTCAATCTTGCCCTTGCCCAAAATACCAATGCGTTCAGCACTTTTTGCCCCTATCAGAGGTGCCGGTTTCGATGCCCCATTTGCCTTGGGATAACTTTCATACGGAATAGCCTTAAGCATCGCCGTTTCCTCAACCTTTAAATAAACGCCGCTCTTTAAAACAATCGGCGAAGAAAGGAAGACCCCATCTTTTAACAAAACAATTCCGCCGCCCTTTTGGGCGCAACTATTAATAGCTTGCTGGATTGCACCCCCATCATCACTAACCCCATCGCCTTTTGCTCCGTATTGCCGAGCATCTAGCGCATGCGAATTATCAGAATCATCATTCGGAATACTTACGGAAGGCAACGGTGGAATATCGTTATCTGCCACTATCCCATTTGCTCCCGTGCAGCCAGCAAGCCCTACATTCAATATAAATACCAATCCCAAAAACAAAAACAAAACCTTTTTTACCATTACGCAACCCCCTTAATATTACAAATCATCGTTACTATATGAAACTACTTATTTTTTGCAATATTAATTAAATTAATTAATTAACATTGCAAAAAATAAGTTTGCCTCTGTCCTAGCACCTTAATTTTACTAACTCAATCTTTTTTTTTTCTTTGAATTGTTGCAATATTATAAAAATCTTGGTAAATATTATTGCTCCCATCAATCATTTTGTTACTTATGTTCATCAGACCTAACTAATTTCAAATTCACATGACAATACCCTCCCGGAGTCTTTTCTAAATATTTTTGATGGTAATCTTCAGCCAGGAAAAAACGTCCCACCGCCTCAACTTCCACCACTATCGTCCGCTTATACTTGGTTTGCATCGTTTTAATAAATTGCATAATAATATCTTTTTCCTCATTCTCAGAATAATAGATACCACTTCGATATTGTGTTCCTATATCCGGCCCCTGGCGATTGAGTGTTGTCGGATCGACAATTCTAAAGTAGTGTTCCAATATTTGGGACAGAGGCAGCACGTTCTCATCATATACTACCTCGCACACTTCCGTGTAACCGGTTGTTCCCGTGCAAACTTCATGGTAGGTAGGGTTTTCCGTCCCCCCCTGTCCGTAGCCTACCCTTGTGCTATGCACTCCTTTAAGTTGCTGAAAATAGGCCTCAACGCCCCAAAAGCATCCACCTGCAAGCCATATGGTTTTCATAAAAGATTCTCCCTATCATCTTTTTTTGTTATTCATTTTACTGAAAATTAGGTACCTATAGTTTGCCCTCTTCCCCGGTTGGTTACAAGCCCTAGGCTGACTATATTTTTTGTTTCTTTTTTATACTGCTTAAGTACGGTACTTATACTGCCTCTCTGTGCATGCACTAAAATAACCTTACCAAGGAAAAATCCGTGCTATAAATAGTACGGATTTTTTCACGCCTGTCTGTGCAATTCTCTTAACCTGGCTCACTCTGTTGTCCTCTAGGATTTTCTTTTTTAAGACGATTAATTTCCCTGAACAAAAGCACTACGGTCACTACCGTTGAAATAAAATCCGAAATTAAAACAATAACCTGCCGCAAAAGATTAAGCACAATAGTATAATTGGCTTTACCCACCGCCTGGAAATAGCTCGCCCCAATGGCTTGAAACGCAATAAGCGGCATCATACATAAGAAAATTCGTAAGCCAACCGAACCGATTTCAACCATTTCCGGGCCCCCGTTAAAGATATGGATAATGTCCCCCGCGAACACCTCTAACAGAATAATTGCTATTAAACCGGCTCCGGTTCCACCCTGTCAATTTTGCGCGCGCCAAAATTATAGCCAAGGATGGGCTGCGCTGCCTGGGTTATGCCCATAATCGGCATCATAACTAACATAAACATCCGGTTAATAATTCCAAAAGATGCCACTGCAAGCGGACCGCCATAAAAAATCAAACTGTTGTTCAATAAGAACATAACCACACTATTGCCAATTTGCATTAAAAACAGCGACACACCGATTTTAACAATATCAAACACGATCTTACCCTGCACCGCAAAGTATTTTACCCGTAACGTTAACGTACCTTTTCCCCTTAAAAAGTACAATACAACCCATATCGCTGAAACAGCCTGCGCGATGACAGTCGCCAGCGCCGCTCCCTTAATACCTAAGTTCAGCCCTACAATCAAAAGCGGGTTAAGCACTATATTGACTATGCCGGAAATTACCATTGTCATCGATGCCGTTTTGGGATCACCCTGGGCTTGGATACAACCATTTAGCCCGCCGGTTAAGTGCATAAAGACGCTTCCCCATAAAATAATACCCAAAAAATCATGTGTATACGGCAATACTTCCGGTGATGCCCCTAATTTTACTAATAGCGGGTCCAAAAACCACAAGGCAATACCGGTAGTGATTACAACAACGATGATTATCAAACTAAAGGCGTTGCCTAAAATAAGTTCCGCCTCATCTTTCTTTTGTTCCCCTAAACGTATAGAAACTAACGTTGCCGCCCCAACGCCGATCAGCATGCCAAACCCCATTAAAATCATCATGAGCGGAAAAGCAAGCGCGACCGCGGTAAGTCCGATTTCACCGACACCGTGGCCCACAAAGAAACTATCAACAATGTTATACATAACATTTACCACGTTGCCGATAATCGCCGGGGCTGCAAACATCCACAATAACGAAGTTATTTTGTGTTCTCCTAATATCTTGGCTTTATCCATAGAACCTCCTACAAATTTAGAAATTTGGAAAAATCTTTAGTGTCCCTGTCAAGATGCTCTTCCATAGCACGGGAAGCCAGATGACTGTCACCCCTGCGTATTGCATCGTACACTTTGTAATACTCTTTCATTGTCTCTTTCGGGGCCATCGTTACAAGATCAAAACTGCGCCACTCCTGAAAGCTTTTCGTCAGTTCAAAAACCATTTTGATTATCGGATTTTTCACAGATTCTACAATGCAACGATGGAAATACAGAGATTCTTCTCCACCGCTTTCTCCTGCCAGCAGTGCTTTTTCCAGAGAGCTAAGAGCCTGCTTAAGCTTTTTTATATCGTCTTCCTCTGCCTTTTCGGCCGCCAAGCGGGC
>JAGGAE010000037.1 GCA_017889725.1 Bacillota bacterium | reverse complement strand
GAAATCGTTCATATTCTGAAGGAATACGGTTGCTTTGACCACATCCGATAGCGATAGCCCTTCCCTCTCTAATATGGCCTGTAGGTTTCTAATTGCCTGCCGTGTCTGCATACCGGCTCCACCATATACAATTTGCCCCGTTACCGGATCTAACGGAATTTGCCCGGAAACAAATAACATGCCATTAGCCTTAATCGCCTGCGAATACGGTCCTATCGCCTGCGGCGCTTGATCTGAATGAATTACTTTCTTCATCTTGATGCAACTCCCCTTTCTCTAGTTATTTCTACGAATAAAGCAGATACTCCTACTCTTTAATTTACTCCTACTATAAATGTATTATTCAGTATTTTTCAAATATTGGTAAATAGTTCTCTGGGGCTGGCAACAGTAAACAAAGCCGGACTGACATCCCCCTTAATGGCGCAGTGCCCTTTCAATATTTCATGGGCTTTAAAAATATCCGTGGCACTATCCAGTTCAAGAACAAATTTCGCCCTGGGCAAGTCGAGAAAGTACTCTAAGTTTTTGGTCCAATCGGAATCAAAATGCAAAATAGGTATAACCTGATTTTTTTCCAAGGTTTCTACCATCACCTTGAGTTGAGGCCAAACAAAACGTTCGAAATGCTTCTTGCCAATAAATTGGCCGGCCCCGCGCACACCTCCGATAAAAACACGGTCGTTGCCTATGGCTTTCGCTACCGAAATGCACCCTTCCATAATGGAATCATTGACCAGCCATAATAATTCTTCCAGCTCATCAGGCATTTGAAACATATCCTTGTAGAATTTTTCCATGGACCGGGTCATAGAAAAAGCGTCAAAAGGAAGAACTCCGACAATAGCTCCCCACGTTACGCTTTGCCCTCGATCCACCGAGCGCTCATATTCATCTTTCCGCAGCCTGCCCATTTCCTTCATGCCTTCAAGAACTTCAGCCCTACTGACCTGATGCGCCCGCTCCAAAAACGTAAGCCGGTACTCCTTGAACCCTTTTTCTCTAAGAAGGGCATAATCTTCCCGGGTCATTACCTCGAATTCGTGAATTTGATACTGCGCATTATCCTCTAGCTCTTTCCCCGGCAACTTAAACCTACCTGGTCCACATTTTTGCGCCACCGACCCAATCCGGCCATGCAGCATATAAGCATTGCTGTCCCACACCGGATAGGCTTCCCACACCTGTTGAATTGCGGCTTGGGCCTTGACCCAATCGCTCATAAACTCCTTGTTAGTTATGCCGGCAAACTGACCGGCATATTGCTCAATAATAGGAGCACATACTACCCTGTCAGTAGACTCAAGGTTGATAGTGGCAACCAGTCTTTCTTCCGCCTCCATTAAGTCTCTCGCCATAAAACCGCCTCCAATAATCAAATAGGAAGTTTGCTTTGTCTATACCATTATACCAAAAAATGTATTGCGGATAAAAATTTTTGTTCTCCCTGAGGATGGGACTTCTATCAACCGGGCAACTTTCCGGGCCAAAATTAATAATTGCTTATTAAATAGAAAAGCCAGGAGCTCTCTCCTGGCTTTTCATTATATCTATTATACCCCTACTACGGAACCGCCGCCATCAATAACAAGAATTTGGCCGGTAATCATTGCAGCAGCATCGCTGGCTAAGAAGCATACGCCATTCGCAATATCTTCCGGAGTAGACAGCTTTTTCATCGGAATTGGTTCTATGGCATTTTGGAGCATTTCCGGCGGAGCACTCTTTAATGCGCCAGTCAATACTCCTCCCGGAGCAACAGCGTTTACCCGAATACCATGTTTCGCCCATTCAACAGCTCCCTGCCGGGTAACCTGTACGGCAGCGCCCTTGCTGGCACTGTAATGTGCGGAACAGAGAGGCTCTTTCATACCGCGAATGCCGGCAATCGATGCAAAGTTTACAACAGAACCAGTTTTTCTAGGAATCATCGATTCTTTAACCACTGCCTGCATCATGAAAAATACAGCCTTAGAATTTACAGTCATAACTTTATCCCATTCTGCTTCCGTGAGGTCTACTCCCGGACCGCCTGCGAGAATACCTGCGGCCTGCACCAGAATATCAATGTCGCCCATTTCCTTCTTGATTTTCGCCACGGTAGGAGCAATATTGGCGATATTACTTAAATCCAGCTGATATGCTTTAACTTCCCCTTTGGGACTTAAGGTTTTAACCGCTGGCACCGCTCTCAACTAATGTCTGGGCGCAAGTGAACCCGATACCCCGGGCGCCGCCAGTTACAATTGCCAGTTTTCCGTCAAACCGTATGTTCATTTCAAAAACCTCCACGCTATCAAGTATGTATACAAAAATTCTATCCATTTATTAGTATAGAGTATAGACTCAATTCTGAATATCTCATGCCCGTATCCTTTTTAAAAATGCCTCCCATATGGATGGGCGCTTTGACCGCCCTTTTCGTCCTTATATGGTTTTCCGCCTGGGTATCAAACGCGCTTTGGTCCACCCACTTCGACTTAGCCAGTCTGCGTGATATGTATATTTGGCTGATGACGCAGCTAAATGCCACCCATGCCATTAACTCTATTTGGAACAG
Organism: Bacillota bacterium; assembly: GCA_017889725.1. GTDB lineage: Bacteria > Bacillota > Negativicutes > Sporomusales > CTSoil-080 > CTSoil-081. Next base: position 11,839 of record JAGGAE010000037.1, on the reverse strand, counting down.
CCCCCGCGGCGCGGCCCCTGGAACAAGCATCGATACCGGCACTAATAAAACATGAACTTTGTGTCCTACTTCGAGGCCAAAGCGGCTGCCACAGCGGCCCCCACTCCCGATCCGTCTTTGACGAGTCCGACTTTTATGTTTTGGGCTTTACTGCCCAGCATTTCAATCAAGGTATTATCAATAATTTCCCGGTAATGAGGCATTTTTTCATATAACGAACCGTCCACAGCAATCGTATGCTTATTCTTGATTTGTTCATCCACATGGCGCAGTACTCCCAGAAAACAGGCAGTTACCAACTTGGCCGAACGGGTAACAATGTCCATAGCCAACTCTTTCAACCTCGCTTTCTGGTCGTTTTCTATTTGCAGCAAACCAATGCTTTCGGAAGGGTAGTCTCCGATTAAAGCGGCTACTGTTTCCGTTGATAAGGAATACGGCTGCGCTGTAATATCGAAAAGATCTTTCGCTGCCAGCCTTACAACTTCCCCCAAGTATCTTCCGGATACCATTTTTTCTAAACGCTGCGTACCCGGCCTATCGCTGTTTCCATCCAATTGATCGTCATACACCGTGAAAGGTAATGTGGCAAAGTTCCCCGACTCCATATTAATTATCATACCTTTTACCGGATCAAAGTAACAGGCGTTATGCCCCGTGCCGCATATAGCCCCAATGGTAGCCACCGGATTCTTATAGGCAGCCGTCAATAGCGTCCCCACGGTATCATTAATAATTGCCACAGGAGTTATACGTGGCCCCCCTTTACGGATAAGAGCCTCCTTCATTAATCTTCCGACGTCTTGCCCTTCAACACCAGCCGTTTTTATTTCCTTAGTCCAGCCGATAAGCTCCGCATGTTGCACTGAATTTTGAACACACGGAAAAGAGAAGGTAAAGCCTAAGGAACACTCCTGCCCATGGCTTACTTCCAGCACTAGCTCCGCCAGAAAATCAAACAGTTCCTCCGATTTTGTTTCCGACGAGATATAGTCAAACCGCCCCTGACTATCTTTTAAAGGATAAGCTCTGCGGTTACATTCCCGCCAACGACCGCCTCCTAACAGTTCCAATACTTGAGCCCGGACATTTGTCCCCCCAAAATCCAATGCCAAAAAAGTGCCTGTTTCATTTCCGTCAGGTTTTTTTAAAAAGGATGGCAACATTTTTAATCTGCTGGATTGCCCTGCTAATCCGGCAGCCATTTCCTGTTGAAAGGCTATGCTAATATCCTCTATATCCTGAGTAGAAACGTGAAACAAGCGTGTTTGCAGTTTGTCACCACGGGTCACAATACGCTCCCCCTTTTATTTGCTATTAGATTCCTATGTCCAAATATAGTAGTCCGTACTACATTACATGCAGTACGGACTATATTAATATCAACCAATATTATTTTCCCAAACTTTCCTGAACCATACCAATAAAAAACTTGTGAATACGGTCATCCTGGGTTAGTTCCGGATGAAACGCCGTCGCCAAGTAATTTCCTTGGCGGGCAATAACAATATGCTCGTCAACAACGGCTAATACCTTAACTTCCCGTCCGGCGCTTTCTATATAAGGAGCCCGAATGAATACGGCCCGAACCGGTTCCGTACCAAACTCAGCTACATGCAAATCCGCCTCAAAGCTCTCTACCTGACGCCCAAAAGCATTGCGGCGGACACAAATGTCCATGAGTCCTAATCTTGGCTGCTCACTACCAACAATATCTTTTGCCAGTAAAATCATGCCCGCGCAAGTACCGTAAATCGGCATGCCATGGCTCGCCCTGTCTTTAATCGTATCTAAAAGACCCCAGTCGACCATCATCTTACCGATAGTAGTACTTTCACCGCCGGGAATAATTAATCCATCGACAGAATTAACGTCATCCGTGGTTCGAACCTCAATGGCTTCTGCCCCGCAGCTTTCCAGCATCTTTTTATGTTCGCGGAATGCCCCCTGCAAAGCAAGTACACCGATTTTCACTATTACCATCCCCGCTCTTGCATACGCTCATTAGCCGGTATAGTAGAAATCTCAATACCAACCATGGGTTCACCCAAGTCTTTTGAAACCTCTGCCAAAACCTTGGGATCATTATAGTACGTAGTAGCGGCTACAATGGCTTTAGCCCGCTGTGCAGGATCTCCGGATTTAAAAATTCCCGAGCCGACAAAAATACCGTCGCAGCCTAACTGCATCATTAACGCAGCATCGGCAGGAGTTGCTATCCCGCCTGCGGCAAAGTTAACCACTGGCAGCCGGCCCAAACGTCTGGTTTCTTTTACGAGCTCTATTGGAGCGGCAATATTTTTAGCAAAAGCGGAGACTTCTTCCTCCGGCAGGTTTTGCAAAAGCCGAATTTCGGACATGACCATACGAATATGTTTTACCGCTTCTACGACATTACCCGTACCGGGTTCGCCTTTAGTCCGAATCATAGCCGCACCTTCGCCGATGCGCCGCAAAGCTTCACCAAGATTTTTGGCTCCGCAAACAAAAGGAACTTTAAAATTTTCTTTATTGATGTGATACTTATCGTCTGCTGGCGTCAAAACTTCACTTTCGTCAATATAATCAGCGCCAAGGGATTCCAATATCTGAGCCTCTACAAAATGTCCAATACGTGCCTTTGCCATAACCGGAATTGATACAACTTCCATGATCCGTTGTACAATGGTAGGATCAGCCATTCTGGCTACCCCTCCGGCTGCTCTAATATCAGCGGGAACCCTCTCTAACGCCATAACAGCGCATGCCCCGGCTTCCTCTGCAATTTTGGCCTGTTCAGGTGTAGTAACATCCATAATTACCCCACCCTTAAGCATTTCAGCCAATCCGGCTTTTACGCGGAAAGTTCCCTGTTCCATACTTGCTATACCTCCTGCATCTATCCAATAAATATAGTAATATTCCTTACTCTATACGACAGGAAGCAGTATTTTCCTGCACTAATGCTAATAAAATGTAATACTTTATTTTCCCCTTTTAATCTACCAATTTTTCTTTCCCTTTTCCCCAAATATTGCGAACAAGCTCCCTGGCAAACGGACCCAATTCCTGATCGGCATACGCCTTCATAACACCGGCTCCCACTTGGCGTATCGCCCCCCGTATAATATCATCATCTGAAATTCCGCAGTCTAACAACTTTTCTTCAATATTTACAGCCGCTGCCAAGGCTTGTTCTGTAGCAATCGTATTTATGAACCGTACTACGTCAGGGTCTCCGATTACTACTTGCCCTACCGGAGCAAACAATTGTTTTGCCACCGCTGCCAAGTCTTTCGGCTCTCTACTTACAAGAATCACCGGAGCTAATCCTAACGCCATTTCTCCCGCATGCCCCACTATTTTAACATTAATGCAGCGAATTTCCGGTGCGGCGATTTGCTCAAGTTCCGATTGCGAAATATTAGTAGCTATATTAATAAGACTGATAGGTAGATGCCACTTATTGATGGCTCTTATGCAGCCGCTAACTTCTTTATCCGGAATGGCCAATATCACTATACTGCAGCTTTTGGCTACTTCTTCAATACCCGTGGCCGTGCTGACATTGTATTCTTTGGCAACTTCCTTCAATATAGCCGGGTTACGGTCAAACACTACCAGATATACTTTATCGGCTAAACGCCTTACCAATTCCTTCCCCATTCGCCCGGTTCCAATGATTCCTATTCGCATAGTATCACCCTTTTTTCTTAATTTACAACCTACTTTGACCGCATACCTAAAATATATGTTGCCGTTAACCAATTTGTTACAACTTATTATGTTAATTATTTTCTTTAGGCTGTACAGCATATCAAATGGGGTTATAAATTTTAAGTTTTCGTTAACCTTGCAAAAAGTAGTGCTTCCTGAAAACGATTGCGATATAATAATAATAGAGTGGTGGCATTGTCAGTAAAGGGGGATTGAATTGAATAAGTATTATGTTCTTGATACCAATGTATTATTGCATTCTCCCCAGTCGATTTTCACTTTTCACGAGAAAGGCAACTTATTAGAGGATGTACCTTTAAATGATACTGGTGGCATCCTTCAACTCGAAACAAATTGTCAGGACGTGTCTCTCCCGCCTCACTGGGATCACGGTAAGGCAGATAACCGTATTCTGCAAATTTATAAAGGTCTGGTGGAAAAACGGCCTACAGTACTTGTAAGCCGTGATACCACCATGCCAGTAAAAACTAACCAGTTTATCTTAATCCGCTCCACCGATAATGACCGTCATACCTCGCTTGGCCGTTTCGACGGAGAAAAAGTAATCCACCTAAAATACCATAGTCGTAAGCCATTCGGCGTTTCACCGCGCAACATAGGACAGGTTTTTTTGCAAAAATACCTGATGCTGAGCGCAGAAGAAGCGCCGCTTGTTTTTATCAAGGGGTTATGTTCACTTACTACTGCGTCAATTAAAAACTTAATAAATATGCATCTGTATCAAAAAAGAGGTATTTTACGCAAACATACTACTTTCAAGGATTTAGGCTCAAAATTAGCAGCTTAATAAGGGGGTAACGAAATGTGTAAGCACTATGTACTTGATACTAATGTATTATTACACTCACCAAATGCCATCTTCGCTTTCAATGAACATAAAGTAATAATTCCTGAAGTAGTTATTGAGGAATTGGATAGGTTTAAGAAAGAAGCCTCCGATCGCGGAGCAAATAGTCGTCAGGTCAGCCGACTAATAGACGAATTACGTACAAAGGGAAATTTGCTTGATGGAGTTCCTTTAAATTCTGAGGGCGGTATTCTTCAAGTAGAAACAAACCATTTATCAACCTCTGTAAATCCTAATTGGGAAAATGGAAAACCTGATAATCGAATCTTGCAAGTCTGTAAAGGGCTAGCCAACGAGAATAAAGAAGTAATTTTAGTTAGCCAAGATACAAATATGCGGGTTAAAGCATCCATATTGAAGATAGCTGCTGAGGACTTCCGGAATGAAAAAGTCGCTTCCGTGGAAGATCAATATACAGGTCGCGCAGAGGTTTATACGTCGTCAGATATAATAAATCAATTTCACCTAGATGATATCAACTCTATCACACCCGATAGGGTGTCTATCTACGATGACGTAACACACCGGATGTCTTCCATAGATTTAACCCCTAACCAATTCTTGCTAATTAAGTCTACGGATAATGAACGTCATACAGCACTTGGAAGATTTGACGGGCAAAAGATAGTTCACTTACGCTATCAAAATCGTAACCCATTTGGAGTAACCCCAAGGAACGTTGGGCAAATCTTTATGCAAGAATGCCTAATGACAAGCGCAGACGAAGCTCCGCTCGTGATAATTAAAGGGATCGCCGGAACCGCAAAAACTTTTTATTCCTTGGCTGTAGGGCTTTATAAACATATGGACTGCCGCCCCCATGAGTATCATCATCTACTCATTTGCCGACCCAATATTCCGATGGATGAAGACATTGGCTTTTTACCGGGTTCCGAAACCGAGAAGATTAGCCCTTATATGCGTGGAATACGTGATAACTTATTTACCTTGTTATCTGGTCCGTCAGCGACCGGAGAAAAGGAAATTGCTCAAATTGAGGATACAGTTCAAATGATGTTTGATAAACGTATCATTCAAACCGAAGCATTAGCCTATCAACGGGGTCGATCGGTCCAAAAATACTGGATGATCTTCGATGAGATGCAAAATTCTACTCCCCGTCAAGCAAAAGGGGTTGTTACCCGTCCAGGGCTTGGGACTAAGATTATTCTTTTAGGTGATCCTGCTCAAATTGATCATCCATATTTAGATAGTAGGACGAACGGTCTGGTTTATGCAAGTGACAAAATGCGCGGCTCTAAACTTTGCTGGCAGGTAACTCTAACCCCGGACGAGTGTGAACGCTCTCCTCTTGCGGCAGAAGCAGCTATGAGATTATAAGAGTTTTTCGCAATTTGACAATCCGTTTTGGGATAGCCGCTCAAACCGGCTAAGTTATGCCAGCGAAAAGACGCGTGGTTCCAACTTGTGTTTCCAAGCCACATTGCAGTATGAAGAGTGTGGCCTCTGTCAGCCGAAGCCGCACTCTGACTGTAACCCTAAAACTATTGACCCTTCAGTAACACTGTAGTATTATTAACATAAGAAAATATTGGGATACTAAGGAGGAGTCTGTCACCGACAGGCTCCTTTTGTCTATTTTTAAGTTTGTGTTACCTCTTGATCTCATAGCTACTCCTCTAAACACAACGATTCTCATTCAATAAAGGAGTGTTCCTCATTAACACGCAGGTATTGTCAGCCATCCTACTCTTCTTGCTTGTTTATACAATCATTATTTCTGAAAAAGTTCACCGTACTATTATCGCCCTGTTTGGCGGTCTACTTATGATTGTTTTGGGAATTATTACCCAGGAACAGGCCCTCCATCATATTGACTTTAACACGCTCGGCTTGCTGTCTGGGATGATGATTCTGGTAGGCATTACTGCTCAAACAGGTCTTTTTAGCTACCTGGCTATTTGGGCAGCAAAAAAAGTCGATGCCGATCCACTTAAACTATTTTTCGTTCTTAGTCTGCTTACCGCAGTCCTGTCCGCCTTTCTGGACAATGTCACCACCGTTCTCCTCACCGTTCCGGTAACGATAAGCATTACCCGCCAGTTAGAAATTAAGCCTGCCCCCTACCTCATTGCCCAAATCATTGCATCGAATATTGGCGGTACTGCAACGTTAGTCGGTGATCCCCCTAACATCATGATCGGCAGTGCCGTTAAAGAATTAACTTTTATGGCCTTTATCAATAATCTGGCAGCAGTTTCCGTGGTAATATTAATCATTTCTTTGCTCATTCTCGCCCTGATTTATTTCCCGGAAATGAAAACTTCCCCGGCGTTGCGCCAAAAAATCCTGGAAATTGACGAAACAAAACAAATTACGAACCACACGCTTCTCATGATCTGCATCGGCGTATTGTCCCTTACTATCCTGCTTTTCACTACCCACCAGTTCTTCCATTTAGCCACCGCGACCATAGCCTTGTTTGGTGCCAGTGTCTTACTTCTTTTCACCTCCGTAAGCGGTAAGCCTAGCTTGGAACGTATCTTTCATAAAATCGAATGGACCGCCCTTTTTTTCTTCATCGGTTTATTTATACTTGTCGGCGGACTCATTGAAACTGGCGTAATTTCCTATGTTGCCCAAAAATCAATAGCACTCACTGCCGGAAATCTTACTTTTACCGCGCTCCTCCTTCTTTGGGTTAGCGCCATCGCCTCTGCTTTTGTTGACAATATCCCTTTTGTCGCCACTATGATCCCCTTGATTAAAGATATGGGAACTTTGGGCTTAACTCATCTTGAGCCCTTGTGGTGGAGTTTGTCTCTGGGTGCCTGTCTTGGCGGCAACGGAACCCTTGTTGGCGCCAGCGCTAACATTATCGTCGCTGGCCTCGCCGCCCAAGAAGGCTATCCCCTTTCTTTTACCGGTTATTTACGAGTTGGATTTCCGCTAATGCTATTATCCATAGTGATAGCGAGTTTATATATCTACTTCCGATATCTCTGCTAAAAGCAACTGCTTAGTCGATACTAGTATTAAATAGACCCCAAAACTTTTTTTGTAAAGGAGACAATCATGACCACTCCTATTATCTTAGCTGTAACCCTCTTTCTCTTCGTTTACGTCATTATTATTTCCGAAAAAATTCATCGTACCACCATCGCCTTATTTGGCGGCGTTCTTATGATCCTATTGGGGATCCTATCCCAGGAGCAGGCAATTCACCATATTGATTTTAATACCATAGGTCTTTTGATAGGCATGATGATTATTGTCGCCATCACAGCGGAGACAGGTCTGTTTCGCTTTTTAGCCATTTGGTCCGCCAAAAAGGTTGATGGCAACCCGGTTCATCTGTTTTTTATTCTCAGCCTGCTAACCGCTGTTCTGTCCGCTTTCCTCGACAATGTAACCACTGTCCTCCTAACCGTTCCTGTTACTTTCAGCATTACTAAGCAACTAAAAGTTAAACCAACACCGTACCTGATAGGCCAAATATTTGCCTCCAATATTGGCGGCACAGCGACATTAATCGGCGATCCGCCTAACATCATGCTCGGCAGCGCCGTTAAAGAATTAACCTTTATAGCCTTTATCAATAACCTTACCGGTATTACCTTTCTCATTCTCCTTGTTACCTTGCTGATCATGGCATATCATTATAGGTCTGAAATGCGCACCACAAAAGAGCTTCGCCAAAAAATCCGTGAACTCGATGAAACCAAGCAAATTACTAATCCTAAATTACTAAAGAAATGTCTCTTTGTGCTGGCGCTCACCATATTCCTATTTGTAACCCACCAGTTCTTTCAACTTGAATCCGCAACAGTAGCCTTATTCGGCGCAAGCTTATTGCTTTTTTTAACCGCTTCGCGCAGCGAACAAAACTTAGAAGGAATTTTTCACAAAGTGGAATGGACGGCCCTCTTTTTCTTCATGGGGCTATTTGTATTAGTCGGCGGACTCATTGAAACCGGTGTAATTACCTTTCTGGCAAAAAAATCGCTTGAACTCACCGGGGGAAACCTTATCTTTACCGCTCTTCTTATCCTCTGGGTCAGTGCCATCGCTTCCGCCTTTATTGACAACATCCCTTTTGTCGCCACTATGATCCCCTTGATTAAAGATATGGGAGCTTTGGGCTTAACGCATCTTGACCCTCTTTGGTGGAGCCTATCATTAGGTGCTTGTCTCGGCGGAAACGGTACTTTGATTGGAGCCAGCGCAAATGTAATTGTCGCCGGATTGGCTGCCCAAGAGGGCTACCATATCACTTTTCTTAGTTACCTTCGTATCGGCTTTCCTCTAATGCTGCTGTCCATTTTACTATCCAGTCTTTATATTTACTTTCGCTATCTTATTTAGCTAACACGCCACCCCACCTTACAAGTTAGGTTTATTTCGCCCTTTATTTTATTGTTGCTCTGTCTCATAATACGGCTGGGTCTCCAATAATTCATCTATAGTAACAAACGCATACCCTTGTGCCTTTAACCCATCAATGATAGCAGGTAAGGCCTGTACGCTCCCGCCAAGCTTAGGATTCTCCCCATCATGCTGCAACACGATAAAACCATTTTTCATACTTGACAACACCTGGGTTTTTATCTTTTCCTCAGACATTCCCATCCAGTCTTGGGTATCAAGCGACCATAAAATCACCAGCCCGTTTTTTGCATAAATCATATTGTCAACCTCTGTATTATGAAAGCCAAAGGGTGGCCTGACCAACCTTGGCTTTTTTCCGGTATTCCTGCTTACAGCCTGAATGCATCTGTCAATTTCATACTCGGCTTCTTGCGGAGACATTTTCGTTAGATCCGCATGATCAAAGGTATGATTCCCTATACTATGCCCCTCGGCAACCATACGCCGTAACATCTCCGGATATTTTTCGGCCTGTCTGCCTATTACAAAAAAGGTGGCTTTTACATTTTTCGCTTTTAATATGTCTAAGATTTGCGGAGTCCATTGCGTCTCCGGCCCATCATCAAAAGTAAGAGCCACTTCCTTATCATAAGCACTGCCCGCCCAATATAATTTACCCGGAATATTATGTCCCCGGACATATTTGTTTTCGGTACCGGAAGGCGTCAAAACATTTTCTTTTTTCATATGGTTATAGGCCAACGTTCCGCCTAGTACCATCAGCAAAAGTATAATAGACGCAACCACACTGGCTTTTCGCATTTCTACCTACCCTCCAGGCTGTACTTTCTGTGCTTCTATCCTATTATGTTTCATTTCTTGTCACCCATTCACGCCTCCAGTAATCTAACTCCGTCCGCCACTATTTCGCATATGATACCAAGGAGGTGGTATCATGGCTTACTCCATTCGTATCTCCTTATCTAACCGAAGCCTGACCTTATTCCAGGAAGGGAGAATTATCCAGAAGTATCCTATCGGCGTCGGAAAATGGGTTACTCCCACACCCACCGGGGTCTTCACCATTATTAATAAACGTCCCCATCCCGGAGGGCCGTTTGGAGCGATGTGGCTGGGACTTAGCGTAGACCACTACGGCATTCACGGAACCAACAATCCTGCCTCCATAGGCGGTTACGTCTCCCATGGCTGCATTCGCCTGCACAATCAAGATGTTTTGGCTTTAGCCAATCTCGTACCGCTTGGCACAAAAGTAGTTATCGAAAAGTAAGGAGCTTGGCATTTTGCCAAGCTCCTTACCATATGGACTTAACCAAAGGAACAACATAAGGGTGATAAAAATAATGCAAAAACAAAAACAAAAACAAACCCACCGCTCCGCCAACTACCGAGCCATTAATCCGAATCCAGGCTAAATCTTCCCCCACTTTGTCTTCTATAAGCCGGTTAAGGTCTTCATCACTCTTCTTTGATAGTGCATCCGTAACCACCAACGCCACCAGATTATGTTCTAAATCAATGATTTGCAGCAGCGAATCTCTAATCTTGGTGTCCATCCACTGCCGCGTTTCATCCTCACTAACTAATAGTTCCCATCCCCGGCTAATCTCCTCTACCACCCAATTCGCCAATTCAATATGCCTTTTTTCGTTCGTGACATGCTCCAATAAAGAACTTATCGTATCCGTAAAATCCATCCTGGAAAATACACCCCGCTGCCAGGCGTTAAAAGCGGCTACTGCCTGCGGCTCCTTCTCCAGCCGGTCAGTTGCCTGCACTAACCGCTCATCTATCCACCTTCGCATCGGATGATACCTATCGGCTATTTCCTCAATAAACTGTACAAGCTCGTAATGAAGCGCGCTTGCGACTTCCTCAAGATTCAGCGTATTGGTTAATTCTGCAGTATCCAAAACCAGTTTTCTCCACCATGAACTGCGCTTACTTTGTTTATAGTTTTCCAAATAACCATATATCACTTGCTTTGTGCTTTCCCGGTTAACAACCTTCCTCACTTCCATGATAACATAGTCAGAAAATTTCTCTATGTTCCCACTTTGAATTGCCTGCCGTAACAGGCCGGCAATCTCGGAAGCTAACGATTCCCGTCTCAAATAATTACGCAGCAAATACTGACACACTCTGGCAACATAGTGCGGTTCTAACTGATACAGCCAATTTTCAATATATCTTTTGATAGTATTATGCACAACTGTTTTTCTACCAGGTGAATCCAGCCACCGGACAGCCAAATCAATTACATGCATTTCCTCCAACTTATTTCGCAATAACTCTTTACTAAACAATTCTTTTTCTACCGTTCCGGCAATAGCCGCAATGATTTTGTCCCGGCTTCTTGGTACCAGTTCCGTATGCCACGGGAATCCTAACGGCCTTTTAAATAAAGCGGTTACTGCAAACCAATCGGCAATTCCCCCCACTAACGCAGCTTCTGTAACCCACTGAGCCATAGTTACCCCCATGTGCCCTGGGTAAAAATATTTTATGCCGCTTAGAGTGGCAAATATCGCCCCAACGGTTCCTAACACCGTATTGGCCCGTTTCTTAAACTTATACTTTTCCATTCTACCACCAATATCCGGCCAGGTAGATGAGCATTCCTGCCAAACCTCCGACTACCGAACCATTTATTCGTATTATATCCAATTCATTACCGACCCGTGATTCAATAAAATCTACTAACTCCGCAGTGGAAAATTGCTCTAATCTTTCCCGGACAATAGCCCCTATTTTATTATGCTTTACTTCTATCAGCTCCAAAATGCCTTTATTTAATAAACCCCCAACATAATCCTTGGTTTCCTTCCGATAATGAAAATACCCAATAAGCCTTTCCACTTCATAGCCTATACGGTTTTGCATAAACTCTCTCGCCCCTCCGGCCATCAGTTCTGCCTGAAAGAG
>JAGGAE010000036.1 GCA_017889725.1 Bacillota bacterium | reverse complement strand
AAAAACTGTGCTAAAAGTTCGATGGCCTCCATAGAGTGTAGTAAATTGCTATCAAAGGAGGCAAGAAATTGTGTATGCATTGTATCGTAAAGTACATCTAACCGGTTTGAACCAAATGGTAGGGACGGGATGGTTGCCGCCACTGCCGGATTTGAGAGATTTTACTGAAGAACATGATGAGATAAAGGTGTTAACAAAAAAAATCAGGCTGGAAGCGGGGGAGGTATCCTCCTTGCCGGAACATGTGGATTTGCGGGCATGGTGTTCGGACATAGAGAATCAGGGCGGGCTAGGTTCGTGTACTGCCCATGCGGCAGCCGGTATTGTGGAATACTTCGAGAAAAAGTCTTTCGGGAAATTTAGCGATGTATCCAGGTTGTTTATTTATAAAACCACTCGCAATTTGCTGGGCGTGCAGGGAGACACGGGAGCCTGGCTGAGAAATACGATGGGAGCCCTGGCGCTGTGTGGGGCACCTGACGAAAAGTACTGGCCGTATACCGACCAGACTCCGGCTTTTGACGCCGAACCGACCTCGTTTATTTACTCTGTGGCTAACGATTTTCGGGCAAGTAAATATTTCTGTCATGATGCGCTCAGTCTTAATATTTCGCCGGTTATCGTTCTGGAAAATGTGAAAAAATATCTTGCGGCCGGGATACCGGCGATGTTTGGGTTCTGGGGATTTGCTTCGTTTGGAGCTTCGGACAGTCCGGGTGCAGTTCCATACCCTTGTGAAGGGGAACAGGCCGAATGGGGGCATGCCGTTGCCGCTGTGGGGTATGATGATAAAAAAATCATTACCAACACCCGTTGTAATAAAGCTACTACAGGGGCGTTGCTATTTCGAAATTCGTGGGGAAGAGGATGGGGAGACGGAGGATATGGCTGGCTGCCTTATGAGTATGTGCTTAATAAATTAGCCTCGGATTTTTGGTCGCTGTTATGCATGGAATGGGTGGATACGCAACAATTCGGCATATGAATATCAGTTATTAATAATGGTTCCTCCGTTGGCATGCAAAATTTGCCCCGACATATAGGCAGAGTCATCCGATGCAAGAAATACGTAGCAGGCGGCTAATTCAGCCGGTTGTCCCGCCCGTTTCATTGGGGTGTCCTGGCCAAAGGCGGCTACATGCTGTTCGGAGAAGGAAGCGGGTATCAGCGGCGTCCAGACTGGGCCGGGGGCTACGCCATTTACTCTGATTCCATTAGGAAGTAAAGAGAGGGACATGGAACGGGTAAAAGTGACAATGCCCCCTTTGGTCGCTGAGTAATCAATGAGTTCCTCATGACCTTGATAGGCGGTAATCGAGGTGGTGTTAATAATGGTACTTCCTGCTTTTAGATGGGGCAGGGCTGCTTTAGTAAGATAAAAATAGGAAAAAATGTTGGTTTGAAAGGTTCTTTCCAATTGCTGGGAAGAAATATTGAGGATACTGGTTGCAACGTGCTGCTCGGCGGCATTGTTCACCAGTATATCTAACCGGCCCAAATTTTTAATGGTTTCACTGACAGCTTGTTGGCAAAACTGTTCTTGCCCTATGTCGCCGGCGAAGAGAAAACAACGTCTGCCAAGGGCCTCTACCTGGCGTTTGGTTTCGTTGGCGTCTTCATGTTCATTTAAGTAAGCGATGGTTACATCGGCTCCTTCTTTGGCAAAGGCATAAGCGACTGCCCGTCCGATACCGCTGTCCCCGCCGCTGATCAAGGCAGCTTTGTTGGCCAGCTTACCGGCAGGATGGTAGCTGTCTGAGAGAGAGACAGGCCTAGGATTCATCTGGGTTTCGATTCCAGGCTGAATATTTTGGTGCTGGGGAGGAAAACTCGGAGTTTGTGATGAATTCATTTGTCATACCTCATTTCGGAGTAAGTATTTATAACATTCTACAATTTTGCAAAAAATATTAGGCTTATTTGCAGGATTTTGAACAGTTTCGGTAAAATATACCATTTACAGAGGAGTTAATACCTCGGTAGAAAATGGACTAAAGGAATGGTTAAGGGGGAATGAGAATGAAACGCATAACTATGCTAGTGTTAGTTTTATTGTTTGTACTGGGGAGTTCCTGCTTTGCCGGAACTAAGTGGGAGTACCTAACTACGAATCAGTTGGGTGAATTTTATGTAGACAATAGTGCTACACAGCAGTGTACGGTTAAGGGAGTTGAATATATTAAAATCCGGGTAAAAGTGCTGATTAGTCCAAGTGTGAAATGGGTGGACAATATTGGGGAAGATGAGTATACGATTAATACATATGTAATCAACAAAAGCACACAAGATTGTTACTTACAGTCCATTGAGCGCTATAATCGGGGAGACCGTTTAATGGATGCGAAAACGTATCCCGAAAAGTGGCGTAAACCGGGCGAGTATAATATTAAAGATGTAGTTAAGGCTATATTGAATCGTTAAATCATAAGGCAAGGGCGCGAATAGAAGGTGCCCTTGCCTTTGGTTTGTGCCTCTTTAAGGGGTAGCTGTTGTGGCAGAGGGCAGCGGAAACACTGTGTTTGCCTGTGGTGGGGGGAGCGTACGCAGGACTGGTGGCAGATTGGCAAAAAAGACGCGGGCGATGTCGTCGAGGTCAGGCCGTAGTCCCAAGTCTGTAAAATTGTTCAGAGCGGCCGCCTGCAGGGCGAGCAGCACTTCCGGTGTTATGACTAAAACTGTCGGTGGTGTGGAAGTAACAGACGGTGTGCTGGCCGGGGACGTTACGGCAGAATTGGTAGTGGGAGTTACCGGCGCTGAAGTAGTTGACGGGGTGGTCGGCTGGTTTGGAGTAAGAGGTGTAATAGGCGGGGTGGGCATGGTGGCAGGTGTAGGGATAATAGCGTTGGAGAAAACGGCGTTTTGTGCAGTACTGGGATTGGTTAGTAATGGAAGATTATTAAAGATAAAAATTTCTAATATGTTTTGGAGATCCGGACGCAGGGGCAAGGTATCGCCTCCTTAAAAAATGGATGATATGCTAAAATTAGTTTTAGCATGTATAATAGAAGTTAGGCCGTAGTAGTCGGTAATAATTTGAATTACGGAGGATAATGTGGTTAGGTTTGGTGTTGTCGGTACAAATTGGATAACGGAAGAATTTATTAGTGCGGCAAAACAAGTTGATGGATTCTGCTTGGCCGCGGTGTACTCTAGAAGCAGGGAAAAAGCGCAAGCCTTTGCCGCCCGGCATCAGGTAAATTTAGTTTTTACAGATATAAAAGAAATGGCCCAGGATCAGCGCCTTGACGCGGTCTATATTGCCAGTCCCAATTCTCTTCATGCGGAGCAGACCATACTTTTTCTTTCCAATAAAAAGCATGTATTATGTGAAAAACCTCTCGCTTCCAATACTAAGGAAGTAAAGGCCATGTTCGAAGCGGCGCGGGACAATCAAGTGCTGCTCATGGAAGCTCTGAAAACGACATTTCTGCCTAACTTTCTTGCGATACAACGAAATCTGCCGAAAATAGGTAGGGTACGAAGATATTTCGCTAATTATTGTCAGTATTCTTCCCGATATGATTTATATAAAGAAGGAAAACAGCCAAATACTTTTAATCCGGCCTTTTCAGGCGGAGCACTTATGGACTTAGGCGTGTATTGTCTTTATCCGGCGGTGGCACTGTTCGGGCGGCCACAAAAGGTACAGGCAACGGCTTTTCTACTGGATTCCGGGGTGGATGGTGCAGGGAGCCTTACCCTAAGTTACCCGGATGGAGACGCCGTGCTTATGTATTCAAAAATTACTAACTCCTCTGTAGCCAGCGAAATACAAGGAGAAAAAGGCAATATTGTCATCGATAAGATAGCGGCTCCGATCAAGAGCGTCATTGAGTACCGGGACGGTTCGACGGAAGATATCACCGTTCCGCAGAGCGAAAACTCCATGTATTACGAAGCAAAAGAGTTTATTAATTTGATTCAAGATAATAAGCTGGAATCGGCAGTTAACTCATTCAAAACGTCTTTGACGGTTATGGAAATTATGGAAACAGCCAGACAGCAATTTGGATTGATTTTTCCGGCAGATTCGAAATAGCCTCCTTTTCTCTAATGGTTAGTTCTATATATATGCAGGCATCGGGGCGTTTTATTTCCCGGTTGTAAACAGGAATGGACATTTTGCCCTGATAAAATCACAATTGAAGCAATTTTTTTATTTGTGCTATGACAGAAAGGGATGATATTCATGTTAGTACACCAGCTTATTGAACAAGGGGAAAAAGATGCAGTTGCATTTCAAGGCAATCCCAATATTACTTATCGGCAACTTCAGGAAATGGTAGGATTTTATCGTGATTTTTTATACCAGCAAGGCATTCGGGTGGGTAAAACAGTAGGGTCGAATTTGTGTACAGTTATATGGCTATTATTAGTTTGGGTGCTATTGTTGTGCCGATTAATACAAATCTTACTTTGCGTGAGATATTATATATTGCCAAAGACGCGAAAATGGAGCACTTAATTACCATGTATGCTCTTGATTTTAGCGTGGCGGATAGCGCCGATGAGGCACAGAACATCAAGCAGCTCGTTAAAAGGCACCTGAGCTTGGTGAGGGTTTTAGTGATCAAGAAAGCTGTGCGATTATCTACACTTCGGGTACCACCGGCAATCCTAAGGGCGCGGTTCTTAGCCATCGCAATTTGGTTGAAAATGCAAAAGCGATTACAGAACCGTTGGCCGTTTCGGAGAAAGATACCGTACTGTGTATTCTGCCTTTGTACCACTGTTTTGCCTGGACCTGTACTATTTTAAATAGTTTATGTTCCGGGGCGAGGATCGTTATATTAAGCACTTTCGTACCGAAGGAAACGCTACTTGCTATCAGGGAACATAAAGTTAGTGTCGTATATGGGGTGCCGCCTATCTATAATTTACTGTTAAGAGTTGGGCAAAGAGAGGATATGGCGGGTATAAGAATTTTTGTTTCAGGGGGAGCTTCTTTGCCGCAAAAGGTGGCAGAACATTTTTATGAGAAGTTTGGTAGGGCCCTTATTGAAGGGTACGGACTGTCTGAAGCCTCACCGGTTGTCGCCATAAATCCGCATGATTGTACTAAGTATTGTTCTATTGGCAAACCGCTGTTCGGTCTAACTGTAAAAATTGTCGATCAGGACGAAAAGATACTCCCAGCGGGGGAGGTCGGTGAATTAGTGGTAAAAGGACCTTCTGTCATGAAAGGGTATTATAATTTGCCGCTGGACACGGCTCGTACCATTCGGAGCGGTTGGCTGCATACCGGTGATTTGGCCTATATGGATCAAGAGGGGTATATTTTCATCGTAGACCGTTTAAAAGATATGATTATTGTCAATGGTGAAAATGTATATCCTAGGGAAGTGGAAGAAGTGTTATACACCTTTCCGGACATAGTGGAGGCTACGGTCATTGGCGTACCGGATGGACTGAGGGGGCAGGCGGTTTGTGCCTATGTTGTCATGGCTGAAGACAAAGAACTTGATAAAAAGGGGCTGAAGGATTTCCTGAAACCTCGTCTTGCCGGATATAAAATTCCGCGGGATTTTATACAAGTTGAAGCTTTGCCGAAGAATAATACCGGTAAAATATTGAAACGGGTGCTCGTAGAACAAGTTTTGCTCGAACGAAACGGTGAACGGGCGATTTAGTGTTACAATTACAGGGGAAGGTTGGAGAAAACCAGGAAACCATCCACTGTTCGTTTTGTGAACTGAGAAGGCAAATAAAATGGAAAAGCGAAAGAACTGACTCGTGAGGGTCAGTTCTTTCGCTTGGAGGGGTAAAAATAACTTTGAGTTCTATAGGAATAGAAGGAAAATAGTAGAAAATAGGGAATGTTTTATTTTAAAGCTGAATATAATTGATTTACTGGATTGAGAAGGAAACGCGTGTGAAGTGTAAAGGCAAAGTAGGCATGCTTTATAAGAGCTTTTGCAAGTAATTGTATCGGACTCATTGAGCGAGCGTATAGACGGGAATGGGTCCAATTGTGGTGAATATTGCTGTAAATTTTCCAGACTGCTGCACTTTTATGGCAAGAGGATAACCTGTGGTTTTTGTGGCTGTTTAACCTTACAGGGAGGGAATTCTCTATGGAAAATTTGGATAGTAAGACTTACCCAATCACTACCTTTCAGGTCTATGATAATTGGGAGCAGGTTTGTCTGGATGTTGATAACGACGGGTTTAGAATGCGCTGGCAGGAAATCCAGGCCAGCAAGCTCAAGTTTATTCAGGAAAATCAAGATCCGCGCCGGTGTGTTTATATTAACCAGGAAGTGGCTGAATCATGGATACGTTCCCATGCGATGGGGGTAAACCCGTATGCTGAAACGCTCAATCAGCGGCTGGAGGAAGGTAAGGTCGCCCGGATATTAAAATCCCACAAGCGTCTTATTGAAATTTCGCAGGGCTTACTGGCTACGCTGCAATTAAATCAAATGGCAATGCCCTCGAGGTTTGCATTGTATTTATTTGACCAAAATGGCGTGCTGTTATGGCACGAGGGTGAGATGTTGCGAGCCGCTGCGGCAGACGGTTCACTTACAGGAGTGGTTTGGAACGAGAAAACGGTGGGAACGTGTGCTCATATGTTGAGTGCGCATTTGCGTCGTCCGGTGCATTTGTTGGGGCCTGAACATTATTGTTTGAATTTTGGCAATTCGAGCGCTTCCGCCGCTCCCATACTGGATGAGCGGGGCGAGGTAATTGCTGTATTGGTACTCAGTCAGCATATGCACAATATTCCGTTGGATTGTTTCCTTACTTACAGCCCGCATTTGCATATATTAGGGTTAACTACCGCGTTAGCGGCGGCGATAGAAAATAAACTTCAACTGGAGAAGAGTTATGATTATCTTCGGGAGGCCGATAGTAAGCTTACGGTTTCACAATATATGTACAATACCGTGGCGGAAGCCGTTGAGGACGGTCTGGTCACTATTGATCGAACAGGTAATATTATTCATGTGAACGAGGAGGCTCATCGCATTTTGCCCCATTGTCAAGGTGGTAATATTATGGATTATGTGGCCGATCACTCTTGGCTGATGTCCCAGATTTTACTGGGAAAAAACAGTGATATGGAGGAAACTATATATTCCGATAACGGGCAGCGTTCGTATAACATTCATATCCGGCCTGTTATTGATGTGGATTCAAGGGAAGTGGAAGGGGCTATTCTAAAGTTCTGCAAGTCGGATAAGGGGACGGCTTTAACGAGTAAAGTTGTCGGTGGGCTGCATTATACGTTTGAAGACTTGATCGGTGAGAGTGAAAGTTTTAAATACGCAGTAGCGCTAGGTAAGCGGTTTGCGCTTTCGCCGGAGAATATCTTGCTCGTCGGGGAAAGTGGTACTGGTAAAGAACTTTTTGCGCAGGCCATTCACCACCGGTATCGATCGCAAGGACCGTTTATGGCGGTCAATTGCGCGGCGTTACCTAAAGAGCTTATTGAGAGTGAGCTTTTTGGGTACGAAGGCGGCAGTTTTACCGGCGCGGAACGCAACGGTAAAGCGGGCAAGATTGAAATGGCGCAAGGTGGTACTTTGTTTCTCGATGAGATTGGCGATATGCCATTGGAGCTTCAGGCGGTTTTGCTTCGTGTTCTTGAGGATAAACAGGTTATGCGCGTGGGCGGCCGGCGGTACAAGAAGGTGGATTTCCGCCTGATTGCGGCAACGAATAAGAATTTGTACCAGCTTGTAAAGCAGGACCTTTTCCGGGAAGATCTGTATTTTAGACTGGCGGTGCTTAGCATTCATCTTCCGTCCCTGCGCCAAAGACAAGAGGATATTGAGATTCTCAGCCGCCATTTTATTGCCAAGTACTGCAAAAAGTTAAACTGGCGGGCGCTGGAGGTATCTCCGGCGGTTATGAAAGTCCTCAAAGGATATATCTGGCCCGGTAATGTCCGGCAGTTGGAAAACGCGATGATTTATGCCGCGAATATGGCCCTAGACGGGCTGATTGAGCCGGAACATTTACCGGCGCTGGTACAAGGAACAAATTTGAAAAACGTAGACGGTGACGCCGGGGATTATAACGATGTCTACACTATTGAAAAAATGGAACGGATTATTATTGAGAATGCCTTGTTTAAAACCAAGAACAATATTACGCGCGCCGCTGAAATGGTGGGTATGGGTAAGTCAACGTTGTACCGTAAGCTGAAAGAGTATAATATAAGTATCGATGGCTGATAAAAAAGCGCCGATTCCCTTTGGGAAACGGCACTTTTTTATGCGCGGACGGTTATTGGTTGAAGGTTTGCCGGTGGGAGCGGTAGCGTAAGAGGAGTATCATTATAATACCGCACGCACTTAAAGCGGCAGAGATGAGAAAGGCTTCGGTATATCCGGCGGTCAGTTCCTTTACTCGGGCGGCGAGGCGCGGGCCGATGATAGCCGCTAACCCGAAAGCCGTAAACATGATTCCGTAGTTCATGCCGAGGTTTTCAATGCCGAAGTGTTCGGCGGTGATAATGGGAAATATGCCGAGTAAACCGCCGAAGCAAAGTCCTACGGCCATAATAATCACGATAAACCAGCCAAAAGTAGTAATGGTAGGTAATATCAGCATCATAATAGAGATAACCAAGTAAATGGCTGTCAAGGAGTTGTAACGGCCAAATTTGTCAGAGAGGTATCCCCAGAAGATTCGCCCGGAAGTGTTTGCTATGGCCAGCAAACTGACCGCAAGTGCGGCGGTGGTGGTGGTCAGGTGAATGTTTTCCTGCCCGATGGAAGCGGCATGTCCCATTATCATGAGGCCGGCGATCGCGCCAAGGGCGTACATTAGCCAGAGGATGTAGAAAAGAGGTTGGTGCAGCATGGTTTTCCAATCGGTATTGATGGCAAAAGAAGCGCTTTGCTTGATGACGGGCGGTGTCCAGCCCACAGGCGAATAGCCGGGAGGGGGCGCTTTAACCAGACTGGCGGCTGCCACGATGATGAACAGGTATAAGCTGCCTGTCAGTTTGAAGGCAGTTGAAACGTCATAGGTTTGAATGAGCAAGGTCGCTATGGGCGCCCAGATGATAGCGCCGCCGCCTAAGCCTGCGGCAATAAGGCCGCTGGCCAGACCCTTTTTATCAGGAAACCATTTAACGGTGTTGGCGATGGCGGGGGCGTAAATGGCTCCCAACCCTAAACCGCCTAGTAGGCCATAGGTAAGGTAGAGCATGCCCAACGAGCTGGCAAAACCTGTACTGATAATGGCTCCGCCGTATAGCAGTCCGCCTAAAAGAATGATGCGTTTTGGACCGTGCAAATCCTGAATTTTTCCAAAGCCAATCATAGCTAACGGCAGTACCACTAAAGAAAGGGTAAACGCTAAAGAGACATCACTGGGTGTCCAGTGAAACCGGGACATTAACGGGCTTTGGAAAACGCTCCAAGCATAGGCCGAGCCTGCGCAAAGGTTGCAAACTATGCTTGCGGCTAAAATAAGCCAACGGTTGATCGACATAAGGTTATGCAGCCTCCTTAATAATTTATTGCAGATGTATACATAAGCAAAATATATGCCAAAGCTGGGCACCCATGGGGAGCCTATTTTTTTATGCTGATTTGACGAGGACTACGATAGAAAAGCGGAGGTTTATATACAGGCGTTTCAGGGTTAGAGATGGTTCTGCCGGTAGCCGGATTCTCAAAAGAACACAAATTTTCTTCAAATGGAACGATTGGGAGTATAATACATGAGGTGTCAAGGGGAAAAAAAAGGATAGTTACTGCTTTGGCGTGCTAGGTTTATGTTGGCATACATGTTGCTAAGAAAAGTAATTAGCAACTCTATTTTGCTGGTGGGGAGGAGTAATTGAACTGTTAAGGAGTTGACCGTGGATTCCAGTTAATCAACGAAGGAGGGACGAAAATGTCCGACGAGTTTAACAAGGAACTGTATAAAACCGATGCCAGATGGCAGGAAGGGGAGTATACGGTAACGCGTACTTCTGTCTGGACGGCTCCAGGGTGTCATAATGGCTGCGGGGTTCTTTTGTACAGTAAAAACGGTAAGCTGGAAAAGGTTGAGGGGGATCCGAATGCTTCGTTCAATCGGGGCAGGCTGTGTCTCAGGTGTATCAATATGATTGAACAGGTATACAACAAAGATCGCCTGAAATGGCCGATGAAGCGGATTGGAGAAAAAGGGGAAAACAAGTGGCAGCGTATTACTTGGGACGAAGCCTATGACATAATCGAAAATAAGTACAACGAGATTAAAGATAACCATGGTGTGGAAAGCATCGCCACCCTCGTGGGTACTGGGCGTAATTCTATGTGGCAGCCTGCCGTCATTACCCGGGCAATTTTTGGCAGCCCGAACTTATCTTTCGGATTTTTGAGCGGCGACTCTTGCTATCAGCCTCGTATGACCGCCAATTTGATTAAGTTGGGCGATTGCGTGATCAGTGATTGCTCGCAGACGCATCCTTTGCGGGAAAATAATCCCGAGTGGAAAAAACCGGAAGTTATTGTAGTATGGGGAAATAATCCGCTGGTTTCCAACGGTGACGGTTTTATGGGTCACTGGATTGTCGATATGATGCGGCTGGGAACCAAGCTGATTGTTATTGATCCGGCACTGACCTGGCTGGCTGCGAAAGCGGATATTTGGCTTAGGATTCGCCCGGGGTCGGATGCGGCGCTGGCTATGGCGCTTTTGAACGTAATTATTAATGAGGATCTCTATGACCATGATTTTGTTGAAAACTGGACCTATGGTTTCGACGATTTGGTGGAACGGGTGCAAGAATATCCGCCGGATAAAGTTGCGGATATTACGTGGATTCCCAAAGAGCAGATTATAGAAGCGGCCCGTATGTATGCCAAAGCAAAACCGGCGGCGGTGCAGTGGGGTCTGGCGGTTGACATGCAAATGGCGGCAATGGAAGCCTCAAGCGCGATAACGGATTTGATGGCGTTGACCGGCAATATTGATGTGCCGGGAGGAAACATTATCCAGCGCTATGCATATAATCGCAGTAAAAAGTATGGCAGCGCTATCGAGTATATTTCGGAAGAAATGCTTTTAAAGCGTATTGGTACGTATGAATCACCCATTCATGAATCCGGCTACACGCCGTTTATTCCGCCCGATAAACTGCTGGAATGTCTGGAAACCGGACGGCCTTACCCGGTGCAGATGTTGTGGCTGCAGGGAACCAATCCTATTGCCAATATGGCGGGGGAAGCACCCAGGGTATATGCGGCAATGAAAAAGGTACCTTTCTGTGTTGTGGTGGACCTGTTTATGACTCCGTCGGCAGTAGCGTTTGCTGATTTGGTGCTGCCGGCGGCTATGAGTGTTGAAAGGGACAGCTTCCGGGCTTGGTGGACACCGCTTAGATCGATAGCCAAAGGTGCCGAATTGTATGAACAGTGCAAGTCGGATGAAGAAATAGTGCTTGATTTGGGTAAGCGGATTCGTCCGGACCGGTTTGACCAGTACAATACTATTACGGATTACTTGGATCAATTGCTGCAGGAAGACGGCGGCGTCGAGTATGATTTCAATGCTTTGGTGGAAAGGGTTAATGATTTTTGGGATTGGGATTACACTTATCTGAAATACGAGAAGGGCCTGCTTCGCAAGGACGGTCAGCCTGGTTTTGTTACGCCGACCGGTATGTATGAGTTTACTTCACCGCTTTTTGATGTGTGGGGGTTTGATATGCTGCCGCATCATATTGAACCGGTGGAAGGACCATATACGACGCCAGAGCTTATGAGGGAATATCCTTTTATATTGACAACGGGTAACCGACTGTGGGGCTGTTTCCACTCCGAGCACAGGCAGATGCCGACGATGCGCGAAATTCATCCCGATCCTATGATGGATATTAATCCTGATACGGCCCAAAAATTGGGGCTAAACGAAGGGGATTGGGCTTGGCTGGAAAACCGCAGAGGTCGCTGCAAGCAAAAAGTTAGATTTAATGTCGGGCTGGATGCGAAAGTAGTGCGGGGTGAACACGGCTGGTGGTTCCCGGAAAAAGAAGGAGCCGAACCCACCTTGTTTGGTGTGTTTGACAGCAATATTAATAACCTGACTACTATGGGAGTTCATGGGCCTACTCATTATGGCGCTCCCTACAAATCTACAATTTGCAAGATTTATAAGGTAACTGCGGAAAATGATCAACTTTCACCAACAGAAATCGTAACCCGGAAGGGAGGTTTTGGATATGCCAAAAAGTGAGGAAGCAGTCCAGATGGGATTATTAATTGACTATGAGTTTTGTACTAATTGTCATACTTGTGAAGTGGCCTGTAAAAAAGAATTGGGGTTAAAACCGGGAGAGTATGGAATTAAGGTGCTGGAAGACGGGCCTCGCCGCAATCCTGACGGCAAATGGGAATGGAATTATGTTCCGGTGCCGACCTCGCTGTGCGATCTTTGCGAAAAGCGGGTGGCCGAAGGTCGTAAGCCCACTTGCGTGCATCATTGCCAAAGCGGCATTATGTACTACGGACCGGTGGAGGAACTTGCAAAAAAAATGACGGGTAAACCAAACATGGTATTATATTCCAAATAAGCAGCTAAAAAGGAGGAAGGCTAGGTGTGTACCAATGATAAGGGCGGCTTTGTTCCGCCGGATGCCAGTAAGCTGGTGGCAAGATGCCCGGCCTGTAAGGCGTTTAACCCCGCGAAGAATACGAAATGTAAAAAATGCGGGGCAGAAATGAAGCAGCAAACCTAAAATCAAGTTTGCCTACATAGGTTGATAAAGGAGGAACTTTTATGTGCTTTAGACCACCAGAGCTGAGCAAATTAATGACGCAATGCCCAGCGTGCAAAACTTTTAATCCGCCGAAAAATACCAAGTGCAAAAAATGTGGGGCCGATATGCCGGCGCCGGAACCACCCAAAAAATAGTACTGGGCAAGAAAACGAAAGATTCTCCCCTTTTATAAGTGGAGAATCTTTCACTAGTCGCACCGATATGAAAGGAGCAAGGGGATGTGTTGGGTCTGTAATCCGTTTTGCGGAAAGTGTAAGCCGCCGCTTCGAATTATTAAATGTTCCGCCTGTAAGGCGCACAATTTTGCTACGGAAAAAGTTTGTAAGAAGTGCGGAGCAGTTTTGCCGGAATTGCCGGAACGGCCACCTGTTTTGTGTGCTTATAGCGGGCTCTTATGCGTCAATCCCTGTGATAAGCATAAGCAGGCTCCGGTAAACGGGGTGCAGCGCCCTTGCCGCTGGAATACGCCCCCGAAGAAGAAGGATGGTTGATACGTTTAATGGTCTCGACGTTTACTACGTTGGGGCCATTTTAATTTTATTTCGCATCCGGCTAGTTAAGTACAACTACTGCCTAGGCGAGAGAAAAAAGTGGCCCTCCAGTTGTAGCAAGAATCGGATTATCATGAGAATTTCATAATACATTCATAAGTAATTCATAATTGTTGTTTATAATGAAAACCGGTAGAAAGAACTGGTTGCTAGGGAGGATTCATATGTCGAATGAACGTTTTCAAGTCATAGTTGTAGGTGCTGGGCTAGCCGGTTGTTCTGCCGCGTATCGTTTGGCTAAGGCCGGGTATGCGGTATTACTGATAGAAAGAGGGAAAGCAGCAGGAGCTAAGAACGTTTCCGGCGGAAGGATATACTCTTATGCGCTGGAAGCTTTAATGCCTGGGGAATGGCACGACGCGCCGCTGGAACGTCAAGTCGCGCGCGAGATGCTTATGTTGATGACAGACGAAGGGGCTGTTACGGTAAATAGTCTTTTTTCGCAAGAGCTTCAGGCAGCCTCCTATACTGTTTTGCGTTCTAAGCTGGATGACTGGATGAGAAAGAAGGCTGAAGAAGCTGGCGCTATGGTGATAACAGGTGTAAGTGTCACTCAAATAATTATGAAGGGTGGTAAAGCCTGCGGAGTCTTGGCCGGGGATGAAGAATTGGAAGCTGATATAGTTATTTGTGCTGATGGCGCTAACTCGTTGTTAGCAGCAGGATTTGCGGGAAAGGTGAGTACGGAAACCGCTGCGTTAGGTGTAAAAATGGTTGTGGGCGTGCCGGAGCAGGACATTCAAGACCGGTTTAACTTAGCGAAAGGCCAGGGGGCCGCTTGTTTAATGGTGGGCGGCTGTACTAAGGGGTTGGCCGGGGGCGGTTTCTTATATACCAACAAAGAAAGTGTATCGTTAGGTATAGTTGTAGATTCTGCGGCTTTAAAGGGTTCACAGGTAAGAGTGGTTGATTTAATTGAGCAGTTACCCTTGCATCCGGCTATCGCACCTCTGGTCAAAGGCGGGCAGCTTCTGGAGTATTCCGCGCATCTTATTCCTGAGGGTGGAATTGGCATGCTGCCGACGTTATATGGTGATGGATTTATGATAGTGGGGGATGCAGCCGGGTTGGTTGTCAATAGCGGTGCAACAGTGAGAGGGATGGACTATGCTATTCTGTCGGGAATATTCGCGGCGGAAACAGCCGGTAAGTCAATAGCAGCCGAGAATTTTTCGGCCAGTGAGCTAAAGCATTATGAAGTTATGTTGCGACAGCAAGTGATTAAAGATATGAAAACTTTTAAAAATGTCCACGCTTTTATGAAATCTACGCCGGGATTATATACAACCTATCCCGAAATGGCGGAGTCTATTTTTAAAAATATTTTTACGGTTGATGGCCGTCCGGCTAGACGTATATCGAAAGTAATTCTGGAATCTGTAAGGCGACATTGCTCGTTTTGGCAGCTTATTAAGGATAGTATCAAAGGGGGGAGTGCGTTATGAAAAAATTATCGATGGATGACCGGTTGGCTATCAATAAGTTTGATAGTGCAGATGAAACGCCTCATATTATTGTCAACTGCTTAGAATGTAAGAGTTGTACCCATAAAGCCTGTCTTTATGCTTGTCCAGCGGAACGTTACCGCTTAAACGATATGGGGGAAGTTTTGTTTGATCATGTAGGTTGTTTGGAGTGTGGGCACTGTCGTCTAGTGTGTGAAAGACTGTATAGTTCGAGCATGGGTTATAGCTGGAATCACCCTGAAAGAGGGCGCGGGGTGATTTTTCGGCAAGGGTGATTATAAAAAGAAAAATGATAAAGGGGCGGTAAAATGAAAAGGTTTTGTATGGCGGGAGTAGTCCTTTTAGTGATGGGAATGTTTGCAACCGGTGCTTTTGCCGAAAGTAATTCGGGCGAGTCGTGCAATATGGAGAATATGACGCAGCAATCTTCTAGCGGTGGGCATAGCGGTCATGATATGGGAAACATGACAAGTGAGCAAATGAGCGGTCATGATATGGGAAACATGACAAGTGAGCAAATGAGCGGTCATGATATGGGAAACACGACAAGTGAGCAAATGAGCGGTCATGATATGGGAAACATGACGAGTAAACAAATGAGTGGCCATGATATGGGGAGCAAGGCCGTCGAAACGAGAGAGCCCTGGACGATCTTGTATGGGTTTAGTGGAATTATTGCAGTTGTTATAGTAGCCGCCGGTATTATGAAATATTCACGTTTGCTAAAAGAGGTGAAATAGATGCAAGTAAAAAAAGAAAAGGGAAATACGCTGTTGAAAGCCGTACTCAAAAGTAAATGGTACCCAGGTGTATTTCAAATTCCGGTGTTGATTGTTTTTGCGTTTATTACCTATGAACTGTTTTTTGGTCCTGCCAGCGCCCATCAAAATTTCGGAACTGCATTAACCTGGATATTGTGGTGGCCGCTGATCCCGCTTGTGTTTTTAATGTTTGGCCGGTTCTGGTGTGCTATTTGCCCTTTTGCTACGGTAAGTGATTTTATTCAAAAAGTTGTTGGGAATAACCGGCCGGTACCAAATTTTTTGAAAAAGTATGGAATTTGGATTATTGATATTTTCTTTATTTTGATAACCTGGGGCGATCATGTATTTGGTATTGTCGAATCTCCGTTGGGTTCGGGAGTAATGATGATGATTATTGCTACAGGAGTGATTACGGCTGGTGCATTTTTTGAACGTCGTACGTGGTGCCGGTATTTATGCTTTTTGGGAGGGGTCGCGGGTAATTACTCCCGGGCCGGAGCGGTTGAACTTCGTGGAACCGCTGAAAAGTGTAGCAGATGTACGGTTATGGCCTGCTATCGTGGCGGAGACAAGGCTCCGGGATGTCCCATGTTTGAATTCCCGAAAGCGATGGATAATAATGCTCGCTGCAATCTTTGTGGGTATTGTGTAAAGAATTGCCCCAATGATTCTATTACCATTGCAGCCCGAATGCCTTCCAAAGAACTTTGGTTTATCCGGAATCCGAAATACGAGGAATCTTTCTTGGCGATTGTAATTATGGGAATCGTGTTTGTTCAAAATATTACCATGCTGGCAATTTGGGAGAAGGCTCAGGCATGGTTGGAAATGATTCTGGGAACACATCAGTACGCCGTAACCTTTACGGTAACTTTTCTGGTAGCTATGGCAATTCCGGTAGCGTTGCTATATATGAGTAGTTGGCAGGCTTCGCGGAGTAATGAGGAATCGGTGAATAAAAACTTTGCCCGCTTTGGCTATTCTTTAATCCCGTTGGATTTAGCCGGTCATATGGCCCATAACCTTTTTCACCTGCTGGCGGAGGGCAAAGCCATTCTTTATACCGGTATGGCTGCGGCCGGTATGGGAGTATCCAACCAATCGGCAGCATTAGTGAGTACAGGGACTATTCAAATACTGCAATATGTTTTACTGGCGGCAGGAGCTTTTGGCTCGGTCTATACGGCGTATCGTATAGCAAAAAACAATTATTCTACTAAA
>JAGGAE010000090.1 GCA_017889725.1 Bacillota bacterium | reverse complement strand
GTCAGCATCTGCTTTACCGCTATATCGGGCTGCGCCCAGCCCCGGAAATTCCGGACCATGGGGAATTCTTTTGCCCCTATGCGCTTATCATTTAAACGCTTGACGAACTCCTCCCCGTACAGTTCATGCATTTCCTGCGTGGAGAAAGGATAGGTTGTAACACCATAGGCCGGTTTTGCAATGATGTTTCCACCGGGAACATCCAAATTACCGGTTAGGCACCATAGATGGGAAATCGCCTGAGCCACCGTCGAACCTTCCGGGCTTTGGTCAATGGGCACGCCCCAGTGAATAGCCGCAGGTTTTGCCTTGGCATAGAGCCTGGCGGCTTCGATAATGTCGTCTTTAGGAATCCAAGTGATTTCCGACACTTTCTCCGGCGTATATTCGGCCGCCCTTGCTTTAAGCTCATCAAGCCCTACAGTCCACTTTTCGACGAACTTCCGACACTTTCTCCGGCGTATATTCGGTCGCCCTTGCTTTAAGCTCGTCAAGCCCTACGGTCCACTTTTCGACAAACTCCTTGTCATAGAGCTCTTCTTCGATAATCACATGAATCATGGCCATTGCCAGCGCACCATCGGTGCCCGGCCGAATCTGCAGAAACTTCTCCGCCCGTGAAGAAAACCACGTCCATCTGGGGTCCACAACGATAAGTTTTGAACCACGCTTCATACAGTCGACAATCCAGTGACCAAAGAAACCATCCGGGCAACCCGGCATAGGATTTTGAGCCCACACGATAATCACTTCGGGAACCTGATACTCCGGATCATCATACCGTTTCTCGGAAAACTGGGCCGCATCCAGGACTGCGTAGTCTCTAAGCCAGAAAGGAGATAGGTCCGCCTATGTCCCGGCCGGTTCCCTGACAAAACAGTACCGATTCCGGGCCATATTCTTCCTTGATTTTGCCTAGCTTCGTTTCAATCGTATCTAAGGCTTCCTCCCAGGTAATCCGCTCAAACTTGCCTTCCCCCCGCTCCCCAACCCTTTTGAGGGGATGGGTGATACGGTCGGGATGATACATATACTGCGTTAATGCCAATAACCGGGGACACGCTCTCCCTTGACTAAACGGATGCGATTCATCCCCTTCGACTTTGACAACTTTGCCGTCTTTTATAAACAGCTTAACTCCGCAGCCTCCATGGCAGCCCGGGCCGGGTGACCAAGCCGTAGTTGTTACAACCTTATCGTAGTCCATCGCGATTTCTCCCTATCTAAATACGCTTATATATTAGGTCTTTCACATTCTCAAACACATCCATGAGTTTTTCATCCCGGTCTTTCAGGATATCTTCCAGCTTGCGGTCGCTATAATCATAAAATCCCTTGCCGCTCTTAACCCCCAGCTCACCCCGCGCCACTCTCTCAACCAAGCTTTTGGGAGCATTATCAATAGGCGGTTCGAGGAAGCCTTCGTTCTGCAGGTTTCGCTCACTGAGATCCAGGCCGGTAAAATCATATCTCTGTACAAAACCAAGCACCATGGCACGGGGAATAATGCTGGCTTTGACTGCTAAATCCAGTTGATCGGCTGTTATGTAACCGTTGTCCAATTGGAAAAATACTTCCCGGCCAATAATGCGTAATAGCCTGTTAATACAAAATCCCGGTACAAATTTCTCCATAACAATCGGCACTTTATTGACACTCTTCAGCAGGTCGACAATAAAAGTAACGGTTTCCTGGTTTGTCTTTTCACCCTTAACCACTTCCACCAGAGGAATCACATGCGGAGGGGCAAACCAGTGGGCAATTGCCGTTTTTCCCAGCCTCCGCTCCGGCATAACCTTAAAGATATTAAGATAAGAAGTATTACTGGTAAATATCGTTCTTTCCGGGCAAATTTCATCTAACGATTCATACAGCTTCTTTTTCTCGTCTAACTTCTCAATAATGCTTTCTATCACGAAATCAGCCTCTTTACCGGCCTCTTCAATAGATTGGGTCGGAATAATCCTCGCCAGCATTTGTTCCACCGAAGCAGAAGGCGGAAGTGCTCCTTTTTGCACTAATGTGGTTAAATTTGTTTTTATTACTGACAGCGCTTTATCCAGTGTCTCCTGCTTTCTTGAATACATCGCCACTTGAAATCCAGCAAGGGCAAATACCTGCGCTAATCCCGGTCCCATGGTACCTGCACCAAATAAGGCTATTTTTTTCACATCGTTAATCTTCATGGTTTCCTCCTTCACGTTTACCCGTTAATAACCATAACCAATACTCTCGCGGCAACCAGCCCCTGTACCGCCATGTCTCTCTTTTCACCTGGCGGAATATAAATCATGTCATTTTCTTTCAAAAGATAGTGATTGCCTTGTTCATCACCAATGCTAACCTCACCACGTAAACAAAAGTAAACCCTTTCCTTTTCAGAGGCTGACATCGTCGCCCCGCCATTGGGGAGAAATTCCGAAATGGATACCGTGATGTTTTTCGCCCCTTCAGGCGCTCCAATTTTACGGGTCCCCCACATATTAAAGTGGTTTAACGCCTGATACTCCGTCCCTTCGTTCGCCTTAACCACGAACATACTCTACCACCATCCTTTTTCTCCGTTTACCTCACTGTCTCGTGCTACCCCTCCCTACATGCCTTTTGATAAAAATAAAAAGCCTAGCCCAATTAAACACAACGAAACTCGTTGTATTCAAATGAGCTAGGCTTGATAACTTAATAACGAGAGTTCGTCCCGCTATCGTAATCCAAGCGACTCAGTTGAGTAAATTTCTAATTTTCTCCTTTTATAATACCTCTAAAAATTTGAAACCGTCAAGATATTTTTTCTTTTCAAAACATTCTGTTTTCAATCATTCTCAAGAAGCCACTTCCATCCTGGATAGCTCCGTCTATCGAAGCAATATACCCTATGAAATTGGGACGCTGTCCTCATATCTTCTCAGGCTCTGACGGCATAAACAGATGCAATATGAGTAGAGAAATGCAATAGACGGCTGGAATACCGAGGAACAGTGAATAATAGCTGCCCGTCATTTGTAGAACATAGCCAACAGTCTTAGCCATGCCCATCCCAGCAACCGATCCAAGAAAGCCAGCAATACCGTACACCGAACCAACAACGCGTTCCGGCAACGAATCAGTGACCAGCGACCACATATTAGCAGTCCAGCCCTGATGTGAGCCAACTACCACGCAAATAATAGCGGTACAACCCCACAGACTGCTCACCGAAGGCGCAAACATAATCGGAAGAATAAATAGTATCGAAATCAACATAGCAATTTTTCTGGCTTTCAACACCTTCATGCCACGCGCAATAAAACTCGAAGAGATTCCGCCGCCAATCAAGCTGCCGACACTCGCCGCCAGATAAATGGCCATTAAAGGAAATCCAAGTTCCATTAGCTTAATACCGTGTGTCTTTGCCAAAAAGTCCGGTAGCCAGAATAAGTAAAACCAAAAAATAGTCATTGGCATCAGATTACCGATTCCAAAGGCCCAGGTCGTGCGCAAACGCAGAATCTTTGAGTACGGGACTTTTTCCACTTTGGGTTCTGGACCATCGCTCTGAATGTATGTTTTCTCCTCCGTTGTCAAGCCCGGATAATCATTCACGTTATGGTAGTAGAGCGCCCAAGCAATGAGCCAGATAAAGCCTAATCCACCGGTGATGTAGAAGGCCCATTGCCAACCCCACACAATCGTTATCCATGGAATCAAAAACGGCGCTAACATCGCACCTACATTCGTACCGGAATTATAGATTCCGATGGCAAAGGCACGCTCTGACTTCGGAAACCACATGCTAGCCCCTTTAAGACACCCTGTGAAATTTCCTGGCTCAGCTAGTCCCAGGAAGAAGCGAGCCGCACTAAATCCACTGACCGTGCGGACCAGGCCATGTACGGCACAAGCAATGGACCATACCCCAACACAGGCAAAAAACCCCTTTTTGTTACCAACCACGTCCATGAAGCGGCCAACTGTTACATAACCGATAGAATAGGCCAGTTGAAAATAAAAAACGATGTTGGCGTAATCCATCTCCGACCAATGCAACTCCTCCGCAATCGTCGGTTTCAACAGACCGATAACCTGTCGGTCAATATAGTTTAGCGCAGTAGCAAAGAATAACAAGCTAAGAATAATCCATCTTTTATTGCCAACACTTTTTACATTTGAACCCGGTATAAACATCGTTCCCAAGTTCAGTTTCATCACTTATTCACTTCCTCTTTATTATTTTTATAGGATAAAAAGTTCTCGCAAACACCAATCATTCATTTGATAACATCGGTAACTTCTAAATTACCGAATCTGCCTTTTCATTCTCCTTTGCACTGCCCCCCCTTCCCCCTCCTTTGGGAAAAAATAAAAGCATAGCATAGAAACACATTACTATTTGTGTTTACCTAAGCTATGCTTGCCAACTTCGTGACAGAATTTCGTCCTGCCACCGTACATCAAGCGGCTCCATTATAAAGTTTTTATTGCCTTA